>CAZEAA010000174.1:0-9429 GCA_964510015.1 uncultured Sandaracinaceae bacterium
GGGGTGGCCGGGGCTTGCACGGGGCGCGGCGCGGCGGCCGGGGCAGCGGCGGCCATGGGCGCCGACGGCGGAGCGCCCGCCACCGGACCGGCCTCGTCTCCAGACCGCCTTCGGCGCTCGGTCGGCTTCCCGAACGTGGCCACCTTGGGCGCCGTGGCGGCCGCGGGGGTCGGGACGGGAGCCCGCTCCAGGTTGGCGAACGCCGCGTCCAGCTCCGGATCGTTCAGCAAGCTGCTCAGGTCCTCGGTGTCGAGGTCCACGTCGACGTCCAGCTCGTAGACCCCCTTCTCGGCACCCTCTTGCTCGCGCTTCCCCCGCGCGTCGCGCGTGGCGTCCTTGCGCTTCAGCTTCTGGATGTCGCGCTTGTATGTGCCCTCCTCGATCTGGCGGGTGACGCGCCGCCAGTAGGTCGTGAGCGTGGTGTACCGCTGGAGGAGCGACTGGTAGCGGAAGCGCAGGTGCGTGGAGCGCGGCTGATCACGGCGCAGCAGCTCGAACATGCGCTCGACTTGCTTGCGTGGCACGGCCGGCTCCATGCGCTCGATGCCCTGGAAGTACATCTCGTACAGGGCTTTCAGTCGGTCGAGACGGGTCTCGAGATCCTTCAGCGTCGCATCGAACTCGGGGGCTTCCATGAACCTTTCGGCATCATAGCGGCAGGATGCGCAAATTGTCGAAGGTCACGTCAGACGACCAGTTGTTGAAGCCGAAGTGATCGTGGCCGCGGCCCGCGAGCGGCTCGGGGTCGTCCAGTGACATCAAACGCTGACCGTCCACGTCCACGCTGATCACCGAGCCGCGTCGCTCGATCACGAAGTGGTAGGTGTGGTTCGGCTGGACCCTCAGGGACGCCCCCATCACGCGGTCCTCCGCGTGCTCGTCCATGCGCGCGAGGACGTTGTGCTGGTTGTTCCAGCCGCCGAAGATCACCACGTAGCTGGTGGCCGTGTACGACTCGCTCAGCGCGTGCGACACGCCGTCCCCGAAGATCTCCACCTTGATGTCGTGGGTGTCGGTGGTCGCGTCGAACTCCACGCGCACGTCCCGCGGCAACGTCCGGCGCAGCCAGAGCGGATGGTTGCGGGCGTCGCGAATGCGCAGACCGCCTTCCACCAAGCGCCAAGCGCCGCCGGTCACGTTCCAGTCGGGGCCCAGCTGCGCGCGGTCGAAGTTGTCGGAGTAGCCCTCGGGGCCGATGCCGGTGTCGCCCTGCGGCGTGCACCCGAGGCCAGGCGCGAGCACCCCCAGCAAGACCAGGAAGAGCGATGCGAGAGGAACGAGGCGGAGCGGGAAGCGATTCACGGCCGAAGGCTGCCTCGGAAATCCACAGGGGGCTAGCTCAGGCTTCGTCAGGCATCTTCTCGGGGAGGGCTGCCCACCCCGTACTGTTTCTCTTCCAGCTCGCGGAGCTCGCGCTCGAGGCGCGCGATCAGGGGCTGCACCCCGGCGCTGTCGGTGGCTGTGGCGTAGGTGGCGCCTCGTACCTCGGCCATGTGAGCGACCACACCGGGGTCCAAGCGGTCCGCCTTGTTGAACACCATCAGGCGCGGCACGCGGTCGAGCTCCAAGCGCGTGAGCAGCTCTTCGGTGGTGGCCACGTGCTCGTCCCAGCCGGGGTCGCTGGTGTCCACCACGTGCAGCAAGAGGTCCGCGTCCTGGGCCTCCTCGAACGTGGCCTTGAACGCGGCGAAGAGGTCCTTCGGCAGGTCGCGGATGAAGCCCACCGTGTCGGTCAGCACCAGCTCGCGTCCGGAGGGCAGCCGCATGCGCCGCGCGCGCGTGTCCAGCGTGGCGAAGAGCTTGTCCTCGGCGATGACGTTGCTGCCGGTGAGCGTGTTGAGCAGCGTGCTCTTGCCCGCGTTGGTGTAGCCGACGACGGCCACGACCGCGACGCCGCTCTGGTTGCGCTTGTGGCGCCGCTGCTTGCGCTGCTTCGAGAGGTGCTTGAGGTCGCGGTTCAGCCGGTCGATGCGGTCACGCGCGCGGCGCCGCCCGATCTCGAGCTTGGTCTCACCCGGCCCGCGCCCGCCGATGCCGCCGGTCAGGCGCGAGAGCGAGTCGTCCTTCTGGCCGAGGCGCGGCAGGAGGTACTTCATCTGCGCCAGCTCCACCTGCAGCTTGCCGTCGTTGCTCTCGGCGCGCTGCGCGAAGATGTCGAGGATGAGCTGCGTGCGGTCCAGCACCTTCAAGTCGGTCAGATGCGCGATGGCGGCGGCCTGCGCGGGGCCGAGCTCCCGGTCGAAGATCAGCACCTCGGCGTCCAGCTGCATGGCGCGGATGACCACGTCGTCGAGCTTGCCGCGGCCCATCACGAACTTCGGGTCGATGCGCTCACGCACCTGCGTGATGCTGTCGGCCACCTCCACGCCGGCCGTGCGGGCGAGCTCTTGCAGCTCGCGCAGCGAGTCCTCGGCCTGTCGCGCGTGCTTCTTCTCGCACACGTGCATCAGGATGGCGCGGCCGTCCTTGCCCGTGACCTTGCGGGCCTTGCTGCTGCGCGCGAACTCGGCCTCGAGCGCGGGCACGATGTCCGCCGGGTTGGCGTCCAGCTTGGCATAGGGGATGGGCCCGAACGTGCGGAAGGGCGCGTCGCTGCTGCCCTCCGCCACGGGGATGTTGTGCCCGTAGTAGACCGACAGCGCGCGGTCTTCGCCGGGCGCGAGGCAGATGGCCGCCACCATGTCGAGGCGCAGGCGCGTGAGGTCCACCAGGTCATCGCGCGTGAGCGGCTCGTCGTACAGGTGGGTGTGGATCAGGCGCAGGCCACGCAGGCGCCCGCTGCCCGCGCGCAGGCGACCCACGTCCGGCAGCATCAAGCGCGACGCGTCGCCGATGATGACGTGGTGGATGGTGCCGGCGCGATCGGCCAGCACGCCCACCTGCCGCCCCGTGGCGTGGCTGATGGACACCAGGTCGCGGGTCAGCTCGGTGGTGGTGAGCTTGTCGAACGGCAGGCGGCGCTGGTAGATGCGCTCGAGGGCCTTGGTCTCGGAGGGCGCTAGGCCCGAGGTGTTGCCGTAGATTTCCATGCGGGGGCCGACTTCGATGCGGGGGTCGGCGGGGTCTCTTTCTACACGAGGACGGCGGAGTCCAGCTCGAGGCTGATGGGACAGTGGTCCGAGCCCATCACGTCCGGGTGAATCCTAGCGCTTCGCAGGAACGGCATCACCCCTTCCGACACGAACGCCAGATCAATCCGCCAGCCCACGTTCTTCTCACGCACCCCGAAGCGCTGGCTCCACCACGTGTAGTGCTCGCCGTCGGGGTTCCCGTGGCGGAAGGAGTCCACCCAGCCCGAGGCGAGGATCTGACTCAGCTGCTCGCGCTCCTCGGGCAGGAAGCCGCTGGTCTTCAGGTTGGTCTTCGGGCGCGCGAGGTCGATGGCCTGCGGCGCGGTGTTGAAGTCGCCCATCACGATCACCCGGCCGCCATTCACACGCAGCGGCTCGAGCGTGTCGAACAAGCGCTGCGTGAACGCCATCTTGAAGGGCACGCGGCTGTTGTCGCGCTCCTTGCCGTTGCCGTTCGGGAAGTAGACGTTGGCGATGGTCAGCGCGCCCAGCGTGGCGATCTGCACGCGCCCCTCGGCGTCGAACTCGGGCACGCCCAGGGATGCGGTCACGCGGTCGAACGGGCGCTTGGCGTACAGCGCCACCCCCGAGTAGCCGAGCTTCTCTGCGGACACGAAGTGGGTGTGCAGGCGCTTCGGCGCGCGCAGGTCGTCCGTCAGCTGCTCGACGGTGACGCGCGTCTCCTGCAGGCCCACCACGTCGGCCTTCGCGTTCTCGAGCCAGTCGAGGAAGCCCTTGCCGGCGCACGCGCGCAGGCCGTTCACGTTCCAGGAATAGATGCGCGTCACGCGAGGCGGCATGGGCGCTCGTGGTAGCAGGGGCTCCTTCGTCACGCTAGATGGGGTACAGTCCGGGGAATCCGAGCCTCTGCATGGCCACCGCATACAACCGCGATAGCGACCCTCTCCTCGGCGCGACCATTGCGGACAAGTACCGCGTGGTGTCGCTGTTGGCTCGCGGGGGCATGGGGCGCGTGTACCGCGGTCTGCAGCTGGCGCTCGAGCGCGAGGTGGCGCTCAAGGTGCTCGACCTCGGTCGGCTGGTGGAGACCGGCAGCAGCGAGGCCGTCATCGACGACTTTCGGAGGCGCTTCGTGTTGGAGGCGGCCTCGGCGGCGAAGCTGACCCACCCCAACACCATCGTCATCCACGACTACGGCATGGAGCGCGACGGGCTGCTCTACATGGTCATGGAGCTGATCGAGGGGCAGACGCTCGCCGAGCGCATCGAGCATGGCGGACCCCTGCGCCCGGAGACCGTGGTGCGCATCATGGCCCAGGTGTGTGGGTCGCTCGCCGAGGCGCACGGGCGCGGCATGGTGCACCGCGACCTGAAGCCGTCGAACATCATGCTCACGCAGCGCGGCAGCGAGCGGGAGTTCGTGAAGGTGGTCGACTTCGGGCTGGTGAAGCAGGGTCAGGACACCAGCCAGACCCGCAGCGGCGCGCTGATCGGGACACCGCGCTACATGTCACCGGAGCAGGTGGCGGGCAGCGAGGTCACGGCCGCGAGCGACGTCTACGGGCTCGGCGCATGCATGTACCACGCGCTCACGGGGCAGCCGCCGTTCGACTCGGAGTCGGCCTACGTGCTGATGGCGGCGCACATCAACGTGAAGCCCCCGGCCATGGCCGACGTGGACCCGAACCTGAACGTCCCGCCGGAGCTCGAGAAGGTGGTCTTCCGGTGCCTCGGAAAGCTGCCCTCCGAGCGCTACGCGTCCATGGAAGATGTCTCCGTGGCCATGCAGGAAGCCATGGGCGACGACTTCACGCTGTCGGGCTCGCGCAGCCTCGTGCGCACCAACTCGAGCCCCCTCGGGCGGCTTCCCTCGAAGGACTGGACCGAGTCGCTCACCGACACGCGCGTGAAGCTGCACGACGCCAACGTGAGCACCGTGGCTCCGCCCGAGCGGCGCATCGCCGTTCCGCTCTTGCTCGCGCTGACCGCGCTCGTGGTGCTCGGGGGCCTCGTCTTCCGGCAGCGTCAGAACGCCTCGCTCGAGGCGGCGCGCGTGGGCAGCTCGCGGCCGGCCTCCGCCACCGACGAGTCGGCCGAGACGCTCCGAGCCGGGCTCGGGCGCGTGGAGGTCTGGGTGCGCTCCACGCCCCCCGGCGCGCGCGTGTCCCGTGGTGAAGAAGACCTCGGCAACACGCCCGCGCGCCTGCTGCTCGCGCCCGAGGATCGCTGGTCGCTCACGCTGAGCATGACGGGCTACACCGCGCGCACGCTGCGGGTGTCGTCGGCGCAGCGCGAGGTGAACGTGGTGCTGGAGCGCGAGACCGCCGACGCCCACGCGCCCTCGGTGGTGACCGCTCCCGCCGGCGGCGAGCGCCCACGCAGCGAGGGGAGCCGGCCGAGCGGGGCCGTCACGGCACCTCCCGTCACCATGGATCCGAGCGCGGGCATGGAGACCACGCCCGAGCGGCACACCGACAACCGCGACCCGTGGGACGACAGCCCGTGAGCGCGACGGCTGCCGTGAGCGCGGTCGCTCCCCGGACCCGCGGTGCGCGGGCCTTGCTGGTCGTCGCGCTGACCTGCTGCCCGCTGAGCGTCAGCTCCCTGGCGGCGGCCCAGCCCTCGAGTGGCGAGCCGCAGCCCACCCGGACGGGCCGGGAGGCCGACGACGCGCGGGCGCGCGAACTCTACGTCATCGGGGACGAGTTCTACGCCAACGGGCGCTACGAGGCGGCCGAAGAGGCCTTCGCCGAGGCCTATCGCCTCTCGGGGAGGCCGCTCCTGCTGTTCAACCTGGCCAACGCGCAGGAGCGCAGCGGTCGCTGGCCCGAGGCCGCCCAGAGCCTCCGGCGCTACCGGGAGCAGGCGCCCGAGTCGGAGCACGCCGAGCTCGACGCGCGCCTGGTCGCGCTCGAGCGACGCATCGAGGCCCGGGCCGTCGAGACGCGAGACGAGCCGGTGGTCGTGGTGCAGCACGAGTCGGCCGAACTCCCCGTGGAGCGCGCCGCGTCGCGCGACCGCACCCGCCAGCCGGTGGCGCCGCACTTGGTGCTCTTGCCGGCCTCGGGTGCGCTCGCGCTGACCACGTTCGTGCTGGCCTTGCGCGTGCGCAGCGCTCGGGACGACGTGCGCGCGTCGTGCGTCACCACCGGTGGGCAGCGCTTCTGCCTGCCGGAGGCCGACACCGCCATCACGCGCGACCGGCGGCTGAGCGTGCTGACCGACGTCTTGGCCGTGGCCACGCTCACCACGGCGGCGCTCGGCGTGTGGACGCTGGTGCGCGCGCGGCGGGAGGCGGACCGGGGTACCACGCTGCAGGTCGGCGTCGCGCCCACGGGCTTTCGCTTCGCGCTCACGGGAGACTTCTGATGCGCGCCCTGTGGCTCGCCGCGATGGTCGGCGCGGGGCTGCTGGGATGCACGCTCTCCCGCGTGGACCACGCGCGCTGCGACGCCCACAGCGACTGCCGCGAAGCCTTCGGCGTGGGCTTCGCGTGCCTCGACACGGGCTACTGCGAGCAACAGCTGCTGCCCCGCTGCACGCGCACGCACCCCGTCGACTACCTCGAGAACCCCGAGGCCTACACCTCGTATCTGCCCATCGGGGTCATCGTGAATCGCTCGCTCGATGCGCACGAGGCACGCGCCAACGCCGTTCAGATCGTGGCGGAGCTGGCGAACTCCCAGGGCGGTATCGGCGACCGCGAGCGCGTGGCCCTGGTGGTGTGCACCACCGAGCAGAACGCTGCGCTCGACGCGCTCACCTCTGCGGAGGCGGCCGTCACCACCTCGCAGTGGCTGCACGACGTGCTGGGCGCTCCGGCCATCGTCGGTCCGGCCGCGTCGGCGCAGGCCGAGGCTGCGTTCGAGGCCCTCGGCGAGCGGGATCTGGTGCTGGTCAGCATGTCGGCCACGAGCGCCGTGCTCACGGGCCTCGAGCCTCCGGCCTCCGACGAGGCTCCCGGGCGCTTGTGGCGCACCGCGGTGCCGGACAGCTTCCAGGCGCGCGCCATCATCGCTGACCTGCGCGCCCGCGGGCAGCAGCGCGTGGCCGTGGTCTACCAAGACGACGCGTACGGGACCGGCATGGCGGGGGAGCTCGAAGCGCGCTTCACCGGCGCGGGCGAGAGCGTGGAAGCCTACGCGTTCGGAACGGACCCGCGCTCTGCGCTCGAGGCGGTCGCGGCCGACGCCACGCTCGGCGAGGTGGTCTTCGTGGGCGCGGTCGAGCAGGTGCGCGGCTTCTTGCAGTTCGTGGCCGGCAACACCGCGTTCGACGGACGACAGCTCTTCGTGACCGACACGGCCGCCAGCGTGGACCTGTGGGCCGCGCCCGCTGCGCCCGACGCCGTCTATGCGCGCTTGCGCGGAACACGTCCCGGCGCGCCCACGGGCACGGTCAACGGGTTCTTCCGCGGCAGCTACCTCTTCGCGTTCCAAGAGGACCCCAACCAGTTCTCGTTCGTGGCCAACGCCTACGACGCCGCCTTCATGGTCATCTACGGTGCGGCCTGGGCTGCCGCCAACGAAGAGACCTCGCGCAGCGGACGCGCCATCGCGCGGGGCATGCGGCAGCTCAGCGCCGGGGTGCCCATCGCCCTCGGCGCCACCACGTGGCCCACGGCGCTCGCCGAGCTGCGCGCGGGCCGGCCCGTGAACCTCGAGGGGGCATCGGGAGACCTGGACGTGGACCCGGTCACCGAGGAGATGACGGCCGACGTGGAGGTCTGGACGCTCGACACGAGCGCCGAGCCCACCATCGTGGTGGACCAGCGCTACTCGGCGGCGGACCTGGCCGCCCTCTGAGCGCGGGTCAGTTGCGGCGCCGCCGCCGGCGACGGCGGGTGGGCTCTTCTTCCGGCGCCACGTACGGAGGGTCGATGGCCCAGTCCGGCACCGGCTGTTGGCGCGCCGCGCAGTCGAGCGCGTAGAGCTGCGCCGCCTCCGCGAAGAAGTCGCGCGTCTGGATGGAGCCGAGCTTCCCGGAGCGCAGGCGCCCCTGGCTGCCGATGATCAGGCGGATGCGGTCCTTGAGGCGCCGCGGCATGGCGATGCGCTCGGACACCTCCTCCATGAACCACTCGAACGCCGCTGCCTGGTTGCGTGCGCCATCGAGCGCCTCGTTCAAGGGCCCGAGCAGCAGCGCGGACACCATCACGGCTTCGCTGATGGTCTCGCCCTGCGCGATCTGCGCGTCGAGCGCCGCGAGCCGAAGCCACGTGAGGTCGGCATCGGGCGCGCGGTCGTCCAGATAGCCCGCCAGCTCCGGCAGGATCTCGGCGAGCACGCCGAGGTCCCACGCCAGGTAGAACGAGCGGTGCGCCGCGCCACCGCGCAGCAGGCGGAAGATCTCCTCGAGGATGCGCGGCTTGGCCGCGCGCGCGAGCTCACCGCGGTACGCCTGGATGGCGTCGAGCACGTCCTCGGCGATCCCCAGATCGAGGCGCGCGCTGAACTTGATGGCGCGCAGGATGCGCACGGGGTCCTCGCGGAAGCGCACGATGGGATCGCCGATCATGCGCAGCAGGTGGCGCTCCACGTCGGCCATGCCGCCCACGTAGTCGATCACCTCTTCGTGCTCGATGTCGTAGAACAGGCCGTTGATGGTGAAGTCGCGCCGGATGGCGTCCTCGAACGGCTCGCCGAAGACGTTGTCGTTCACGATCAGCAGGTCTTCGTCGGGGCGGATGCCCTCGGCGCTGGCGCTCGGCACGAGCCGCATGGGCTCGTAGTCCGACACCATGGGCCAGCGCTTCGCTAGGTCCGCGGGCACCCGGTCGATGCGCTGCCCGTGGTCGCGGCGGAACGTGGCCACCTCGATGATCTTGCCGCCATGGAACAGCACGTGGGCCAGCCGGAAGCGGCGGCCGATCACGCGGCAGTTGCGGAAGATGCGCCGCACGTCCTGCGGGCGCGCGCTGGTGGCGACGTCGAAGTCCTTGGGCGTGCGACCGAGCAGCAGGTCACGCACGCCGCCGCCCACCAGGTACGCCTGGTAGCCGTGCTGCGAGAGGCGCAGCAGCACCTTCACCGCGTCCTGATCCATGGCCTCTTCGGGGAAGCGCACCTCGTAGACCGCGGGCTCGGGCTCGCCCTCGTCGTCGCCGTTCGCGTTGCGCAAGCGCGAGGGCTCGTCACGGTCGTCGTCGCGATCGTCGTCGTAGTCTTGGTACTCGCGCGGGGCGCGTGGGGGCGTGGACACGCGCTGGCGGTCTGCCGCGGCGTCGTCGCTGGTTTGGCCGTTCTCGCGCGGCTTGCGCTTCTTGGCCTTGGCTTTGGGCTTCAGGACCTCGGGCTCGACGCTCGGTCCCCGCGGGCGACGCGCCGGCGCGTCGTTGCCGGCCTTCTTGCGCTCACCGCCATCGCGAGCGCCGCCATCGCGAGCGCCGCCATCGCGA
>CAZEAA010000174.1:9529-12201 GCA_964510015.1 uncultured Sandaracinaceae bacterium
CCGCCATCGCGAGCGCCGCCATCGCGAGCGCCGCCATCGCGACCGCCCTCACGGGCTTCGCGGGGAATCGGCTCGTCGTTCGAGGTGCGCGTGCGTCGACGGGTGCGGGCCTTGGGAGTGCGGGCCTCCTCGCCTTGGCCCAGGGGACCTCCGGCGGGAGCGCTCGACGCACCGTCCGCCGCATGGGGCTTGGGTGGGGCAGCTTCGTTCATGACTTTTTCGAACTTCGTAGGCCCCGCCCGGAAGGGAAGGAGAGAGTCCGTCGCGGCACGGAGGCGGCACGACAGACGTTGACGAGACCTGAACGAATGTGTCCCTTAGCAGGCATCGCTTTCCCCGGCAACGGGACCCCTCTCGGTGGCGATGTCACCAGGCTGTGAATTAGAGCCGGCCAACCCCCGATGAATGTGGTACTGATTGGTTCCAGATATCCGATGGAGGCCAAGATGGGTCCCACGGGGATGCGGGGACGCTGTTAGCCGTGATTGGTGACATGCGTGTGCTATGCTCCCGCCATGAGTCTCGTCCCCGCCCCAGCGCCGTCACGCTCAGCGTGCCCCCAATCGGCTTCGTGTGCGCTCTTCCCGCTGTTCCAGTCCAAGGGCATCGCGGGCCTCTACAAGCTCCACTATTGCGAGGCCGACCACCGCCGCTGTGCGCGCTTCGAGCTGTCCGAGCGCGGTCGCACCGTCCCGCGGCACTTGCTCCCCGACGGGTCCCGCTTGCGGGCGGGGTGATGGCGCAGGCCAAGGCTCTGCATGTCCTTATTTGGTGATTGTCATAGCCCGTTTGTGGAGTAGGCTGCCACCACTTCGGTGGGCACGGCACTTCGTTCGAACGAGTCGTTGAGAGCTTGGCGGCAGGGTCTGGGCCTGCGCGCCCTGCGCATCAACGCGGGCGTGGACGCGCTGTTCGGCGCGGCGGCCATTCCGTTCGTCCTCTTGTGGCGTGAGCTGTCCCACGTCTGGCTGGGCCTCCTCGGGAGCGTGGCCTACCTCGCCAGCGGCGCGCTCAAGTGGGGGCTGGGCGACCGACACGGGGAGCTTCCCACGTCCACACGTGCGCTCTGCTCTCTCTACGTCGTGGTGGGCGGGGTCGCGCTCGAGCTCTTCTTCGGAGTGGGCACGTCCGTCGCAGCGCCCATCGGACTCTGCATCGTGGCGCAGGCCATGACGGACACCTCGCCGTGGCCGCGGCGCGTGATCGCGCTCTACATCGTGGCGCATGTCGTCGAGGTGCCGCTGCAGCACCTCGGCCTGTTGCCGTTTCGTGACTTCTATTGGAACGTGGGGGGGACCACCAGCACCGCCTTCCTGGTGGGTCATTTCGGCATGACCGTCGTGTACGTGGGGGCCTACGCGCTCGGGCGCTACATGCAGCGCGAGAACCGGACGGCCCAGGACGAGCTCACGGAGGCGGTTCGCCTCGCCATGCTCACGGACGCGCTGCTGAACGAAGCCCGCGCGGAGCTGGAGGCGGCGCGAGCGGCCGGCACCGGACGCTTCACCGGGGTGCGTCTCGGTGGCTTCGTGTTGGGGCGGCTGCTGGGGCGCGGAGGGATGGGTGAGGTGTGCGACGCCGTCAACGAGAGCGGGGAGCCCGCTGCGGTCAAGGTGCTGCGCTTCGGGAGACGCACCCTCGACGGCTGCACCCTCCAGCGGTTCGAGCGGGAGAGCCGCATCCTCTCGGGCGTCGACTCGCCCTACCTGACGAAGGTCCTCGAGGTCGGCGACGAGGACTCCGAGTTCCCCTACATCGCCATGGAGCGGCTCTCGGGGCTGGACCTCGAGACGTACCTGATCCGCTACGGCGAGCTCCCGTCCGACGAGATCCTCCAGATGACGGCCCACGTGGCCGCAGCGCTCACCGCGGCGCACGAGCTCGGGGTCATCCACCGCGACCTCAAGCCCGCGAACATCTTCCGCACGACGCACACGGGCAGCGTCAGCTGGCGGGTGCTCGACTTCGGCGTGGCGGGGCTGCGCGCGAACGACCACCACCTCACGGCCGGCCACCAGGTGGGCACCGTGGGGTACATGGCGCCCGAGCAGTCCATCGAAGGCGCCGTCGTCGACGAGCGCGCGGATGTGTACGGGCTGGCCATGGTGGTGCTGGAGAGCGCCACGCTGTTCACGCCCACCCTCACGGACATCGACCGCTCGCTGGGGGCGTGGTCTCCCGACGCGCAAGCGCGGATGCAGCGCGCGCTGGCCGAGCTCCCGGTGGCCGTGGCGCGCGTCCTGCGAGCGGCGCTCTCGCAGCGCCCGGAAGATCGGCCTCCCAGCTGCACGGCGCTGGCGACTGAGCTCGACGACGCGTTCCGACAGGCGACCGAAGACGACCTGGAAGGGCCGGACGCGCCCTGGGAGTCGGGTGGGTCGCTCACGGCCGTCGAGCGCCGCTGGTGAGGCGCCAAGGGGGGTGGCGGAGGGGTTGCGGGGGAGCCCACCTCGGGCGTCGGCGGTGAGGACGGCGAATGCCCGAGATTGCCTCGCGTCGCGTCTCCCTGCGGTGAGCCCTGCCGACTCGCGCAGCAGAGCGGAATGGAATACAACGCCGCCGTGTCAAAGACGCCAAAGACATCCCCAGAGATCCGCAACGCCTTCTTGGACTTCTTCGCCCAGCGTGGCCACGAGCGCATGGCGTCCGGCCCGCTGGTGCCGGCCAACGAC
>CAZEAA010000175.1:0-12198 GCA_964510015.1 uncultured Sandaracinaceae bacterium
CGCGGTGTCGCTCCCCACAGCGGTGTGGCGCGTGGACTTCTTGGTCGTCTTCTCGCGCGGCGGTCGTGACTCGGTCATGGGCTCGCAGGGCAGGGCAGGGACGCATACGGCCGGCTGCTGCCCAATGCAGGAGCCAGTTGACGTATACGTTAACACGCGCTACCAATGTTCGCCATGGACAAAGCCATTCTCTCCTGCGCCCTCAACGGCGTGCTCACCAACCCGAAGCAGCACCCCGTGCCGGTCACCCCGGCCGAGATGGCGGTGTCCGCGCGCGACGCCTACAACGCCGGCGCGTCCATCATGCACATCCACTTCCGGCGCCAGGAGCCCAACATGGGGCACCTGCCCTCGTGGGACCCGGCCATCGCGAAGGCCTGCTCGGACGCCATCCGCGAGGCGTGCCCCGGCGTCATCATCAACCAGACCACGGGCACCGTGGGTCCGGACGTGTCGGGCCCCATCGCCTGCATCGACGCCATCACCCCCGAGATCGCGGCCTGCAACGCGGGCAGCCTCAACTACTTGAAGCTCAAGTCGGACAACACCTGGGCCTGGCCGCCCATGCTGTTCGACAACCCGGTGGACAAGGTGAAGAAGATGGTGGACGCCATGAACCGCGTCGGCGCCGTCCCCGAGTTCGAGTGCTTCGACGTGGGCATCGTGCGCTCGGTGGAGCTGTACCTGAAGTCCGGCATGTGCTCCTCGGCGCAGTACAACTTCGTGATGGGCGTGGCCTCCGGCATGCCCGTGGACGCCGACCTGCTCCAGCTGCTGCTGCGCTACAAGGAGCCCAGCTCCGTGTGGCAGTGCACGCTCATCGGGCGCGAGGAGATCTGGCCGCTGCACCAGAAGACGGCGGACCTCGGCGGCATGCTGCGCACTGGCGTGGAAGACACCTTCTATCTGCCGGACGGAAGCCGCACCACGGGCAACGGCCAGCTCATCGAGGCGCTGGCCACCTGCGCGCGCAACGCCGGTCGCGAGGTGGCGTCTCCCGCCGAAGCCCGCGCCATGATGGGCATGGCGGCGTAGACGTAAGCCGCGATCGGGCGATTTGCCGACGTCCTTTGAGCTAGACTGCCGGCCGTGACCGAGACCCCCGCCTCGCTGCCCGCGATCCACGCCCACCACCTGACGGAGCTCGTGCAGCGCTGGCAGGTGGAGCCGGCCGAGCTGCTGGAGGGGCTCGGGCTCACGCAGGAGGACCTGACCCAGCCGGACCGGCGCCTCGAGATCCCGCTGTTTCGAGAGCTGATTCGGCGGGCCAAGAGCCTCACCGGCGAGCCCGGCCTCGGCATCTACTTCGGGCTCGACATGCGCGTGTCGTCGCATGGGCTGCTGGGCTACGCGGCGCTCACGTCGGCCACCGTGCGGGCCGGCTTGAACCTGGCGGTGCGCTACGTGCCCACGCGCACCACCGCCATTTCATTGCGCGTGGTGGAGGCCGGGGACCGCGCCGCGTTGATCATCGACGAGCTGGTGGACCTGGGCGACGAGCGCGACACGGTGCTCTTCGCCTTCACCATGGGCATCTGGCAGATCGCGAGCGTGGCCACCGGCCGCGCGGTGGACGGCGAGGCCGACTTCGCGTTTCCACGCCCGGCCTACCTCGACCGCTTCGACCGTCTCATGCCGGGGCGGCTACGCTTCGACCAGCCCTTGAACCAGCTCGTGTTCGCGCGTGAGGTGCTGGACCTGCCCATGGCCATGTCGGATCCGGCGGCCATGCAGGTGGCCCGCGAGCACTGCGAGCGCGAGCTCCAGGCGCTCGGCTTCGGCGGCGACATCGTGGCGCGCGTGCGCGCTGTGCTGCCCACGCCCGATGGCTACCGCACGCTCGAAGAGGCCGCGCGCGCGCTGCACATGTCCGAGCGCACGCTGAAGCGCAGGCTCGCCGCCCAAGGCACCAGCTTCACCAGCGTGCTGGACGACGCGCGCTGCGAGCAGGCCATGATGTGGCTGCGCGAAGACAAGATCTCGCACGCCGACATCGCGGACAAGCTGGGCTACGCGGACGCCAGCGCGTTCTCGCGCGCCTTTCGCCGCTGGACCGGCATGACGCCCGCGGTGTTCCAGAAGCAGGGGCGCGGGTAGCCTTCCGAGGCTCGGCGCGAGGGGCCCAGCGGGCCGGGCGTGGCCCCAACAGACCAGAATGCGGCCCCCGCTGTCCTCGTAAGGCGGCGCGTGCGTGGGCACAGTGTCTTCAGAAGGTCGGCCCGAGTGGCCAAGGAAGGCACGATGCAAACGCAAACGACGACTCACCCCATCGAGATCCGCAACCTGCGCTTCAACCTGGAGACCGACGTCCCCAAGCACTGGCACGACGGTGGCCGCGGCGTGACGCTGTTCTTCGACAACCTCTCCACGCTCTTCCCCGAGGGCGAGCGCTTCTTCATCGCCAGCATCCGCGCGCACCTCAGCGAGGTCACGGACCCCGAGCTGCGCTCCGCGGTGCGCTTGTTCTGCGGCCAAGAGGCCATGCACGGGCGCGAGCACGAGCGCATGAACGCCATGATCGACGCGCACGGCTATCCCGCCGCGCAGCTGGACGCGCGCCTCAAGGACCTGCTCGGCTTCGTGCAGAAGGTGCTGCCGAAGCGCATGCAGCTGGCCGCCACCTGCGCGCTCGAGCACTACACCGCGCTGCTGGGCGACCTGATCCTCAGCAACCCCGAGGTGATGGCCCAGGCGCACCCCGAGATGCGCCGCCTGTGGCTGTGGCACGCGGCCGAAGAGAGCGAGCACAAGGCCGTGGCCTTCGACGTCTACAAGGCGGCCGGCGGCAACACGCTCGAGCGCGGCGCCGTGATGGTGCTGGCCACCGTCATCTTCTGGGCCGTGCTCTTCGAGCAGCAGGTGCGCCTCATGCACGCCGACGGCATCGCCGCGTCGCCCAAGGAGTGGGTCAAGCTCGGTCGCTTCATGTTCGGGAAGCCGGCGCGCCTGCAGCGCCTCGCCGGTCCGCTGCTGGACTACTTCCGGCCGTCGTTCCACCCGTGGGACCACGACAACCGTCCGGTGCTGGAAGCCTGGCTGCACGGGCACACCGCGGCGGCTGCTTGAGCCCGGGCCCCGCATCCGGCCACTCGGCCGAAAAGGCGCCATAGTCGGGGCCTCGGGCGGGAACGTCTGCTACACCCGCTGCCATGAGCGAGCCCGCTGCCTCCGCACAAGCCCCGACGAAGGCGTTGATCGTCGGTTCTTCGCCGACGCTCGTCTGGGGCCTCACGGGTGAGGAACGGCTCCGGCGGACCTTCGCGACCAAGGGCATCCCGTCCACGCAGGACGACGGAGGCCCCATCGCGGAGGGAACTGCGTCGGTCATCGGCATCCGCGGTGACCTGGTCATCGAGGCCACTCTGGTGGTCAATCTGATGGCCACCGAGGGCATGGTGCTGTGCCTCCCCGATGGCCGTCCGGTCGCCTTCCATGTGAGCGGCGCGCTGGCCAACGAGGCCGTGGCTGCCCTGCGCTCGGAGAGCATGACCCCGGCGCTCACGGCCGCCGTGAAGGTGGTCCACCCGAAGGACCTGGCCTACAACCGTCAGCTGCGGAAGCGCGCCACGCCGTACGTGCTGCCCATCTCCGAAGCGGACCGGCCGGCC
The DNA here is from genome assembly GCA_964510015.1 of uncultured Sandaracinaceae bacterium. Taxonomy (GTDB): domain Bacteria; phylum Myxococcota_A; class Polyangia; order Polyangiales; family Houyiibacteriaceae; genus JADJJE01. Next base: position 3,609 of record CAZEAA010000175.1, read on the forward strand.
ATCGAGAAGCAGGTCTTCGCGGGGTCGTACAAGGGCGTCACGGACATCGCCACCAAGTACTTCTTCCCGTGGCCCGTGCGGCAGCTCACGCACGTGGCGAACGCGCTGCGGCTGCGGCCCAACCACGTCACCTTCGTGAGCTTCCTGCTCGCGGTGTGGACAGTGTGGCTTTGGTGCCACAGTCAATTCGTTCACGGTGTGGTCGCCGCGTGGGGCATGTGCCTGCTCGACTCCGTGGACGGCAAGCTCGCGCGAGTGACGCTCACGTCGTCCAAGCTGGGCGACACGTTCGACCACGGCATCGACCTCATCCACCCGCCGTTCTGGTACTGGGGCTGGATGGTGGGCCTGGGCGCGGCGTTCAGCGAGCGCCCGGACGCTGACCTCGTCTTTTGGGTGATCATGGTCACCTACGTGCTCCAGCGCTTGCTGGAAGGGCTGTTCATCTCCGCGTTCAAGGTGGAGATGCACATCTGGCGGCGCTTCGACAGCATGTTCCGCCTGGTGACCGCGCGGCGGAACCCGAACTTGATCTTGCTGACCGTGGCGGCGGTGATCGGCCGGCCCCTCGAGGGCATCCTCGTGGTGGCGGCGTGGATGGCCATCAGCCTGGTGGTGCACGTGGTACAGGTCCTGCAAGCGGCTCTCGTGAAGGCCAAGGGTCAGCCCATTGACTCCTGGCTCACCCAAGAAGCTGCCACGGACTAACGCATGATCAGACGAGCCATCATCCTCGCGGCGGGGCGGGGCGCGCGCCTCTCGCCGCACACGGACGACCGCCCCAAGTGCCTCCTGCAGCTGGGTGCGGGCACGCTGCTCAGCCGGCAGTTCGACGCGTGCATGGCCGTGGGCATCGACGACATCGTGGTCATCACGGGCTACGAGTTCGGCATGATGGAGGACGAGATCGCGCGCTGGCTCCGCGACAGCGGCGCTTCGGCCACCGTCAGCACGGTCTACAACCCGTACTTCGCGACCACCAACAACATGTTCTCGCTGTGGGTGGCGCGGCACCGCATGGACGCCGACTTCGTGGTGCTCAACGCGGACAACGTGTTCCCCAACGAGACTCTGCGTCGCATCGTGCAGCACGGGCAGCACCCCATCCTCGTGCCCGTCGCCCAGCGCCCCAAGTACGACGCCGAGGACATGAAGGTGCGCATCGTGGACGGGCGCATCACGGCCATCGCCAAGACCATCCCGCTCGGCGAGGCGTCCGGCGAGTCGCTGGGCATCCGGGCGTTCTCCGGTGTGGGGCGCACGCTGCTGATGGACGAGCTCGAGGCCATGGGCCGTGACTCGGACCCGGCCACCGCTTGGTACATCACGGCGGTGGAGCGCATCGCCCAGCGCGGCGGCCCGGTGGGCGTGCTGTTCCTCGACAGCGACGCGTGCATGGACGTGGACTTCGAGCAGGACCTCGAGCGGGCCCGCCGCGAATTTGGGGCACCCCCGGCTGAAGCCGAGGGCAGCAAACTACGCTTGGATAGTCCTAAAGTCCCCGCCTGACGGCGCGGACTAGGTGGCTGACAGCAGGGTGTGTTCTACCAAAGGTACCCGGACGCAGCCGCGGGAGCGGCCGTCCTGTGTGGGGTCCGGGTAACCTTGGTAGGCCGGCCGCCAAACTCGCCACTCGTCAGTCCCCCTCGCGGGGACTTTCAGGTCGTCGAGGCCTGGTTTGCTGCCCTCGGCTTCAGCCGGGGGTGCCCCATGTGCCTTGCAGCAAGCGTAATCCGGCTACGAAGGTGGAGAATCACCGAACGATGCCGTCGAACATCAGCCGCATCCCGGCGTCCACCCACGCGCGGCGCTGAGCGGGGTCCTTGCGGCCGAGCGCGCGGCGGGCGCCTTCGAACATGAGGGCCACCAGGGCCTCCGAGGTGGGGATCACGTCCAGGTCGGCGCGCAGGAAGCCCTTGCTGCGGCCGTTGGTCAGGAAGCGCGCCACGAACAGCGTGAAGGCGTCCATCGCGCGGCTGAGGCGCGCGGCGTCCACCACGAAGCCCTGCATCTGGAAGAAGCGCACCAGGTCGGGGTCGCTCTCGCCGAGCTCGATCATGCCCGACAGGATGCGAGCGGTCTGCGCGCGGTAGGCCTCGAGGGTGTCGCTGCTCTCGGGGTCTTCCCGCAGGCCCACGGCGGCGAAGCGCACGATGACGTGATCGAGCACCGCTACGGCGATGTCGTGCTTGTTCTTGTAGTAGCGGTAGAAGGTGCCGTGCCCCAGGCCGAGCACCCCCGCGATGTCGGCGATGCCCGCGTCGTGGTAGCCCTTCTCGGCGAACACCCGCAGGGCCGCGGCGAGGATCTCGTCACGGCGCTCGGTCTTGCGGGCCTCGGCGCTGCTCATGGGCGGGAGGCTTACCTGCATCCCGCCGTTCACGCCACGACACCGGCGGGTGCGCTGGACGCACGGCTCGTCCCGTCTCGCTCCTCGCGGCCCTGCGCGCGGATGTCGCCTTCGTAGGCCGCGCGCGCCGCTTGCTTCGCGTCCGTGAGCACACGCTCTTGCTGCACCAGCTTGCGGAACATGCGCACGGGCCAAGCGGGCAGGGCGCTCTCGATGACGGGCATGGCGCGCAGGAACCCGGGCACCGAGACTTCGCCGGGTCGCGTGCGGCAGCTGCGCACGATGGCGCGGGCCACGTCCTCGGGCTCGCTCGGGAAGAGGCCGCCCACGGGGATGCCGTCGATCAGCCGCGTGCGCACCGCGCTGGGCATCACGGTGGTGAGCGTCACGCCGGCGCCGCGCAGCTCTTCACGAACGGCCGCGCTCAGGCCCACCAGCGCGTGCTTGCTGCCCACGTAGGTGGCGAGGCCCGGGATACCCAGCTTGCCAGCCAGCGACGCCACGTTGACCACGTGCCCGCGGCCGCGTCCGATCATGAGCGGCACTGCCACCTTCATGCCCAGCGCCGGCCCGCGCACGTTGATGGCGTGGCTGGCCCGCTCCACCGAGTCGGGCTCGTCCAGGAAGCGCCCCGTGGGCATCACGCCCGCATTGTTGACCAGCACGTCCACGGGGCCCACCTGCGTCTCCACGGCGTGGATGAAGTGCTCCCACGAGGCCCTCTCGGTCACGTCCAGCGCAAAGGCGTGGGCACCCGCACCCAGCTCCCGCGCGGCCTGCTGCGCTGCCGCGAAGTCCACGTCGCCCACGCACACCCGTGCGCCTTCGTCGAGGAACGCCTTCGCGGTGGCGAGCCCGATGCCACGCGCCCCGCCCGTGATGGCCACGACGGCGCCTCGCAGCGACAGCCTGGGGGCGTCTCCCTCGCGCGCCGACGGTGCCGTGGTGCGTGCCTTGCCTCGCAGGACATAGTGCTCGCTGTCGAAGCGCTTCAAGCGCCGCCGCAGGTCGAGCGTGGTCCACGGGTAGATGGAGCTGTTCTGCCCGTTCTGGTCCAGGTAGTAGCTGCTGCACCCGCCCGCGTTCCAGACGGTGCCCGCGAGCGCGGCCTGCACGTCGCGGTTGTAGTCGCGCTCCACTTCCTCGCGCACCTCCACGCTCTCGAGCGCACGCTCGTCCAGCAGCGCGAGCGCGTCGGCGATGTACTTCGCCTGGGCCTCGATCAGCACCATGGCCGACGAGTGCCCGTTGCCGAGGTTGGGCCCGATCAGGAAGAACAAGTTCGGAAAGCCGTGCAGCGTGGTGCCCAGGTACGCGCGCGGGCTGCCGCCCCAGGCGTCACGCAGGCAGGTGCCGTCCCGCCCGAAGAGCACCTCGGCCGACGGCGTGTCGGTCACGCGGAAGCCCGTGGCTAAGATGATCACGTCGGCCGGTCGCTCCACGCCGTCGGCGCCCACCACGCCCCTCTCGGTCACGCGCTCGAGGGCGCTGTGCAGCACCGTGCTGTTGGGCGCGGTGATGGCCGGGTAGTACGTGTTGGACAGCAGCAGGCGCTTGCAGCCCAGGCTGAAGGTGGGCGTCAGCGCGGCGCGCAGCGCTTCATCATGGACTTGGCGGCGCAGGTGCAGCCGCCCCACGCGCGAGATCTGGTCCATCACCTCGGGCTTGCGCTGGGCCAGCTGCAGCAGCTCGAGCGCGTGATAGATGGTCCCGCGGTAGGCCTTCTGGAAGCCGGGCAGGTGACGGAACGCGGCCTTCTCCACAGGCGGAATGGCGTGGTCCGGCTTCGGCAGCACCCACGGCGCCGTGCGCTGGAAGAGGATGAGCTCCGCGACCTCGGGCTGGATCTCGGGGACCAGCTGGATGGCCGACGACCCGGTGCCCACCACGGCCACGCGCTTCCCGCGCAGCGAGACGTCGTGGCGGTACTGCGCGGTGTGGAAGACCTCACCCTTGAACTGCTCGATGCCCGGGATGCTCGGTGTCTTGGGGACGTGCAATGGACCCGCGGCGGTCACCGCCACCTGCGCGCGGTACGTCTCCCCGTTGGTGCGCACCAGCCACCGCTGGGTGTCCTCGCAGTAGCGGGCCTCGGTCACCTCCGTGTTCAGCTTCACGAAGGGCATCACCCCATGCTCTTCCGCCACACCCAGGAGGTACTGCTGAATCTCGGCTTGCTGGGCGAACACGCGGCTCCAGTCCGGGTTTGGCGCGTAGGAGAACGAGTAGAGCTGCGAGGGAACGTCGCAGGCACAGCCCGGATAGGTGTTCTCGCGCCATGTCCCGCCCAGCTGGCTGGCCTTCTCGAGGATCACGAAGTCCCGGTGTCCGCGGCGCAGCAGCTCGATGGCCACCCCCAGTCCCGAGAAGCCGCCACCGATGATGACCACGCGGTGGTCGCGAACCCCTGTCGACGCTTGCTGCATGCTGCCTCCGAGTGGGAATGACACGTCATTCCGTTTCTTGGTCGAAGAATGACACGTCATTCCGATCGGTGTCAAGACCGGCTCGCAGGGCCCCCAGCGCGGGATTCAGGCCGGCCGGGCGGCCATCAGCAGCGCGTGGGCGCCCTCGAGCACGACGTCGACACCGGCCGTGTGGGGGAGGGCCGCCGTCTCGCCGCGCCCGAGCGAGTGGCCGCTGAGAAAGTGAACGCTGCCCTCCAGCACGGTCAGGCCCACGATGCCCCAGCCCCAGTCGGGCAGGGTGCAGGCTCCCGTGCCCGCCACGCGAGCCACCCGCAGGTCTCCCGAGCGGAGGGAGCCGGGCCCCAAAGCGCTGGCGCCCGAAGCCGACCCGCGGGCCAGCTCCAAGATGGCCGCCGGCCCAATCAGGCTCGGCACGCCCGCTCGGCATCGAACGGTATCAACGAAGCCACCCTTCGTCACCCGCTCCCAGTCGGTCACGGCGATGGCGTGGTCCACGTGCAGCTCACGGGCCTTGCCACCCTCGGAAGGAGCGCCGTTCGCGTCGTAGCGACGACCCCAGTCCCAATATCGATACGTAATGCCGGAAGCCCCGGCAATCACGCGCTGGGGTTCGACCACCATGACGCCAGCGCCCACCGCGTGGGGGGTGCCCGCGTCGATGACGAAGAAGTCTCCCGGGGCGACCGGGACGAAATGCATCAATTTGGAGACGTCGGCGCCCGCAGCCAGCGCGGTGCGCACCTGCTCGGCGCCCACCCCCTCGCGGAACCCGAGGAAGAGCCCAGCGCCCGGCGCATGGTCCACCACGTACCAAGCTTCGGGCTTCCCGCACTCACGCGGCCCGAGGCCAGCGTAGTCGTCGGACGGGTGGATCTGCACCGACAGCGGCTGGGCCGCATCCAGCAGCTTCACCAGCAGCGTGCCGTCCACGCGGGACGAGAGCAGCTCGTCCCCCACGCGGCTCGGGAACTGCGGGTCGAGCGACAGCACCCAGGCCTCGCCCACGGACTCGCCTACGGGCAGCCCTAGCTCCTCGCCATAGTGCTCGGCGATGCGCTTGCCACCCCACGGTGTCCTGCTCTGGGGCGTGAACGCCGGCCGCAGGGAAAGAGGGCCTTGCCAGTTTTTTGGTGGGGTCATGGATTACATGTAGGTTCGCGACAGTTCGTCCCAACCAGGAGCCCTCATCATGCGCTACATCGGTCGTGAACGCCGCATCCACCAAGTGTTCGTCACCCGCAACACCGAATACCACGTCCGCAGCAACGAGTGCGTGGGCGTGCGGGACTCGCGCACGGGCGAGTGGATGCAGGGGCACCTCGCGCTCCGCAGCCGTGTCTCGGGCGGCCTGACCTTCCTGTCGGCGGGCGGCGTTCGCGCGAGCGACGGTGTGCCCAGCGTGGGCGAGTCGCTGTTCTTCGTGGCGAGCGGTCGCGACCTCGTGACCAGCCCGATCGTCCGCATCGAGCGCCCCGTGCGCGAGATCGTGGAGCAGTACGAAGACTGACCCCGCCGCGCGGCGTGCTATACCCGCGCGACGTGATCTCCGATGCCTCGAAATCGATCCGTGTCGTGGCCGCGCTCGTGGAGCGGGACGGACGCTATCTCATCACGCAGCGCAGGCCGACCGCGCGGTTGCCACTCCTCTGGGAGTTCCCGGGTGGTCGCGTCGAGTCGGGTGAGTCGGACGCCGAGGCCCTGCGCCGCGAGTTCGGTGAGCGTCTCGGCGACGGCGTGCAGCTCGAGGTGGGCGAGCTCATCTCGTACGTGAGCCACCCCTACGAGCACTACACGGTGGACCTCTACCTCTACCAGTGCGCGTTCGAGAACGAGGGCGGCACGCTGGTGACGCGGGCCGTGAACGCGTTTCGCTGGGTGACCTCGGACGAGTTCGACGCGCTGCCCTTCACGCCGGCGGACGAGGCGTCCATGAACCAGCTCTTGGGAGAGGGCTGACGAAGTGAGCGGTGCCCCCGAGACCTGCCCGGTGTGTGGGACGCGCATCCCGCAAGGCGCCATGCGCTGCCCGGGCTGCTCGCGGGTCTTCGGAGAGGACAACCGCTGCCCCCACTGCCACGCCGTGGCCGGAGTGCGGGCGCGGGGTGGAGGCTACGTGTGCGTGGCCTGCAACAAGCCCCGCGAGGTGAAGCCGGGCACGTCCATTCTCGGCGGCGGCGGCGGGGAGCCCTTCGGTGGCAACCTCGAGCCAGCCACCGGCGCGCAGATCGAGTCGGCCGCCGGTCGCTCGGCGGGCTTCGCGCTCAAGGCTTTTGGCGTGTTCTCCATCGTGGCCGGCGTGCTCGGCGCGGGCGCGGTGCTGGCCATCTTTCCGTTCGGCGCAGCCGCGGCGGTGGCTGCCGCGGCGTTCGGGGTCACCGGGGCCGGCGTCGGCGGTGTGTCGCTGCTCGCCGGGAACAAGGCCAAAAAGGGGGCCGTCGCGCGCGCCCGCCGGCAGGCCGAGCTCTTGGTGTTGAAGCTCGCCGAAGCACGCGGCGGGGTGCTCACCGTCACCGACGTGGCCACCGAGCTGCGCATGAGCAGCGCCGACGCCGACGCGCTGCTCACCCACATGGCCGCCGACGGAGCGCGAGTGGGGGTGGAGGTCAGCAACGACGGGGTGGTGCTCTTCCGTTTCCTCGAGCTGATCGCGCGCGGGCCCAGGGTGCGGGTCGCTCCCACCGACGACCTCAGCGCGCGTTTCGAGGAGCTCGAGGCCCGCGAGGCCGCCGCCGCCAAGCCGGCCGAGCACGAGCTCTGAGAAGCCCCCTCCCCGGATAGGGCTTCCTGTCCCAGCACCTCGCGTGCTAGCACCGTCGCATGTCAGCAGCAGCGACCGCGGACCCGGCCCTCCGCATCCGAGCCGCGACCAAGGCGGACTTCGACCAAATCGTCGCCGTGTTGGACCGCTGGTGGGGTGGCCCGTCGCCCGAGCGCGCCCACCCGCTGTTCTTCCACGAGTTCGGCGAGACGGCGCTGGTGGCCGAAGACGGCGACCAGCTCGTGGGCTTCCTGCTCGGCCTGCATACCAGCGGCACCACGCCCACCGCGTACATCCACTTGGTGGGCATCCATCCCGATCACCGCCGGCGCGGCGTGGGTCACGACCTGTACGGCACCTTCTGCGAGCGCGCGCGCGCGGCCGGGGTGCCGCGGGCCAAGGCCATCGCCGCCGTCGGCCACGAGGGGCCCATCCGGTTTCATCAGGCGCTGGGCTTCCACGGAACCGAGGATCCGAACTACGCCGGCCGGGGCCGCGCGCGCATGGTGTTCATCAAGGACCTTTGACGCGGTGCACCAACACTCTGTAGACTCGCGCCTCCACTTACTCGAGTACCGCACATGACCTACACCGGGGCCCAGACCGCCCGCACTTCACGCGAACGACTTGGCCAAGCGCTCGCATCGCTCCAGCAGCACTCGGACATCCCGAACGACGTGATGGCCGTGGCCTCCAACATCGCTCAGTCGGTGGGTGCGCTGTTCGAGGCGGAGCGGGCTTCGTCCGAGCTGGACGGTCGCGCGTCGGTGAAGAACGCCCTCGGCACCCTGGGTCAGACGCTCGCGCTGCTGCAGGACGTGCCCGAGGCCTACAAGTCGCGCCTCGAAGTGGCCGTGGAAGCCATCGCCTCGTCCATGAGCGCGCTCTACCCGCTGGCTCACGTTCCGTCGATGCCGCCGGCCGCAGCCCAGGTCGCGCACGACGCTTACGCCGCCACCGCCGTGGGCCACGTGCCGCCCAACGCGCCCGTGCCCAACTTCGGCGCCGCTGCCCCGCAGCAGGCGCTGGCCGGACCGAACGACGCCTCGCTGC
>CAZEAA010000176.1:0-12197 GCA_964510015.1 uncultured Sandaracinaceae bacterium
GCGCTGACGGGCGCGGGCACGGTCGGCGTGCCCGCCCCGCTCGCTGGCGCGGACGCCGTGGCCGGCGTGGACACCGAAGCCGTCGTGTCGTCGTCGCTCTCGACCGCGGGTGCGCTCGCCGCAGGGGGCTGACCCGTGAGGGCATCAGCCTCCGCCGCCGGTCCGCAGGGGAACGTGCCCTCCGCGCCGGCTGGGAGCATGACCTCACCGGATGGCCAGCGAACGCGCACGAGGCCGCGGGTGACGTTGACGTAGGCTTGGTCGCCGTGTCGCTCCACGCCGAACGCCGTGCCGAGGACGATGACCTGCAGGCTGCCGACTTCCACCACGAAGCGCCGCTCCACCTCGGGGGTCACCTCGAAGGCTCCGGCGCCGCGCTCGAGGCGCACGCGCACCTCGGTGCTCGTGGCCAGCACGGGAACGAGCCGCGAGTCGCGGTCGGTGGGGATGGCGCGCGAGCCGTCCTCGAAGCGCAGTTCGCCAGCCACCTCGGGGGATGGCCCAGCGGGGGTGCGGGTCGCAACGGACGGGGCCTCCTCCGCGGGACGCGCGCGCGGCCAGGCGAGCCACCCCACCGCCACCACGGCGGCGGCCGCGGTGAGTACGGCCACGCGGGTGCGCAGCACACGGCGCTGATCCCGCGCTCGGTGCAGGCGCGCGAGGCGCTGCTCCACGTGGGCGTCGTCCCAGCCCTCGAGCTCCACGCGGTCCACGACTTCTTCGGGCGTGTTCGTCATGTCACTCATGGCCCATGACCTCCGCGATGGCCGTCTGGGCGGCCACGATGCGCCGGTGCGCGGTGGCCCGTGAGCACCCGCAAAGCTCCGCCACGCGCGGCAGCGTCTCGCGCTCCACGCAGTGCAGGTGCCAGGCGATGCGCGCGTCGGCGGGCAGCGCGTCCAGCGTGCGGAACACCGCCGCCAGCACGGTGCGCTGCTCCGGGGTGGCGTCGCGTGACGTGAGCACCGAGTAGTCCGCGACCTCGTCGAGCCCCACGAAGCGCCGCAGACGACGGCGACGCAGGCGCTTCCGGACATGCCGGACGGCGATGGTGTAGACCCAGCTGCGCAGCGCCGCCGGGTCCCGGATGGAGCGGAAGCCCACGTACGCGTCGAGGAACACGTCTTGCACCAGGTCGTCCACCTCCTCGGGGCGCCCCAGCATGCGGAGCCCGAGCCGCGCGACCACCGGCGAGAATTCCAGGAAGAAGTCGTCTAGCCGGCTGACGGCGCGCGCCGGCACGGACGCGGCCTCCGGGGCCGGTAGCAGTCGCAGGTGAGGGGTCACGTTCCCGCAGTGTTTCACACGGCGGAAACCGTCTCACCGAATCGCTCGGGATCACGGTCTAGTCGGTGGGGAAGCGCGCGACGATGCGCTGCACGTGCTGGCGGGGGGTGGCCGCGTCCATGCGCTCGAAGTCGCTGAACGTGTGGATGGGCGACGCCGCCGGCGGACGGCCCTCGGGGTACGGACCGGCGATCATCACGAGCCACGCGTCGGCGTCCGGCTCACCCTCCGGTCCCAGGAAGCGCATCACGACGTAGTGGCCCACACCTTCCGGGACCTCGGCGACCACCTCGAGCGTGCGGGGCGGCTCGCCCAGCTCGGTGGGGTACTCGAGCCACACCGTGGCGTGGGACCTCGCGAGCGCCTCCCGCGTCCAAAACTCCTCGGGGAAGAGCGCCTCGGCGTGCGCCGTCTCGAGGGCCTCGAGGAGCATCGCGCGCGTCTGGTCGAGCGCGGCCATCTCGCGCACCGACTCGTCGGTGGGCCGGACCCCAACGCGCAGCCCGGCCATCGTCGCGTAGAGCCGGAGCCGCAGATCGCGAAGCGCTGCGCCGCGCGCAATCCACGGCGATTGAGCTGCGTCCGGCAGGCAACCCACCAGATCCAGCAAGACCCCGGCATCCGCGCGCGTGCTCTGGTAGTCGGGGACGTCCCACGTGCGCTCGCGGTCCGCCCGCTCCACGGCGGGCCACAGTCGAGTGAGGCGTGTGTCCACGGCCGGCGCCAATGTCGCGAGGGAGCGTGATGCACGCCCGCTGGCACAGTGCTCCACCAGCGCGTAGAGCGCTGGCATCTGGATGTCGGACTCCGTTCCGGCGCTGGCCGCGATCGACGTGAGGACCTCGGTGGCCTCGCGCGACGGCGAGCGGCTGAGCACGCTGATCAGGGTTCGGCGACCCTGGTCGTTCAGGCGCGGGGCGAGCGCGGGCAGCTCGCGGAGGGTGGCGTCGGGCGCTCCCTGGAGTGCGCTGCGAAGCAACAACGACGGGTCGCTCGGGTTCGTCACCTCCACGGCCAACGCCAGGAGCGCGCGACGTGCCTCGGGACGGAGCGGGATCGGGTTCTCCAAGAGCGTTCCCCGCATCCGGGCGAGCGCCGCCTCGTCGCTTCCCAGCATGACGCGACGCACTTCCGCAGGGTCGATGGCCAGCTCCGGGATGACGCGCGTCATGAAGTCGATCGCGGCCCGGTCGAGGCTCGTGTGGTGGTCGCCTTCTACGACCTCGAGCGCGAACAGCGAGCCACCGCGGGCTCCGAGCTCTCGGATCTCCTCGATGTCCTGCATGATGAACTCGTCGTCCTCCCCCACGTAGGCCGTGTGCGGGATCTGGAGACGCCCGGCGTGCGGCAACATCGACCGCAGCTGCGTCTCCCACGCGTCGTCCATGTCGAACGGCAAGAGCTCAGGACCGAAGTCCAGCAGGGCGATCGGGAGGTACATACCCCCGGCGCTCCCCGTGGCGGCGACCGGGGCGTCGGCGTGGAGAGCGAGCAGGCTGCTGAGCCCGCCCCCGGCGCTGTGACCGAAGACGAAGATGCGCTCCGGGTCCACGTCCGGTCGCGTGGCGACGTAGCGCGTGGCGGCCAAGAGGTCGTCCACCTCGGCGAAGAACATCTCGTAGTGGCCGGGGTTGCCGTTCTCGCCACGCACTGCGGGCAGGAAGACCAGCATGCCGGCGTCGGCGAAGAGCTCGGCGGTGTGGAGGTCTCCCTCGCCCAGCGCAAAGCCTCCGTGTGCGTACACCATGGTCGGCAGACGCGTGCCCGGCGCGGTGTGCCTGGGCTGCAGCACCCACCCCAGCAGCTCGCCCACGTCCGACCGGTAGTGGACGACCTCGACGCCATCGGGCGTGGCGTCCTCGAACTCTTGGGGCGCGGCGCCCCGACGAACGAGGTGGGTGGGGTGCTCTCGGCGCGCTTCCCAGAAGTCGTAGGTCGCGTGCGCGGGTGGCGTCCGGCGCAGGCCGCCGGGCATCACCGCGTTGAGGACGACCACGCTCAGGATCAGGAGCGGCCAAGCACAGGCCAGCGCGATCGTGGCGTACGCCTCGCCGCGCAGGCCCGCGAAGGACGGGGTCCGCGACGCGCCCATGCGCTCGATGGCGCGGAGCTGCGCGAACCCGCGCATGAACGCGACGAACGACGTGATCAGGCAGGGGTTGCAGACCAGGGCTGCGAAGCCCCACGCGAGCGGGCTGGTGTTCCCGGAGCGAAACTCCTCCGGACTCAGCAGGGGACCATCGCCTCCGCTGCCTGCGCTCGCTGCTGGTTCGTCGTACGTCATCTCTCCACTCCGTCGCGCGGGTCGCCCCCGCACGTCCTCCACGGTCTCACCCGCTAGTCGTCGCTGTCGTCGGCGTCGCCCCGGCTCACGGCCAGCTGCACCAAGTGCTCACGGCGCGTGCCGTTGCCCGTCCAGTCGGGGCGCTGCTGCGAGGCCACGGCCACCACTTCGAGGCGCGCCCGCGGGGCCAGGCCCTCCAGCTGACGGTCGGCGGCCACGCGCTCGTCGCCCAGCTGGCCGTCGCCCACCAAGAGCACGATGTGGCTGCCGGGGCGCACCACCTTGCGCATGCCCTTCAGCATGGCCACCACCTGCGCGTCCCACAGGTCGGCGGGGTCCTGCCCACGCATGCGCGACTGGCTCAGGTCGCGCCGCGCGCCCAGCTCGTTGCGCTCCATCTGGGTCGGGTCGATGCCCAGCCACGGGTAGCGGCGCACGTGGTGGTGCACGTAGTCGTAGGTGCCGCCGTAGGGGGGCGACGAGAGCACCAGGTCCACCGGCGCGGGGCCCACGTGGTCGCGCAGCTTGCGGGCGTCGCCCTGCACCAGGCGCGGCGCGAAGATCTCGGGGGTGTTGCGCTCGTCGATCTGCCGCTCGAGCTCGGCCCAGCGGTCCAGCCACTCCATGCCGCGCCGCACGAAGAACTCGGTGGGCAGCCCCTTGCGGATGCGCCGCTCGGCCACGCGCTCGGCGGTCTCCGAGCGCTGGATGCTGAACTTCACCACGATGGCGCTGAAGAGCATCTCCAGCAGGCGCCGGTCGTCCTCGTTCTCCACCGCCGCGATCTCGAGGTGCAGGCCCGCCAGCTCCTTGAGCGTGTGACCTTCGTACCACTTCGCGTCGTCCTTGCTGAGCGGCGCCATGGCGGGGGTGCGGGTGCGCACGCGGTCTTCGGAGCGCTCGCCCAGCAGCTCGATGGTCTGCGCCAACCGCTCACGGCGCACGGCGTCCACGCGCGTGGTCTTCACCTCGGCGATGCGGATGGCCAGCGGGTTGAGGTCCACGCCCGCGCTGCGGCGCCCGAGGGTCATGGCCTCCACGAGCACGGTGCCGCTGCCGCAGAAGGGGTCCACCACGCGCGCGCCCGGCTGGGTCAGGCGCTCGATGACGTGGGTGGCGATGGCCGCGTGCATGCGCGCGGGGTAGGCGTGCATGCCGTGCGTGGCGACGTCGGGCGGGCTGTTCTCGGCGGCCTGCATGGCCTCGCCGAGGGCCGCCGCGTGGGTGGCGTCGCCGCGCGTGGTGACCGCGCCGCCCACGTGGGTGAGGGCGCTGCGCACCACGGGGTTGCGCTGCGGCTCGGCCATGCGCGGGCTCTTGCCCCGCGAGCCGCCAGAGCGCGGCTCTGTGCCCCGCGAGCCACCAGAGCGCGGCTCTGTGCCCCGCGAGCCGGCAGAGCGCGGCTCTGTGCCCCGTGGGCTAGAGGGGCGCGGGCCGGAGGGGCGCCCAGGGCGAGGAGAGCGGTCACGTGGTGGCATGGGAGCTGGGATTCAGGTCGAAGAAGGCGCGCAGCGCGAGGTAGGCCGGGGTCCGCTGGCCTTCGCGATCACGCGCGACGAAGCGGTCCTCTACGCACACGGTGTCGGGGACATCTTGCCGGCGCGCCACTGTCCATACACTGAAGAGGGCCTCTGCGCCCTCCCGCGGGATCGCGTCCAGCTTGCGGAGGGGCACCAGGCCTGCGTCTTCGGCTCCGCGCAGGGCCCTCTCCGGCGTGCGCGCGTCGCAGCAGACCACGCCCCGGCCCCCCGGCGCCAGCAGCGCTCCGATGCTCGCGAGATAGGCCTCCACGCCGCCGCGCAGCTCCACGCGGGCGTACTTGCGCTGCTCGTCCGGCGACGGCGTGGACGTGCCGACCGGCATGTAGGGCGGCGTCCCCGAGATCAGCTGCGGGCCTTCCTCCCGGCCCAGCGCACCGAGCAGCCGGGCGCGTGGCTCGGGCGTCAGCAGGTCCCGCAGGTCGCCCTGCAGCACGGTGATGCGCTCGGCCTGCGCGTTGCGCTCCACATTCTGCTGGGCCAGCCCGAAGGACACGTCCTGTGCCTCCACGCCCACGGCGCGCGCGCTCGGCAGCTTGTAGGCCACCATCAGCAGCACCGAGCCGAGCCCGCAGCCGAGGTCCACGTAGTGCGTGGCATCGGGGCGCGCCTGGCAGGCCTCGAAGGCGGTGAGCACGTCGTCGATGGAGTAGCGGTGCCCTTGCTTGCGCTGGAACACCCGGTAGCCGCCGGTCAGCGCGTCGTCCGTGAGCGGGCCCGGAGTCACGGCGTCGCGGGCTGCAGCGCGTTCACCGACACGAGGCCACGCACGGCGACGCTGTCGTCCACCGCCACGAACACGTCCGACTGCGAATAGGCGGCGTAGCGCCGCAGCTCGCGGGCCCAGCCGGGCTGGTTGAGACGCGCGATGACGCGCCCCTCGAAGACCACTTCGGTGCCGGCGGGCACGCGGAAGAGGGGCAGCGCGGCCTCGTCCGAGATGCGCTGCGGCAGGGCGGCGCCGCTGCGGCCGGCACCCGAGGCGGGCACCATGGTGGCGGCGGCCGGGATCAAGTTGGTCTGCACGAAGCCCACCAGGAACGGACCCGAGCCGACGCGCACGGCGTGCCAGGGGCCCTCGTCGCGCACCAGCTCCACGGTCAGCCCGGGGTTGAGGGCCGGCAGGGTGTAGACCAGCGCACCCCCCGGCGCGTCGTAGAGCCCCACCTCGGTGGCGGGCAGGCGACGGGTGGCGCCCTCGGGCAGCGACTCCGAGGCGCCGCTGGTGTCGGCGCCCAGGCCCACCACCGGGAACGTGCCTTCCCAGGTGCCGAGCCCATCACGCAGGCGCGGATCCGCCACCACCGGGGTCACGGCGATGCGGGTGCGACGCTCTTCGTCGGCCGGGCCGAGCACGCGCACCACGTTGCCCACGCCCACGGAGACGGGCGTCCCCCGCACGCGTCCGCCGCGCAGCACGCGAGCGGCCAGGCGGCTGGACGTGAAGTAGAGCCCCTCCACGGTCATGGGGCCGTTGATGCGCACGGCGACGCGCTCGGCGCCCAGCGCGCCCGCGACCTCGAAGGAGGTGTCGGGGGACAGGTAGCCCACCGCAGGGTCGCTCGAGGCGGCGCCCAGGTAGAGCGCGGGCCCCGTGCCCGGGCCGGCCAAGAGCACGGGAGGCACCGCGCCGGGCAAGCTTCCGGCGACGGCGCCTGCCACGCCTTCGCTCGAGGCCGCACCACTCGGAGGGGCCTGGCCACCACCCCGGTTGCAGCCCGACAGCGCAGCGAGCGCTCCCAACACCATCCACCAGCGCAACGTCATGCCTTCCTGGTAGCCCACTCGCGGCTTCTTTTCCAGATCCCTCTCCACGCCGGGACGGTCCGGGCAGCGGTGGGGGTCTACAGGCCGCTCAGGATCTCGAGCTCGGCCCGCTCGGCCGGCGTGAGCTGCCGCCGGCTGATGTAGGCCAGCGACACCATGCGGCGACCCCGGCCTGCGCTGGTGGTCAGCGTGATGCGGGCCGTCTGGTCCTGGCTCTGGCCCTCGCCCTGGCGCTCGAAGGTGACCGTGCGCAGGTTCACGCCCTCGCCGTCGGTCTGGGAGGGCGCCCCGTACTTGCGCTCGAGCCGGGCCCGCGTGGCGGTGGCGGTGGCAGTGGCGGCGTCGCCCTCCAGCTGCGCGATGACCACGATGCGGCACAGCTGGGCGCCGCAGAAGTTCAGCACCACCTCGGCTCCGCTCGGGAAGCCGATGTCGGTCAGCGGCGCCGAGCAGCGCTCCACCACGGCCCCGCCCACGCGCTCGATGCTGTAGCTGTGGCCGGCCCGCTCACAGGCTTCGTGCGCCTCGGCGGCCGTCCAGCCGAAGCGGAAGCCGGCCAGGCCCGGGCTCGCTTGCGCTTCCGCCGAGGCTGCGTGCACGAGCAGCATCAGGGGCACCAGAAACAAGAGCGACGAGCGAAGAGGGGTCTGCATCAGTCCGGGCTCACGATACCATCACGCGATGGTCAAGAGGGAAGGCTCGAAGCCCTCGGGGCGCTCGAGGCCCAACAGGAACAAGCTGGTGGCCGCCACGTTGGCGAGGCCGGCAGCGTGGACGTCGGCCATGCGCAGGCCATTCACCCGAGAAAGCACGGGGGCGTACACGTGGCAGGGCACCGGGTTCAGGGTGTGGCTGGTCTTGGCCGCCCGCAGCCCGTCCGCGTTGGTCTTGAAGGTGCCGCTCTTCTTGTCGAACTCGTACATCTCGTCGGCGTTCCCGTGGTCCGCCGTGATGATCAGCGCGCCCTCCAGCTTGGTGATGACGGGCAAGAGCCGCGCGAGGCACAGGTCCACCATCTGCACGGCCGCGATGGCCGCGTCGCGGTGGCCGGTGTGCCCCACCATGTCGCCGTTGGCGTAGTTGATGCGGCCCGCGCGCAGCTTGCCCGAGGTGAGCGCCAGCAGCGTGGCGTCCGTGATCTCGGCGGCCTTCATGTAGGGGCGCTGCTCGAACGGCAGCCGGTCGCTCGGCACCTCCACGTAGTGCTCGTACTTCTCGTCGAAGTAGCCGCTGCGGTTGCCGTTCCAGAAGTAGGTCACGTGCCCGAATTTCTGCGTCTCGCTGCAGGCGAACTGCGGCACGCGGCTGCGCGCCAGGTACTCGCCGAGCGTGCGGTCGATGGCCGGCGGGTCCACCAGGTAGCGCTCCGGCAGGTGCAGGTCGCCGTCGTACTGCATCATCCCGGCGAAGAGCACGTCGGGCAGCGGACCGCGCGGAAAGACGCCGAAGTTCGGCTCGGTGAGCGCGCGCGTGATCTCGATGGCCCGGTCGCCGCGGAAGTTGAAGAACACCACCGCCGCGCCGTCGCGCACACGGCCCACGGGCGCCCCATCGGAATCCACCACCACGAAGCCGGGCAGGTTCTGGTCGGTGATGCCGGGCGCCTCGTCACGCATGGTGAGCAGCGCCTCGCGCGCGCTGCGGAAGCCGCGACCCTGCCCCAGCACGTGCAGCTGGTAGCCGCGCTCCACCATGTCCCAGTCCGCGTCGTAGCGGTCCATGGTCACCACCATGCGGCCGCCTCCCGACGCGATGCGGTAGTCGCGCTCGGGCTGCGCCGACAGCTCGCTCAGCAGCGCCTCGAGCGGGTCCAGGTACTCGAGCGCGCTGGTGGCCGGGACGTCGCGCCCGTCGAAGAGCACGTGCACGCGCACCTGCTTCACGCCCTCCTGGTGGCAGCGCTTCAGCATGGCGACCAGGTGGTCCTGATGGCTGTGCACGTTGCCGTCGCTCAGCAGCCCGATGAAGTGCAGGGCCTCGCCGGTCTCGCGCACGCGCCCGGTCAGCTCACGCCACACGGCGCCTTCGAAGATCTCGCCGCTCATTATGGCCTTCTGCACACGCTTCGCGCCCTGGTCGAACACGCGCCCCGCGCCGAGGGCGTTGTGGCCCACCTCGCTGTTGCCCATGTCCTCGTCGCTCGGCAGACCCACGCTCACGCCGTGCGCGCGCAAGGTGGTGGTGAGCGAGCTCTTGGCCAGCGCGTCCAGCACGGGCGTGTGGGCCAGGGCCACCGCGTCGCCTTCGTCGCCGCGACCGATGCCCACACCGTCCATCACCACGGTCAGGACGGGGCCGGGGACGCCAGCGAATTTCGGGTGGGGCGCGAGCGAGAAGTCGGTCATGGCGGCGTCATAGCAGACGGCGCCGGAGAGGAAACACCGCTCAGGGACCCAGCAGCACGTCCACGAACGTCTCGGCGGTCGTGACACGGGCGGCTTCCCGGGCGCCGTGCTCGAGGCGCGCGCGCAGCTCGTGGTCGCGCTCGAGGCGGTCGATGGCGTCGGCCAGCGCGCGGGGGTCCTCGGGCTCCACCAAGAGGGCGTTCACCCCGTCGTCCAAGTGGTCACGCATGGCCGGCGTGGCCGAGGCGACCACGGCACGCCCCGCCGCGATCGCCATGGCGGCCACCGTGATCCCGGCGGCACAGGTCGGGTCGCGCGAGAGCGGGAGCACCACGAAGCGGCTCTTGGCCAGCGTCTCGTAGAACGCCCAGAAGTCCGTGCTCCCGCGATACACGACGCCCCTCGCGGGCGGCCCCGCTGGACCGCCGTGATAGACGTGCAGCGGCAGGACCGAGGACGCCGAGCGCAGCGCCCCGGCGGCGGCGAGGGTCTCGATGTCGCGCAGGTGGTTGCCGCCCGAGAACGCGTAGGGGCTGCCTGCCGGCTCGGGGTGGAGCTTGAAGACCGACGGATCCACCGTGTAGGGGTGGGGGCGAAGCGCGTCCCGCGGCACCCCGTACCAGTCGTAGAGGGGCGCGTACCCGGGGAAGCACGAGATGACCACCAGTCGGTCACTCGGCCACCAGCGCTCGCGGCTCTGCGCGCGCATGTCCGTGACCCAGCGGGCGCGGAACGCCTCGAAGTCGGCCAGCATGTGGAAGTCCAAGATGCGGACGTCGAGCTGGTGGGCGCGGGGCTCGCGCTCGAACAGCTCGCTCGCCTCGGCGAAGCCCGTGCACAGCACCAGGTCACCCTCGCGGAGTCCGAGAGGCTCCTCGCGAGACGCGAGGACGACGGGGATCCGTCTGTGCTCCACGACCTCGGTGATGCCCACCTTCAAGCGGCCGATGACGGGATCGCGGGGGGACGCGCCCAGGATGACGAGCCGCTGCGGGGTCCTCGGCGGTGCGGGGGGCCGGCTCGTGAGAGGCCACTGCGCGCCCGGTCCGAGCGCGGTCGCTCGGGTGTTCGTCGCGAGGCGTTCGAAGCCGATCGTCCGCAGGTGGATCTTCGCTCGTTCGGCGCGGCGGGCAGCGTCCTCCAATGTGCCGCGGGCCACGTCGTCGGGCAGCCGGAGCGACGTGAAGCGGGCGCGGTCTTCCGTGGGCAGCACGTCGCGGAGCTCGACCTCGTCGCAGGACACGCGCTTCGCCAGCTCGAACAGGGCCGGCAGCTCGCTGGCGTTGGCGTTCGTCAGGACGAAGGACACGCACCGTCGCGCCTTGGTCGTCGCTGCCAAGGCCAGCGCGCTGACGGTCTGCCGAAAGGCGCCAGGAGCCCCCACCAGCGCGTCGTGGGTGGCCGCCGTCGCCCCGTGCAGGGAGACCCGTAACCCCGCGAGGCCGCGATCGACCAGGTGCTGGACGCGACCGGGCTTGGCCAGAGCGCGTCCGTTGGTCACCAGCACCGGCGTGAAGCCGCGCCGCGCCACGCTCTCGATCAGCGCAGGGAGGTGCGGGCTCGCCGTCGGCTCCCCCCCCGCCAAGCGCACCTCCACGTCTCTCGGCGTCAGCATCAAGGGAACCCGGATGGCGTCGAGCGCGCTCTCCAGCTCCTCGAGGGACACGGGCGCTCCGTCGAGCGCCGCCGACTCGGAGCAGAAGCGGCACGCGTTGTTGCAGGTCCGCGTCACGCGGAGCCACTGGACCGAGGGCATCGCGGGAGCATACACGAGCCCTCCGGGGGGCAGGCCGACCAGCGACACGCCGAACGGCGGCGGAACGCTCCCGAGGGTGCTTGCGCGGGGGCGGGCGTCCCGCAATCTTCGAGCCGTGCCGCGCGACGCCATCACGCTCCAAGGACGAGTCCTCTACCTCACCGACGACGTCGCCTTCATCCGGCGCCAGCTGGACGGGGAGACCCTGCAGTGGCCGGTCCCGCATGCGCTGCGGGCGGCCATCTCCACGGACGAGATCACGCCCGGCTGGGTGTGCTTCCACTACGACGAGACGCTCGGACGCTACTGCTTGGTGGGGCTCGCGGGCGGCGCCATCACGCAGGACGCCATCCGCGACGGGGGCTTCGACGTGATCGTCAGCGGGCGCAGCAAGGGCTGCGGGTCGTCGCGCGAGACGGCGCCCTTCTCGGAGCTGGCCGCGGGCGCGCGGCTGGTGGTGGCCGAGAGCATCGAGAAGATCTACGGCCAGAACGCGCAGAACATCGGGCTGCTGACCACCACGGACTTCTCGCTGCTACAGCGCCTCGAGGCGGGCGAGAGCGTGCCCATCGACGCCTTCACCGAAGGGCTCGACGCCATCAGCGCGGACATCGTGCGCGCGGGCGGCCTGTTCGCCTACAACCGCGCGCGCCTCGCGGGGGCCATCGCGCCCGAGCCCATCGCCACGGCCCCGCGGCCCATGACCATGGTGGAGAAGATCCTGGCAAAGCACGCCGTGGTGGACGCCGCGCGCGACCAGCTGGGAGTGCCGGCCGTGGCGCCCGGCGACGCGCTCTTCGTGCGCACGGACCTGCGCTTCGCCCACGAGTACGTGACGCCGATGGCGGACGCGCTCTTCCGCGCGGCGCTCGGCCAGGAGGCCACGCTGCGCAACCCCGACAGCGTGGTGCTCTTCCGTGACCACCTCACCTTCATCGGCGACGTGATGCCGAAGGCGCGCGTGGAGATGGGGCTCTTGGACAAGGCCAACGGGCTCGCCACCACGCAGGCCGAGTTCGCGGGCAAGCACGCGCTGCGCCTCTACGGCGAGTCCTCGCGCGGCGGGTCCGAGGCCATCTGCCACAACGCCGTGGTCGAGGACCTGGCGCTCCCCGGGCAGGTGGTGGTGGGCACCGACAGCCACACCTGCATGGCCGGCGTGCTCGGCTGCTTCGCCTTCGGCGTGGGCAGCACCGACATGGCCAACGCGTGGTTCACGG
>CAZEAA010000177.1:0-12159 GCA_964510015.1 uncultured Sandaracinaceae bacterium
GGCGCGTCCTCCCGGGACTCCCTGAAAAACGGCACTGCGCTGCGCTCCGTTTGTTTTTGGGGGTCCCCCGAGACCCTTGCTGACCCCCGCGCCACCCCGGCTGCTGATGACGTCTCGGTGTGCACGCAGAGTGCCCACCTGGGGCCGCATCGGGTGAAGGCCGCACGGGCGGCACCACCCCCGACCGATTTCGCGGAACGCGTGGGGGAGCGCAACTGGGCTCGCCGGAGTGGGGGGCGCGGTTCGAGCCGAACCTTCCTGCCACGCGGGGTTCGCGTTAGACATGCGGGCATGAACACGAACAAGGCTCTGCTCGGGACTGCGGCGTTCTTCACGTTGGTCACGTGCGCAGGGCACACGATGGGTACGTTCATGCCGGTGCCTCCGGAGCAGGCCGACGTGGTCGCGGGGCTCGAGGTGATGCAGCGGACGATGGTGCCGATGCCGGTGGGGGCGGCGCGCAGCTTCGCGACGCTGCTGGATGGGAACAGCATCGGGTTGTCGATCTGGATGCTGGTGTCGGGGCTGATGTTCATCGCGGCGGCGCGTGCGGCGAGGCCGGACAAGGTGTCTCTGGCCCTCAACTCGGCGGGCATGGGTGCCCTGGCGCTGCTGAGCGCGTTCTACTTCTTCCCGGTGCCCGCCGCGTGCCTGGCCGTCGCCGCCGTGGCGGGTGGTGTCGCTGCTGTGCGTGGCTGATGGGTGTCGCCCGCCATGACCCCGGTGCTTGCCGGCAATTTGCGATGGGAAGAGACGCCGCTAGTCTCCGCGGATGAGTGACGAGCGTTGGGGTTGGGCGATGGTGTGCGCGGTGGTGCTATCCGTCGGCGGGTGTGGGACCCCGGTCTCGGTCTGGATGAAGGAGGTGAACCGCCTGTCGATGAACCCCCTCGAGTGCCAGCAGGGCGCCATCGCCGTCAGCAACCATCTGGGCAACACCTTCGACAGCGTCGGTTGTGGACGGGCGGTCCGGTACGTCTGTCGCAGCTCTGCCTGCCAACCGAGCGATCCGCCTGTGCGAGACGACTCGCCAGCGTTCGTGGCCATGGTGCGACGAGTCGCCGCCACACACGCAGCCTTGAACGCGGCTTCCATTGCCCAGCGTTGCTCGACGGGCGGGCAACCGTTCGGCGTTCGCCTCCTGATCCGCAGAGACGGTTCGATCTCCGAAGGAACGCCTGGCAACGCCCGGACCGACTGTGTGCTCGAGCACGCGCCCGCGTTGCCCACGGGCCCGGAGACACTTCTCTTGTCGCACGTCTTTCGCCCGTGAGGAGCGCGTCGCTCAGCGCTGCTCGTAGAACACGCCGCTGAAGCTGCCGGAGATCTGCCCGCCCGACATGGGCTCGATGACGTCGAGCGTGAGCACGCCGTCGGTCATGAGGCCGAGGGGGCTGAGCAGTGGGCCGGTGGGGCGGAAGGTCAGCTCCACGACCACGGCGAAGGTGTCGAGGCCGCCGAGGGGGATGGTGGTGCCGCTCGCGAACAACGCCGGGTCGATGGGGAAGCCCACGACCAGGACTTGGCCCGAGGGCCGGATGCCGAGCACGCGGATGGTGGGCGCGCCCATCTGCTCGGGGTCGAAGCCCGCGACGGCGTCGAATGACTGGGGGAGGTTCACGGCGGGCGGGAAGGCGCTCCAGGTCAGCGTGGCGCGCTCTTCGGTGATGGCCTCGAGGTCCAGCGTGTCGAACGTGGTGTCGAAGGTGCCGCTGAGGTTCGCGGCGGGGAACAAGCAGACGGGCGCCGTCACGCGCTGCGTGGCCTGCGCAGGGAGGCCGCGGTCCAGCTCGGTCTCGATGTCCGCGCGCGTGCGGGTGATGTAGTCGCGCACCTGCGCCGCCGACGCGGCCGCCACGTCGTCACCGAGCAGCGCTTCCACGCGCGTCACCTCGGCGAGCAGCGCCGCTTCGTCCCAAGCGCCTGCGAGCAGCCGCCGCATGCGCGCCGTGTAGCGCTCGCGGATGCTGGGCAGCTCCCAGAGGCGCGAGCCGAGGCGTCCGCTCAAGAACACGGAGCGCAGCGCGCCGTTGATGGAGCCGAGCCCCCGGTTCTGGGCGAGCGGCGCGAAGGTGGCGTCCACTCCCCACGGCATGAAGTAGAGCTCGCTATTGATGGGGTCGCGGTAGGCGAACCAGTTGTTGCGGTTGTTGCTGTAGCCGTCCCAGTGGCCGATCAGCGCCTCGGCGGCCCAGAACGTGAGGAACGCGTCCACGTCCACGCGCCCGCTCACGCCGCTCAGCACGTCGCTGGCATCGGGGCGGTCCAGCGCCGCCTGCAGGTCCGCGAGGAACTCTCGGCCCTGCTGCTCCTCGGTCTTGCTCTCGATGCCCGCGAGGTGGGGCTCGGTGAAGTCGCCGATCTGCCCTTCGAACAGGGCTCCGTCTTCGTCTTCGAAGTAGAGCCGCAGGAAGGGCTTGTTCATGCTGTCCACGTGGGTGAACACGCCGAGGTCCTCCCCGTTCACGCGGACGCGCGCGTGGTTGCAGCGCGGCGCCGGCACGCCCGCGTCCGCCATCACGCGGTAGGCCAGGCAGGTGCGCAGGTGGCTCGGGTCCTGGTTGTCGTTGTTCAGCGTCATGCGCTCGAGCCCGTACGGCCCGGCGTCCTCGGCGAAGCGCATCTTGAGTGAAGGCCGGTCGCTGCTGAGCGAGCCGAAGAAGCCCTTCTTGCGGATCTCCACGTCCTCGTAGCGCACGCCGTCCACGGTCACCGTGGCGGGGAAGTAGTCGTAGGGGCTCTCGGTCGAGCACAGGTCGGCGAGCGTGCGGCCCTGCTCGCGCAGTTCTTCCCAGTCGCGGTCGCTCAGCTCCACCTCGACGATCAGCACGTGGTCGGGCGCGAACGCTTCGTCCGTCGGGTCGGCCGCGCGCCGGAAGGCAGGGCGCTCGGCGTTGCAGGCGGCGAGCACGAGCGTCAGCAGGCCGAGGCCGAGCACAGCGATGCGCCGCGAGGGCATGGAAGCGGGCGGCACGGGCAAGGCGGGCACCATCTGCGCATCTTCGCCAGTCCCGCGCGGCTTGTCACTCCGATGCGCAGGCAGCCGGACGAGGGCTTGCGCGGCGCGCGTGGGCACGGCATGCTGTTCCGAATAGCGAACCGTGGTTCCGTATATCAGAACCCGCGAGTCATGACCACCCAGCCCACGACCTCCATCGAGAAGGCTCTCGACCTGCTGCTCGCCCTCGGCCAGCACGGCGGGCGCGCGGGCCTGCTGGTGTTGGCCGAGCACGTGGGCGCGCCCAAGTCGTCGGCGCATCGCCTGCTGCAGAGCCTGGTGTCGCGTGGGCTGGTGTCGCGCACCGCTGACGGGGACTATCAGCTGGGCAGCGCGCTGGTGGTGCTGGGTGACCTCGCCCGTCGAGGCGATGCGCTACGGGCAGCCAGCGAGCCGGCGCTGCGTGAAGCTGCACGCCGCACGGGGCAGAGCTGCTTCTTGGTGCTCGCACGCGATGGGAGGCTCGAGGTGGCGCTGGTGGCCGAGGGCTCCGGCTTCTTGCGGGCCATGCCCACCGTGGGGGGCCGCGTGCCCGTGCACGCCAGCGCGTCGGGGCGGCTGTACCTCGCGCTCGACCCCGCGCAGGTGCAGCTGGCCGCTGCCACGGAGTGGGAGCGCTTCACCAACAGCACGCTCGTGTCCAAGCGCGCGCTCACCGCCCAGGTGGCTCGCGCGAAGGCGCGTGGGTACGACACGAACATGGCGGAGTGGATGCCCGACGTGGCCGTCGTGGCCGCCCCCATCCCGCGAGGCGACGGGCTGGCCGGCACCGTGGCGCTCGCCACCAGCCTCGGCCACTTCGAGCGCGAAGGGGAGACGAAGTTGGCGCGCGCGGTGCAGCGCGCTGCAGACGAGATCCGCGACCAGCTCCGGCTGGCGCTGCCCGAACGGAGAATGCGAGATGAGTGACATGAAGGTGTGGATGGACGGCGCGCTGGTGGACGTGCGCGACGCGAAGGTCTCGGTGCTGGACCACGGCCTGCTCTACGGCGACGGCGTCTTCGAGGGCATCCGCATCCGTCACGGCCGCATCTTCCGGCTGGACGACCACCTGCATCGACTGAGCGCCAGCTGCGACGCCATCGGGCTCGTGCTGCCGGGTGGCAAAGAACGCGCGCGCACGGCGTGCCTCGAGGCGGCCCGTGCGCTCGATGCCGACGAGGCCTACCTGCGGTTGGTGGTCACGCGCGGCGTCGGCCCGCTCGGCATCGACCCCACCAGCTGCGAGCACCCTTCCCTCTTCTGCGTGGCCGGGCAGATCGTGCTGTTCGACGCGAAGAAGCGCGAGAAGGGGCTCGACCTCGTGACGTCGTTCTGGCGCCGGCCTCCGTCGGACGTGCTGGACCCGCGCGTGAAGTCGCTCAACTACCTGAACAACGTGCTGGCCAAGCGCGAGGCCAAGCTGCGCCACGCCGACGACGCGCTGCTGCTGAACGCGCAGGGGCGCGTGGCCGAGAGCGCGGGGGCCAACCTGTTCATCGTGCGACGCGGCGCGCTGCAGACGCCGCCCGCGAGCGAGGGCGCGCTCGAGGGCGTCACGCGACGCAGCATCTTGGAGCTGGCCCGGGCGGAGAGCGCCACCCTGGGCCTGCGCGTGGAGGAGGTGCCGCTGGCGCGCGCCGACGTGCTGGACGCCGACGAGGTGTTCCTCACGGGCTCGGGCGCCGGCGTGGCGCGCGTGGCGACGCTGGACGGTGTGGCGCTGCGCGACGGCCGCGACCCTGCGGCCCCGGGCAAGCCGCGCGTGAGCGAGCAGCTGTTCAGCGCGCTGGTCGAGCTGGCCAAGACCGCCAGCACGCCGTTCCGCCACGCGGGCTGACGGGTTTGCCGGCGTCACCCCGATGGGCTATCCCCCGACACGGACGGTCAGGCCCCCAATCCACTGATCGTGCTGAACCCCTGGAGACGTCCCGTGGAGATCAAGGTCGAGTGGTACGAGCCCGGTCTGCTCCGCGTGCTCTGGCCAGAAGAGATCACGGCAGAGGACGTCGCCCGCTTCATCGAGCGACACGACGCCATGGTCGAGCCGGTGACGCGCTATGTCATTTATCACGAGTCGAAGGGCGTCCCCGGCCTCAACGCCGCGCTCCGCCGCCAGCTGACGCAGTGGGTGGAGCGGTCCGGGAAGATGCACGCGGCTCGCTGCCTCGGGGCCTGCTTCGTGGCCGAGGCCCCCATCGCGCGCGCCATCGTCACCGGCGTGTGGTGGATGATCTCCACGCCCTACCCGCACTCCGTCCACGACCAGCGCAGCGACGCGCTCCGCTGGGCACACGCGCGACTGGCCGAGGCCAAGTAGAGGGACTGCGGGTGCTACGCTGCCGGTCATGACCGACACCAAGCTGCCCCCTTGCGGCATCTACAAGACCCTGCGCGCCATCGGCTCCGTGCCCGAAGGCCGGCTGGTGTACTTCCACAACCACGGCAACCCCGGCCCCGGCGTCTACCTGCCCGCGGGCTGGAAGCAGAACCGCGCGCACTTCCAACCGGGGGGCACCACGCTCCCCCACGTGTCCGACGCGAGCGCGCTCGAGGCGCTGGCGCCCGAGGGGCTCTACGCCGTGCGCGAGCCCTTCCACTGCTGCGCGAAGCAGTGCGTGGCGTACACGCCGGGCATGCTGGTGCAGCTGGGCTACCAAGGCACCGCGCAGGCGCTGCTGTTCGTGCCGCGCTGGGTGGACGGACGCTTCACGCTGCCGGAGCAGGGCAACGCGGTGGACGCCACGGTGGTGGCGAAGCTCCAGCGCCTGGACGTGCCCGAAGAGCGCAGCGAGGCGCACGCCGGGCACGAGCACACGGGCGAGGTCTTGCACTGACCACTCCCGTGCGGGCGGGCGGAGCGCGCGTCGAGACGTCGAGCCACTCCGCCGAGACTCAGGCCGGCTTGGGGGCGAAGGCGTCGCAGGTGCCCTGAGGGTGAATCGGGCCCGGGACCGCACCGCAGGTGCCGCAGGCCGCCGCGTTCCCTTGGTAGAGCGTGCACCCGATGCACGTCTTGCTCGGATCGGTGGAGGCGTCCACGTAGTGGAGCGCGGAGCGGGTGGCCTGCGCGGTAGGCTCTACGGCGCCAGTGCACGTGAGCGGCTCGGGCTCGCTGCCGCCGCAGCCGAGCACGCTGAGCGCACCGAGGGCGGCGCCAGACGCCGTGACACGGGCGAGGAAGACGCGACGAGAGAGACGAGCGGGCTGATGGGTGGACATTCGGAGTTCCTTCAGGGGGTGAGGGGGCCGGCGCCAGGAGGCGGCGCCGGTGGAGCGGTGAGCGCGCGCGCCTGCGCGACGATGGTGGCGAGCGGCTGACCCACCCCTTCGTGGCGGGTCGCCACGTGGCCATCGGCATCGAGCAGCGTGATGAGCGCGCTGTGCGCGAACTCTCCGTTGGGGAGCCGGCGGTACTGGATGCCCAGCGCCATGGCGAGGTCGCGCGTGCCTTCTTCGTCGCCGCGCAGCAGGCTCCACTGCGCCGGGCTCAGGTTGCGCTCTTGCGCGATGGCGCGCAGCCGCTCGGCGGTGTCGCGCTCAGGGTCGAAGGTGGCGGCGATGACCCGCAGCCGCGGGTCGCCCACCTGCTCGGCGATGCTGGCGAGGTCCGAGAGGATCAGCGGGCAGACGGTGGTGCAGCTGCCGTAGAACATGGTGATCAGGGCGGGTCGGCCGCGCAGGTCGGCGAGGCGCACGTTGGCCCCCGTCGCGTCGGTGAAGACCACGTCGAGGTCGTGCAGCGTGGCGCGCCGGTCCATGCCTTCGGTAGCGGCCAGCGCGGTGTGCTCGTGGGCCGCGTGCTCGGCGTGCTCCCCGCCCTCGCCATTCTCGCCGTGGCTCCCGACCGCTTCTGCGGTGGCGTGCCCGCTGTGCTCATCGTGGCCCGCGTGCTCGCGGTCGCTGCTCCCGCAGGCGGCGAGCGAGACGAGGAAGAGGAAGAGCGTGGTTCGTGTCGTTGACATGGGAAGCTGCCTCACCGGGCGCACCGGAAGCCGAGGTTCTGGACCGTGTAGGACGCACGCAGGCTGGACCGAAACCCGTAGCGCATGAACGCGGCGTAGTCGGCGGAGTCGCGCGCCGAGACGCTGCCGCCGCCGCAGAACTGAGAGCTCTCGCCGTCGCCTCGCTGGCGATTGTCGGAGTCCACCATGGCAGCGTTGAAGTCGAGCACCCACTCCCACACGAGGCCGTGCATGTCGTGCACGCCGTGGCGGTTGGCGCGGGTCTGTCCCACGCGCGCGAGGGTTCCGCGCGGCGTGCCGTACCACGCGAGGATGCGGGCCACGAACGCGGGGTCACGGCTGGCGTCGAGGCGCGTCTCGTCGGCCTGGGCCACCAGCTCCCACTCGTGCTCGCTGGGCAACCGGCGGCCCAGCGACGAACAGTAGGCGCGCGCGGCGAACCACGACACGTGCGTGACGGGCTGCTGCGGGTCGGCGTCACCGAGGTCGCGTGGTCCGCCCCAGTGGGCGAGGTAGCCCTCGTCCGCGAAGAGCAGCGGCGTGGTGCCCCGCTGCCAGCGCGGCTCCCTCGTGACGAACGCAAGGAACTGAGCGTTGGTGACCGGCGTGCGCTCGATCTCGAAGGCGGGCACCAGCACCGCCTCGGTGGCCGTGCCGCGCCCATAGAACGGAAAGACCACGGCCTCGGCGATGGGCACCAGCGGCGTCCCGGCGGCCTGCGCGGCGCTCGCGAGCGCGACGCTGCCGACGAGCCCGAGCATGATGCTGCTCCACGCGAGGCCGTTCTTCACGGGTGCGCTCCTTCGACGGGGCGCGGCATGTCGCGGCGCGCGGTGGCCACGACCTCGTCGCTGATCGGCGGCAGGCGGTTGCCCATGCTGGCGCGCACGTACGTGAGGACGTCGGCGATCTCGTGGTCCGTCAGGTTCGCGAACGCGGGCATCACGCCGTTGTAGGGGCGACCGCTGACCGTGATGGGGCCGGAGAGCCCCGTGAGTACGATGGTCGCGATCTCGGCGTCGGGGCGCCGCAGGTAGTCGCTGGCCGCGAGGGGCGGGAAGACGCCCTGAAGCCCTTCTCCGGTGCGCTGGTGGCAGGCCGCACAGACGCCACGGTAGGTGGCCTCGCCACGTGACATGCGCACCGCCAAGGGCTCTTGCCCCTCGGGCTGCGCCGCGAGCGCCGCCACCACCTCGGGCGCCTGGTCGCCGAGGTAGATCTCGTCCACCTCCTGGCCGGAATACACCGTCAGCTGCTCCTCGCCTTCCACGCGCAGCATGCCGAGCGCCCCCTTGTTGAACGCGCGCAGCAGCGAGTGATCCACCAGGATGTAGGTGCCGGGCACCTGCACGCCGAAGTCCACCACCGACGCGCCGCCCGCGGGCACCAGCGTGGTCTGCACGTCCTGCGTCGTGCGCGTTCCGCCCTCGAGCCACACGCGGTCGAAGATCTCGCCGATGACGTGGAACGAGCTGATCAGGTTGGGGCCGCCGTTGCCGAAGAAGATGCGGACGTTGTCCCCCACGTTGGCGGTCAGCGCGCGCTCGCCCACCAGGGCGCCGTCACGACCATTGAAGATGACGTACGACGGGTTCTCGTCGATGGCGCGCTGCATGTCGAAGGGCTGCAGGCCGGCCGCGCGGTAGTTGCCCGTGGTGTAGAAGTCCCCCTGCATGACGTAGTACTCGTGGTCCACCTCGGGGAGGCCCTCCTCGGGCTCGACCACGATGAGCCCGTACATGCCGTTGGCCACGTGCATGCCCACCGGCGCGGTGGCGCAGTGATAGACGTAGACACCCGCGTTGAGAGCCTGGAACGAGAACTGCGTCTGGTGCCCCGGCGCGGTGAACGAGCTGGTGGCGCCGCCGCCCGGGCCCGTCACCGCGTGCAGGTCGATGTTGTGCGGCATCGTGTTGTCGGGGTGGTTGGCCAGGTGCATCTCCACGTAGTCACCGCGGCGCACCCGGATCATGGGCCCCGGCACGGTGCCCCCGAACGTCCAGAAGTTGAACGTGGCGCCGTCGGCGATCTCGCGCGTCTCCTCGCGCACCTCGAGCGTCACCGAGACGCGTGCCGGACTGCTGCGGCCCGTGGGAGGCGCCGCCATGGGGGGGACGCCCAGCTGCGCCACCACCTCGGTGAGGGTCGCGGGGTCCACCCGCTCCACCGGCGCAGGGAGCGCGTCGGGATCGACAGGGGCCGCTGCCGTCTCGGGGGCGTCTTCGGCAGGCGCCGCCTCCGAGCAGGCCTGCGCCCCGGCACACAGCGCGAAGAGGACACCCAGTCTCGCGTACATCGTGGCTCGCATCGTCGTTCTCCTGCTGCGAACGTAGGCCCCCGCGAGCGGCCGCAGTATGATCTGCGTCAGGTCAGCGCTGCGCCGCCACCAGCACCTCGCCGAGCGCCGCCGCGAGCCCGCGCGGATGCCGGAGGAAGGTGTAGCGGCCACCGCCCAACATCTGCGGCAGATGAAAGCGCGCGTCGTGATCGATGGCGAACGCGTGCACGTGGACGCGCTTCTGGTCCGCTTCGCGGATGGCCTGGCGGACGTCGGCCACGCCGTGCCGCCCCTCGTAGCGGTCGTAGTCGTTGGGCTTCCCGTCCGTGAGGAGCAGCAGAACGCGCCGCTGGGCTGCGGTCCGGGCGAGCAGCTCCGTCGCGTGCCGAACCGCGGGCCCGATGCGCGTGTACCCTTCGGGCTCGACGCTCGCGAGGCGGTGGCGCGCCGCTCGCCAGGGCTCGCGGAAGCCCTTCACCACGTCGAAGCGGCAGTCGGTGCGCGTGTGGCTGTGGAACGCGGCCACCCCCAGCTCGATGTCGAAGGACGCAAGCGCCTCTCCCAGCACAAGCGCCGCGTCGATCTCGAGCTCCAGCACGCGGGTGTCGTCCACCCAGCCGTCCGTCGAGAGGCTGCTGTCCACGAGCAGGAGCGCCGCCAGCGAGGGGGCGCTTCTTCGGCGCTGACGGTTGAGGCGGTCGGGAGGCGTGGTCCGCGCCGCGAGGCAGGCGTGCCGGTCCACCATGGCGTCCTCGTCGATCTCGCTTCCGTCGAGCTGCCGTGAGCGCCAGCGGCGGGACACCTCGAGCTGCTCGAGCTCCGCGCGAACCGCCTCCACCTCTCGGCGGAGGGGCAGCAGGCGCGCCGTCATCTGTTGCTCGGCAGCGCCCGCGGCCACCCGGCGACGCACGCGCCCGGCCTGGACGTGGCACCACCCCTCACGGTAGCTGCGTCGGCGCTCGTCCCACTCCGGGTACGCGATGCCGCGCGAGGTGGCGCCGTCCGCCACGTCGCCCGCGCCGCCCTCCAGCATGACGTCCACGCGCAGCAGCGAGCGCGCACGCTCGGCGCTCCGCACCACCTCCCGCAGGTCCAGCTCCTCGAGCGCTTGGGCGTGGTCGGCCAGCTGGTCGTCACCGTCCAGCTGCTTCATGCCGCCCGTGTAGGTCTCGGCCGTGTGCACCTTCTCGAAGGAGTGCACCAGCGGGTTCACTTCATCGGGCGCCTCGGGCAGCTCCACGCGCGTGACGTGCTCCACCGCCCTACCCTTCCGCTCCGTGCCACTCGGGAGCGCGTCCTGGCTCGCCGGGGCTCGCGCCCCCCCACGCAGCGCCGTGCTCTGCGACCCGAGGCCCCCGAACAGCGGGAAGCTGCGCAGCGGGCCAGGGAGCGCCCGGAGCGCAGCCAACGGCTCGGGCCACGGCAGCGCGTCGAGGTGGGCGGCGAGCGCCTGCGCCTCTTCTGCGAGCGGCAGCCCCAAGCGTGCCGCAGCCCAGGTGTCGAGCGCGGCTTGGCGTGAACCCAGCGGCCCGAGTCGCCCCGCGAGCGCCTCGGCGCCGAGCGAAACGCACCCCTCGTAGGCGGCGGGCAGCTCGTCTCGCAGCGCCGCCAGCACCACGTCCGCCACCGCGACGGCCGCGATGGCGCGCTCGTCGGGATCGGCGCTGTCCGAGAGCACGAACGGCGCGCAGCGCATGGCCGTGGTCACGAACGCGACGCGCACCACGTAGGCCAGCAGGTTGCGCTCGGCGTCGGCCCCGAAGTCCAGCGCCTGCGGCAGGAAGATGACGTCATCGCGGAAGGATCCGTCGCCCTCGGCCTCACGGACCTCGAGCGAGCGCTCACCCAGCGCGCTGGCCAGCAAGCGCAGGCGCGGCAGCAGCGGCTCGAGGCGGGCCTCGCGCAGCCGCTGCTCCGGCGTTCGAGCGGGCTCACGGCGCCTCCGCACCGCGTCGTAGAGCCAGCCGAACAGCGCTTCGTCCCAGGCCATGTGGCTCAGAACACCAGGTGGACGACGTCCCGGAGCGCGCCTGCGACCTCCGCGTCATCGGTGAGCGGCGCCACCACCGTGTGCACGCAGGCGACCCGCGGGTCGACGCCGGCCCGAATGAGCCTGCCGGCGTTCACCAGCAACCGCGTGGACACGGTCTCCGCGAGGCCCAACTCGGACAACGACCGCACCTTGCGCGCGAGCGCCACCAGGCGCTTCGCCACGGCCGGCTCGAGGCCCACCTCCCGCGCCACGATCTCCGCTTCCACCGCGGGCTCGGGGTACGTGAAGTCCAGGCCGACGAAGCGCTGCCGCGTGGACGGCTTCAGCTCCTTCGGCCCGCGGCGGTACCCCGGGTTGAAGCTGGCCACCAGCTGGAACTCGGGTGGCGCGACCAACTGCTCGGCGTGCCGGTCCACGAACAACTCGCGGCGGTGGTCCGTAAGCGGGTGCAGCACCACGATCACGTCCTCGCGGGCCTCGGCGACCTCGTCCAGATACAGGATGGCGCCCTCGCGCACCGCGCGGGTGACGGGACCGTCTTGCCAGACCGTGTCACCGCCGCGCACCAACCAGCGCCCTAGGAGATCCGCGGCGCTGGTCTCGTCGTTGCACGCCACCGTCACGAGCTCACGCCCCAGGCGGTGCGCCATGGCCTCCACGAAGCGAGACTTGCCACAGCCCGTGGGCCCCTTGAGCAGCACGGGCAGCCGCTCGGCGTGGGCCGCGAGGAAGACCTCCTCCTCGCGGCCGGTGGCTCGGTAGTAGGGCATCACGCCTCCGTGGCGTCCAGCGCGCTGCCGGTGACCGCGGCGCCAACCGTCAGCTCGTCTTCCGCGTCGGGCGCGGGCGCGCCGCCGTGCACCTCACCCTTCGGCAGCCCGTGGCGGATGAAGTTGTAGATGAACGCGGTGACACCCACGGTGAAGAGCGACGCGGCGAGGATCAG
>CAZEAA010000178.1:0-12123 GCA_964510015.1 uncultured Sandaracinaceae bacterium
ACGCGCACGTCCAACAAGCGGCCGTGCGCGTCGGCGAAGGCCGTGATGATCTCGAGCGCCAGCCCATGCTTTGCCAGCTCGCGCCGGAGCGTGTTGGCCGAGTGGCGTGCGACGGTGCGGCTGACGTCGTCGACGTCACGCCCGGAGAAGAGACCCATGCGCGCGACGCGCTCGTTCACCAGCGGGGCCGACTGCTGTGCGTGCAGCGCGTGCTGCAGGAGGCGACAGCCCGTGTGACCGATCACGAACAGGTGCGAGACCGGGTGCTCACGCGCGGCCCAGACGATGTCGGCCGTGACGCTCGAGCTCGGCAACGTGGCGGCGCCCTGCAGCACCATCAGCTCACCGGGCTGGGCCCCCAGCAGCAGCTCGGGAACGTGCGGCTGGTCGGCACAGCACCACACCAGCCCCCACGGGCGGCGGCCGTCCCATGTAGGGCGTGTCATGCCGCTCAGCGCGAGCGCACGAGAGCTGTCCGGAGAGCAAGGCTGCTCGGGGCTCGGGGCATCCATTGCGCCGGCCTTCATCAAGCTTCGTGCCAGCGTCGCGCGCCGCCTTTCGAGCGGTGATTCCAAGCGCGCGAGTCAAGTTCGCCGGGTCGTTTTGACTCGCCGCGTCGTTTTGACCCCGGGCAGACCCGGCCCCTACAGCCGCTCGGGCGGTGGCGGTGGCGGGGGCAGCGTGGGCACGCTCGTGAACAGCACGCGCAGCGTGAGCTCGGTGGACAGCTCGACGATCTGGTGACGCACGAGCGTCGCCGAGCGCACCGCTTGGTCGTCGACCACCACGCCATTGGTCGAGCCCAGGTCGAACACGCGCAGCGCCCCGCGCTCCAAGATGAACAGCGCGTGCACGCGCGACACCTGCGTGTCGAGCCGCTGGCTGCCGAGGTCGAAGCAGCGGTCGTAGCGTCCCAGCAGCACCCCGGCCTCGAGCTGCTCGCGCGTGAGCACCAGCGTCCCCAGCACGCGGTCGTGGCAGGTGAGGTGGAAGGCGCACGCCCCCTGCGCGCGCGCCGCGTCGAGGTCCACCCCCACGTAGCTCTGCGCGTAGGGCAGGGCGGGGATGATGGAGCCGGCGTCCACGCGCTGAAGCCCCACGAGTTCGTTCACGCGGCTGCGGGCGTGAGACAGCGCGACCTCCGCTTCGGGCGGGTTGGGCAGCGGCAGGTCCCAGCGCCGCGGTGGCGGGGCCTGGCTGCGCGACTGCATGCAACGGATCTCCGGCACCGGCAGCGCCTCGGGCAGGTCTTCCTTCGGGTCCTCGGGCACGAACAGCATGGTCAGGCCACCCATGGACGCGGTGAACGGACCCACGGCTTCGAGGGCGCGCACGGTGTGAACGCCACCGAGACGGATGCCCTGCGGCGACTCGAGGTCCATCAGGTTGAGCACCAGCCGGCCGTCCACGCGGCGCGCGCGCAGCAGCGCCTGACGCAACGAGAAACCGGTGTGGTGCTCGGGGACCCGCAGGTCCACGCAGTCGTGGCGGCCCAGGATGGCGTGCGTCCCGGCGACCGCGGGCACGAAGCCCACCGGCTGCACGGGACCGCCGGCGTGGAACACCCAGAAGCCCCCGTGCAGCTGACTCGCGCTTCGCCGCAGCTCGATCACCTTCGCGCGGGCCCTCCGATACAGGCTCAGGGCGTCGAGGTGGTGCCGGTCGAGGGAGTCGAGCGGCGCCACGAGCGTCCCGACATTCCGATCGTCGTCCACCGTTCCCATGCGAACAGTCTGCAAGCCTCGCGCGCGCGCGGCAATGGCCTTACGCTGCCGCCCCATGGACGCGAAGGCGCAGCTCCTTCTGGTGATCTCGGTCGCCGCGATCATGCTCACGATGGGGCTGGGGCTCGCCGCCAGCGACTTCCGACGCGTTGGCGCGAGCCCACGCGCGGTGGTGGTCGGGCTCGTCGGCCAGCTGGTGCTCTTGCCCGTGCTCGCCTTCGTCCATGCCTGGGCTTTCGCGCTGCCCACGCCGCTCGCCATCGGCCTCGTGTTGATCGCGGCCGTGCCGGGCGGAGCGCACAGCAACCTCTTCGCCAGCTTCGCCAAGGCCGACACCGCGCTGTCGGTCTCGCTCACCGCGCTCAGCAGCGTCATCACCATCGTCACCATCCCGCTGGTGCTCACGGTGGCCATCGCGGTCTTCGACCTGAACGGCCAGATCCCGCCCATGCCGGTGGGCGAGACCATGGCCCAGATCTTCCTGGTCATGGGCCTGCCCGTGGGGCTCGGCATGCTGCTGCGGCATCGCAGCGAGCGCTGGGCCA
This sequence comes from uncultured Sandaracinaceae bacterium, assembly GCA_964510015.1. Classification (GTDB taxonomy): domain Bacteria; phylum Myxococcota_A; class Polyangia; order Polyangiales; family Houyiibacteriaceae; genus JADJJE01. The sequence goes on from CAZEAA010000178.1 coordinate 2,270, forward strand.
AGCGCGTGGAGGGCCCCGTGAAGACCGTGGCGGCGCTCTTGCTGATCGTCATCATCGTGGGCTCGTTCCGGGGCAACGGCGACAAGCTGGCGGCGGCCGCGCTCTCCTCGGGCGCGGCGGTGGTGACCCTCAACGTGACCGGCATGCTCATGGGCTGGTGGCTCGCGCGCGCCGCCGCGCTGCCGCTCGCCCAGCGGCTGACCATCACGCTCGAGGTGGGCATCCAGAACGGCACGCTCGCGTTCGCGCTCGGCCTCGCGCTGATGAACGGCGACCCCGCCGGCTTGCCCCCCGTGTTCCTGTACTCGCTGCTGGTGTACTTCACGGGAGCGGTGCTGGTGGTCATCGGGCGCCGCGCCCACGCGCGTGAGGCGAACGTCGACGCGGCCCCTGCCCCGCTGGAGTCGCCGGCATGACGCTGCGCGAGCGCGGGGTGACGCTCGGGCAGTGGGTGGTGCTCGGGTCGCTGGTGGGCGTGCTGGCCGGCCTCGCCTCGGCGCTGTTCCTGTGGTTGCTCGACCTCGCGACGAGCGCACGGGAGAGCGACGAGCGCATCGTGTACCTGCTGCCCATCGCGGGCCTCGTCATCGGGTCGTTCTACGAGCGCTTCGGCCAGCCCGTCCGCGCGGGCGCGAACCGCGTGCTCGCCGCCATTCACGACGGAGGTTCACCCATCCCGCTGCGCATGGCGCCCATGGTGCTGCTGGGCACCGTGCTGACCCACCTCTTCGGCGGCAGCGCGGGGCGCGAAGGCACGGCCGTGCAGATGGGCGCGAGCCTGGCCGACGGGGTGGCGCAGCGCGCGCGCGTGACCCCCACGATGCGCGAGCAGCTGATCATCGCGGGGGTGGCGGGCGGCTTCGGCTCGGTCTTCGGCACACCGCTCGCGGGCGCGGTGTTCGGCATGGAGTTCGTGGTGCTGGGGCGGCTGCGCGTTCGCGCGGTGGTGCCCGCGCTGGTCGCTTCGTTCGTGGGCGACGTCACCACGCACGCGTGCGGGATCCGGCACACGCCCTATCCGGTGGTCGCAGCGCTGCCCCTCACCCCGCTCTTGGTGGGAAAGTGGCTGCTCTTTGCGGCCGCCGTGGCGCTCACCACCGTGGTGTTCGTGGAGCTCCTGCACTTCCTCAAGAAGCAGGGTGAGCAGCGCGTGAAGCCGCTCGCTGCGCGCATGTTCGTGGGCGGCGTGGCCGTGGTGCTGCTGTGGCAGGTGGTGGGCACCAGTGACTACCTGGGCCTCGGCGTGCCGACCATCCTGCGGGCCTTCGACGACCCGAGCCTGCCCGTGTGCGTGTTCGCGCTGAAGCTGCTGTTCACCGCGGTGACATTGAGCGCGGGCTTCCTCGGCGGGGAGGTCACGCCGCTCTTCTTCGTGGGCGCCGCGCTCGGCAGCGTGGTCGCGCGCGCCTTGGGCATCCCCATCGAGCTGGGGGCAGGCGTGGGCCTCGCGGCCGTGTTCGCTGCCGCCTCCAACGCACCCCTGGCCCTCTCCATCATGGCGGTGGAGCTGCTCGGGCCGGGCGTGCTCCCGCACGTGGTGATCGTCTGCGTGGTGGCGTACTTGCTGACGGGTCACCGCGGCATCTACGCGGCGCAGCGCGTGGCGCGCGGCAAGCGGGGACAGCGCTTCGAGCCGCCGGTGCCATTGAGTGAGGTTGCCAGTGCGGGCGCGACCGGCGAGCCTTCCCGGCGGACACCATGACCACCGCGAGCTTCGACATCCACATCCGCACCCTCGAGTGCAAGCGTTGCGGCGCGCCGGTGGCCACCGACCAGCGCGGAGGCGAGATCACGTGTCGCTACTGCGGCACGGTCAACGTGCTGCCCACGCGTCGCGCAGCCGCAGGCGCGGGGGTGGTGCGCTCGCTGGCCGACGAGGTGGCGCGTCTCTCGCGCTTGCAGGCCCAGCTGGTGAACCCCATCTCGGCGCACGCCTACGACATGGACCAGCTGCCCATGGGCTGGCGCGCCGGTGAGGTGCACAAGCCCGCGGGCATGGAGCGCGCCACGGGCGAGTGGCGCAGCGCGCGGGCGAACCCGTCCGCCATCGCAGAAGAGCAGCGCAAGCTGTGCTGGCTCACGCTCGCCCTGGCCGAGGGGCACCGCCGCGCGGGCGAGCCGCTCAAGGCGCGCGCCGTGCTCGAGACCGCGCTCGAGACGCTGGCCGACGATGGTCACCGGCAGCTGGTGCGCTGCCAGCTGGCCGTGAGCGCCATTGACGAGGGCGACCTCGAGTCCGCGGCCGGGTGGCTGGCCGAGTGCGACCCGTATCCGGAGGTGCTGGAGCTGGACAGCGCCTACCGCGAGGCCCAGGCGCAGCTGCACGCGCGGCGCGGTGACGCCCAGGCGTTGCTCAACGTGGTGGGCGCGCGCGCGACGGACATTCCCATCGCCCCCGAGCATGCACGCGACGTGGCGTTGCTGCGTGTCCACGGGCTCGAGCTCGCGGGGCACGCCGCCGAAGCCGACGCCGAGGTCGTGCGCGCCGCCGGCGACCACGGTGTGGTGAAGCTCGTGGAGTCGTTGCGCGAGCGTGGCTTTGCCCCGCAGGTGTGCGAGCGCTCGGGGAAGCGCTGGCTCGAGCAGAAGCTCAGCAGCCTCACGGGGCAGCGCGACATGCTCCCGAGCAACTTCTTCGACGCCATGCTGCCGTCGTTGACCTTCCTCCCCGTGATCGCGGCGCTCCTGCTGGTGCCCATCGCGGTGTCCCGCTGCGTGGCCGACGCCGATCCCATGCTGGGCGCCTACGGCTACGTGCTGTGCCCGAAGGTGTGCGAGGGCTGTCACGGCCCCGCACGGGCAGTGACCGCGTGGCACAGCACGGGTGGCGGCGAGTGGAGCAGCGACGGCGCCGACTACTACTGCCCCTCCGACAAGAACGAAGTCGGCGAGATGTCGGACGAGGCGATCGAAGAGGCCGGCGCGAACCTCGAGCCCTTCCGCCTGAGCGCCGTGGCGGTGATGGGCGCCACCTACCTGATGCTGCTCGCGCTGTTGCTGCTGCTGATGCCGTTCCAAGCGGCGAGCCGCTGGGGGTCGAGCCGTGCTCCGCTGGCGGAGGTGAACGCCGAGATCGAAGACGTCGCGGGTCAGCTGCGCGTGCCGCCGCCGCCGCTGCGCGAACCACACGGGGCTTCGTTCCGCACGGGCGTCGTCATCTTGCTCGGCGCGGCGGCCGCGGCGGCGTTGCTGGTGGGCCTGGGCATGGCCATCGGCTGAGCCACGGGCGGTTCACATCAAGATGTCGTTCGTCGCCGTCAGCGGCGCGGGCAGGTCCTGCTGGCCCAGCATGTCGCGCAGGTCGATCTCGATGCCGCGGCTCATGGCGCTGATCGGCACGTCGTTCGCGGAACCCTCGAACGGGTTCTCGGAGGCCTCGCCGATCTTGTCCATGGTGTGGAACACCCACGCGATGATCATGGTGAGAGGCACCGTGAGCCAGACGCCGGTGGTGCCCAGCTTCTTGAACTCCGTGGCCAGCCCGAAGGGCAAGGGCCCGATGAAGAGCCAGACGAAGATGAGGTTCAGGGTCGCGAACTGCCGCGGATAGGGGAAGTTCTTGATGCGCTCACACTTGCCCTGCTGCTCGATGAGCGTGCTCACGGTGCGCACCAGCTCCACGTGCTTGTACTCGCTGAGGCGGCCCGCCTCGGCGTGCAGCCGCAGGGCTTCGGACTGCAGCGTCAAGAGCGCGGCGGCGCGGTTCTTCTTGCCCAGCACGCGCGCGCACTCGTCGGCGCTCAGCACCTTGGCGAGCTCGTCGCTCAGCGAGCCTTTGCGCTCGGCCACGGTGAAGTGGCTGGCCTCGAACTCGAGGTTGTACTCGAGCTGCTTCGTCTCCCACGCGCGCGGCTCGCGCAGCTGGAAGCGCAGCGCGGTCAACCAAGCCACGTGGCGCAGCAGCAGCGCCTCGTGCGTGCGCCCGTGCTCTTCGGGGGCCACGAAGTCGAGCACCATCACGCCCCAGCTGCGGCTGGCGTTCACGATGGCGCCCCAGATCTGACGCGCCTCCCACAAGCGGCCATAGGCGGCGTTGCACTTGAAGCCGGTCACGAAGGCGACGGCCGTACCCAGCACCACCACGGGTGCCCACGGGATGATGCCACGTCCACCCCGAGGCAGATCAGTCCCGGCGGCACGGCGGCCAGCAGCAGGAACGTGAGCAGCTCGCGGCGGGTCCAGGTCAGGACCTCGCGCAGGGAGTAGTGGCGGCCAGCGTGCATCGCGGCTTCCGGAATACCGCGGACAGCGGGAACTCTCCAGCCGGTTGGGTGTCGGATGGCTGTGCCTACGTTGAAATCCTCCGTTGTCACGGGTACCGTCGCTGGCATGGCTCTCCGCTCGGGATGGTCTTGGCTGGTGGTGGTGGCGTTGGGGGCCAGTGTGCTCGGCTGCGGCAGTGACGGTCCGACCTGCACCAGCACGGCGCCGATCGACTCCGTGGCGGTGGCCGGTGTGACAGGCACGGCCACCCTCACGGGTGCGCCCGCCATCGTGAGCGTGCGCCTGCTGTCGGCTCCCACAGCGCCCGTGGAGATTCGGCCCGAGAACCTGACGGGCCTCGTGCTGTCCACCGACGTGCTGCGCTTCGAGGCGGGTGAGCAGGGCCCGAAGTCGCTCGAGCTGCGCGTGCCGGCCAGCTGGGAGGGCAGCTCGTGGACCCTGGGCTTCGAGGTGGGCACCGGCAGTGACGACCCCGTCTTCAGCTGCATCGCGATGACGCCCGTGTACGGCACGGTGGGCGGCGGCGGCTGCGGCGATGGGGTGCTGGCGAGCGACGAGCAGTGCGACCCCGGGCCCGATGGCTTCAACCTGTGGGAGCGCTGCGACTACGGAGAGACGTCGTGCCAGGTGTGCTCGCCCTACACCTGCCGGTACGAGCCGGGCGTGCCGAGCTACTGCGGTGACGGGATGGTAGACCCGGCCAGTGAAGAGAACTGCGATGGCGCGACGGGTCTCGAGTGCAGTCCGCCCGTGGGTGCGCTGGCAGGTTATGTGGCGGGTGAGGTGCGCTGCGACGCCTGCCGGTTGGTTCGCGACTGCACGTGGTACGGCTCGTGCGCCACCGTGACGGGCCCATGTGTCACGACCACGCTACTGGACACCCCAGGCCCGACACACTCGTGCGTGCTGCGCGGGAGTGTTCCCGAGTGCTTCGGTGACAACACGAGCGGGCAGGCGCGTCCACCCGCGGGCGAGAACTTCGCCAGCCTCGGCACCGGCTACCAGTACACGTGCGGCCTGCGCACCGACGGCACGCTCGTGTGCTGGGGCGACGACGCCTATGGCAAGGCCTCCCCACCAGCCGGGCAGTTCAGCGAGCTGGCCAGCACAGCCAACACCTCCTGTGCGCTTGCCGAGAGCGACGGCAGCATCACCTGCTGGGGCCGCCAGGACTTCTTCCTGAACCCCATCCCCAGCGGGGGTGGCTTCCACTCGCTCACGTTGGGCGGCTGGCTCGGCTGCGCGTTGGACGATGACCAGCGCGCGCACTGCTGGGGCACCGTCCCCTTCCCGCCGCCCGACATCGCGCTGTCGTTCTTGGATGCGTTCGGCGACACGGCGTGTGGCCTCGATGCGGAGGGCACCCTGCACTGCTGGGGCCTGACGCGCCCGGCTCCCGTGCCCGGTGTGCTCTCGCCCCAGCCCGCTGGGGAGGGCTACTGCGGCATCAACGGCGAAGAGCCCGTGTGTTGGGGTGGCGGCGTCCCATTACCCACCGTGGACGTGTGGGCCAGCGCGAGCGGCACTTGCAGCGTGACCATGGCCGGCGAACTGCAGTGTGCGGACCCGAGCTGTCCCGACATGGGGCACGCCGCCTTCGTCGGCGTGAACGTGAAAGGCGACTCGGTCTGCGGCGTGACCGACGAAGGCATCGTGTGGTGCGCCGAGTGCGCGCCCGGCGGAGCGGGAGCGCCCACCTCACCGCGGCAGGTGGCCCAGGACCCGGCCCAGGACGTCGAGCGCCGCTGCACCGTGGACACGACCGGCACGCTGCGCTGCCGAGGCTTCCTCGAGGGTGTGGTCCTGGGTGACTTCGCCGAGGTGGTGGCGGGCGAGCAGCAAGCCTGCGCGCGCGATGTGGACGGCCGCGTGTACTGCTTCGGCGAGTTCGCGAGCGCCCCTCCCGCTGGACTTCTCGCACGAGCCCTCGCGGCAACGCGGCGAGTGACCTGCGCCGTGGCCGCCGAGGGAACCCTGGCCTGTTGGGGGGACGCGCTCGGGCTCGGCGAGCTGCTGAGCCCGCCGCCCGGCAACGACTTCGTGGACGTGGCGATGGGCGACCAGCACGGCTGCGCGCTGCGTACCACGGGAGAGCTCACCTGCTGGGGCTACGAGCTCTCGGGCGAGATCAGCCCACCGAGCGCGCTGCGCCTGACCACGCTCACCGAGGGCGACTGCGGGTTCGACACGAGCGGCGCGTACGTCTGCTGGGGCGCCACGTCACCGCGCTTCGACGAGGTGGTCTGCTGGGATCGCGACTGCCGCGCGCTCAGCGCCAGCGCGTTTGCGCGCGTGACTGGTCGCCGCCCGGATGAGTACGACATCCTGCCGCGCGACTTCGGGCTCATCACCGACTTCTGCACGGTGTCCCCGGAGGGCCAGCTCTCCGACGTCGGCAGTGGCCCGACCGGGCAGTGCAATGCCGGTGGGTCGGACTTCCAGCGCCCGCCAGCCAGCCTGCCCATCGTGGACATCGCCAGCGTGCGTAACGCCGAGGGGCAAGTGCTATGTGCCGTGACCGCCGAGATGCTGCCCAACCTGGGGCAGCTGCGGTGTTGGGGTGCCGGCTTCGCCATTGGGCTCTCGCACCCGGGCCTCCACGTCGGCACCTACACGGACGTGTCGCTGGGCTTGGACCAGCTGTGCGCGCTCCAGCCGAACGGCCTGCCGCGCTGCTTCCCCGACGGCGTCACGCCGGCGCCGCCCGCCGTGGCGCTCAGCGCCATCGCGTCGAGCGTCGGGCAGACCTGCGGCGTGGCGATCAGCGACGGGCACCTCGAGTGCTGGGGAAACCTGGCGCTCACCCCGCCCGGTGGTGCCTACGAAGAGGTGACCCTCGGCAACGGCTTCGGCTGCGCGCGCGCGGCGAGCGGCGACGTGACGTGCTGGGGCAGCTCCACCTACGGTGCGCACGTGCCGCCCGCGGGCGTGCGCTTCCTCTCCATCGGAGCCACGGACACGTACGTGTGCGGCATCGACGAGGACCAACGCCTGCGCTGTTGGGGGGAGTACGCATGGAACCTCTGAAGATGACCCGTGCGTTCGCGCTGCTGGCGGTCGGACTGCTTGCCGCGTGCGGCGGACCGAGTGGTGCCGACCCCGACGCCGGTTCGCCCGAGGACGGCGGCGACATGCAGGACGCCGGCCCGCTGCTGGTGCACCCGCGCCTAGCGCCGGCGCGCCTTCCTTTCCGCCTCGCCCTGCCCGAGATCGCCACCTCGCTCTTCACCACCGGCACACGCGCCTTCGACGACGGCACGCTCGTGGGCTACCGCGAGGCGTCGTTCCCCGTGCTGGGCACGCTCATCGCCGTGGCGGCGCTGCCCGACCGGCTGGTGGTGGTGTACCCCGACCTCGACACGGGGCGCATGGCCGTCGCGCACGGTGGCTTGGACGCGCCGTGGGAGCGCTTCCCCCTGGGCAGTCTCGCCATGCCCAGCCAGGTGGGTGCCGTGGACGCCATCGTGGGCGACGACGGCAAGGTGCTCGTGGCGCTGGCGCTGCAGACCGACGTGGTCACGCTCTACGAGGTGGACCTCGACGGCACGGTCACCACGCTCTTCGAAGAGTCGCTCGGCGTGGACGCGTGTCCGGCGCTGCGCCTCGGCCGCTCGCGCGCGGGGGACGTGGACCTGTTCTACAAGCTCACCTGGTGGCACCGCGACGCGGGGGGCAGCGCGTTCACGCGCGAGACGCTGCCGTTTCAATACAGCGGGCCGCTGCGGCCCGAGAACGCGGACCTCGGCTGCGTGATGCGCGTGGCCTACGACGAGACGGACCGCCCCATGGTCATGGCGCTGGCGCGCGCCTGGGAGCCCGTGCTCACGAGCGGGGGCGTGCAGGTCGACCGCAAGGACCTGACCACGTCGGGCACCGGCTGGACCCGCACCGCTCACGGCAAGTGGGTGCACCAGACCGGCGGCAGCACTCCGGGAGCCGGGCTGCGCCTGCCGGCCGAGTGGCACGAGGGCTGGATCGATCTCGAGAGCCACCCCGAGGGGCACGTCTTCAGTGGGCCCTTCGTGGACAGCGGGTTCCCCAACTTCGAGATGGAGCTGGTGTCGTTGCGGCGCGACCCGAACGTCATCACCACGTTTCCGGTCGAGAACCCGAACGCCATCCCGGCCTTCATCCCGGGCGGTGGTGACCCGGAGGAGGAGCTGCGGCTCTACGCAGACCAGTTCCGCTACCTGGGCAACCTGATGAAGCTGACGTTCACCCCGTGCGGGACCGTGGCCGCCCACACCGTCAGCTGGCCCACGTTCCAGGCGCCGTCCTTCACCGAGCTGCGCCTCGCGGTGGCCCCCATCAACCAGTGCGAGTTCGCCCCGCGCGCGCCCGTCTACGACGATGGCCGGCACGCGCCGGATGACCTGATCCGACGGCGTCCCGTGTTCGCGCATGGGTTCCGCAGCTACGACGCTGCGGTGTGCGTGGTGGGCGCCAACGAGATGGTGGTGTGCCACGGCGCGTGGGCCACCACGCTCACCAACGACCAGGTGGACCCGTTCCGGCTGAGCGGTCACGCGGTCCCCGAGCTGGTCTCCACCAGCATCGCCGACGGTGCCGTGGACGTGCCCACCGACACCGCCACCCTCACCTTCACGTTCGACGCGCCGCTCGAGGTGGACAGCATCGACGTGGAGGTCTGGTACGTGTCGAGCGGCGGCGGCTCGCTGCGCGGCCCCATCACCGGCGTGCGTGGCCAGACCAGCGTGGACGTTCAGCTGGCCCAGCACGTGGGCGTGGGCACCACCATTCGCGTGGCGCTGCACACAGGCACCCCGGCCGATCTGATCGGGCGGCGCCCGCCAGCGGTGAGCTTCCGCTGGGCGGGGTTCACGGGGCGCGTCGACCCCCGAGACGAGGCCTCGCCGCAGCTGTGCTGCACCACGCTCCCGTGCACCACGTGCAGCTCCGAAGGCACGGTGGACTACCACGCGGGGACGTTGCTGAGCTGGCAGCTGGACGCCGACCTGGACCTCGAGAACGGGCCGGCGCCCGTGCTGCGCGACGGCGACGGGGACGTGGTCTCGGGGGTGAGCCTCCGGGTGGTGCGCGGGCTTCCCTACAACCCTTATCGGATCGAGGCCGAGCTGCTGCGCGACCTCGATCCGAGCACCGCCTACACCATCACGCTGCCGGCCGGGAGCCGCACGCGTTGGGGCGCGCCGCTCCACGACTTCGAGACGCTCCGCTTCACCACGCAGGCTCCTTGACCCTGCGCGTGAGGCGGGTGCGCTGTGCAAGCGCGCCGTCTTCCGCTACCACGCGGGGGTGTACACCAGCTCCATCTACCTCTCCTGTCCCGGCTGCGTCGCCACCACCTTGCTCGACCATCGCGGCCCGCAGGTGCGCTGCGCCGCCTGCGGCTTCGACTACGTGGCCTTTCGGCAGGACACGCCGCGTTACGAGCAATTCCTGGTGGACCGCATGCGCGAAGGACCCGGCGGGCAGCTGGGCGCGGCCGCGCTGCACCAGTGGACGTCCACCCAAGGCGTGGAGGCGTCGGCCACGTCGCTGCGCGCCCTCGCCGAGCGCCACGGCGGGGCTGTGCCCCCGCCCATGACCCCCGATCCCGTCCTGCGTGGCGCGCTGGTCGTGGTGGTGTTGATCGTGGTCTCCGTGCT
>CAZEAA010000179.1:0-7538 GCA_964510015.1 uncultured Sandaracinaceae bacterium
GGGTAGGCGTGGACATTCAGGGTTCTCCGATCCGACAGATGATCATCTACTGCAAAGTGCGTGGGGGCTCGGCTCCCCGGCGGAGCGCGGCTGGCCCCCTTCGAGCGGGGCCAGGGAGCGTATCGTCGCTCGCCCGGCCCTTCAACAATTCAGACGCGGCGGCGCTTGGGCGGGCGGCAGCCGTTGTGCGGGATCGGCGTCACGTCGCGGATGAGCGTGACGCGCATGCCCACGTGCTGGAACGCACGCAGCGCGGACTCACGACCGGCGCCGGGCCCCTTCACGAAGATGGCGACCTGCTGCATGCCCACTTCCTGGGCCTTGCGCGCGGCCTGCTCGGCGGCGAGCTGCGCGGCGAACGGCGTGCTCTTGCGCGAGCCCTTGAAGCCGCGAGCGCCGGACGTGCACCACGACACCACGTTCCCCTCGACATCCGTGATGGTGACGATGGTGTTGTTGAACGTGCTCTGAATGTGGGCGATGCCGCGCGTGACGGTCTTCTTCGCCTTCTTCTTGACTTTGATCTGCTTGGGCTTGGCCATCGTGAATTCCTATCAGCGCTTCCGGGTCATGGGACCACGGCGCGGACCCTTGCGTGTACGTGCATTGGTGTGCGTGCGCTGGCCACGGACGGGGAGACCGCGGCGGTGGCGGAGGCCACGGTAGCAGCCGAGATCCATCAGACGCTTGATGTGCATCGTGATCTCGCGGCGGAGGTCACCCTCTACCTTGAAGTTTTGGTCGATACACTCGCGGATCGCGCGGACGTCGTTCTCGTCCAGGTCATCCGCACGCTTGTCCGTGGGGATGCCGGTGATGCGACAGATCTCGTTCGCGCGATGGATGCCCACTCCAAAGATGTATTGGAGGGCAATGACGGTGTGCTTACGACCCGGAAGGTCAACGCCAGCGATACGTGCCATGGTATACCTCTGTTCAGCCCTGACGCTGCTTGTGGCGGGGGTTCTCGCAAAGCACGCGTACGACGCCCTTGCGGCGTACTACCTTGCACTTGTCACAAATCTTCTTGACGCTGGGGCGAACCTTCATGGTGGTCCTTCAGGTGGCCGCTCGGGAATCGAGGCGGCCGGGGTCGTTTACTGGGACTAGGTGATCAGAGCCGCCCGGTGATGCGGCCCCGTGTGGGGTCAAAAGGACTGGTCTCGATGGAGACTCGGTCCCCTGGGAGTAACTTGATGGTGATGCGCTTGGCTTGGCTGCTGAGGGAGGCCGTGATGCGCTCTCCGGAGTCCAGCTGAACCCGGAAGAGGGCTTTGGGCAGGGTGGCCAGGATGACCCCCTCGAGCTGCGGGCCGGTGCTCACGTGCGGTTTCGGGTGCTCTCTTCGCGATGCCTTCTCGTCGAGTTCCTCTAGCTTCCCTGACCGGCCTGGATGGGCCGGAGGGCTTCGCGAATGCGCTGGGTAATCTCGTCGAGCTCACCCACCCCGTTCACGTGTGCCACGACACCTTTGGCGTCGTAGTGCGCCAAGACCGCTGCGGTCTTGGCCTGATATTCGCTGTCCCGCGTCCGCACCTTCTCTTCGGTGTCGTCGGAGCGCTGGTAGATTTCCCCTCCGCACGCGGTGCAGGCACCGTCCGAGGGGGGCGGATCATAGCGCAAGTGGTAGGTCTGTCCACACGACTTGCATACGCGCCGCCCAGTAACGCGATCAATGATGATATCGAGGCTCACCTCGATGGCCACCACGCGGTCGATCCGCCGACCGAGCTTGGCCAGGATGGCGTCGAGCGCCTCGGCCTGCGGGGCCGTGCGCGGGAAGCCGTCGAAGATGGCGCCCTTGGCAGCCACTTCGCTCGAGAGGACCTTCTCCATCAGCTCGAGCACCAGCGAGTCGGGGACCAACAGGCCCTGGCTCATGTACTCGTCGAACTTCTTGCCCAGCTCGGACCCAGACGCGCGCTCGGCGCGCATCATGTCGCCCGTGGAGAGCTGCGGGATCCCCAGCTCTTTCACGAGGAACTTCGCCTGGGTACCCTTGCCAGCGCCGGGCGGTCCGAAGAGGAGCAGATCCATCGATCAGCCCTTTCTCCCGCTGAGGCGGCCGCTCGAACCCGAGGCCAAGCCCTCGTAGTGGCGGGTGATCAGGTGGCTGTCCACCTGCATCGCGAAGTCGAGCGCGACGCCGACCACGATCATGAGCGACGTGCCACCGAGGTAGAACGGCACCTGCCACTTGGCCTGCAGCAGCGTCGGGACGGTACAGACGGCGGTGATGTAGATGGCGCCACCGACGGTGATGCGCGAGAGCACGTAGTCGATGTACTCGGCCGTGGCCTTGCCCGGACGAACCCCGGGGATGAACGCGTTCTGCTTGCGCAGGTTCTCCGCCATGTCCACCGGCTGCACCGTGATGGCCGTGTAGAAGAAGGTGAAGAAGATGGTCATCGACGCGAAGACCACCATGTAGATCCACATGTTGGGCCCCTGCGGGTTCAGCTTGTCGTTGAGCCACTGCATGCCCGGGACGCCGCTCTGACCGAGGGTCATGGGAATCATGAGCAGCGACGACGTGAAGATGGGCGGGATGACACCGGCCATGTTCACGCGCAGCGGGAGGTGGCTCTCGGCACCGCCGAACATCTTCTGGCCGACCATGCGCTTGGCGTAGGTGATGGGCACCTGGCGCTGCGAACGCTCGAAGAAGACGATGATGGCCGTCACCCCAAGCGCGATGGCGAGGATGAAGATCAGGTCGATGGGCTTGATCTGCCCGATCTGCACCAAGTTCGCGGTAGCGACCAGGGCGTCCGGGAGGTTCGCCACGATGCCCGCGAAGATGATGAGCGAGATGCCGTTGCCGATGCCGCGCTCGGTGATCTGCTCGCCGAGCCACATGAGGAACGCGGTGCCGGTGGTGAGCGAGAGCACGGTCATGGCGCGGAAGGCCCAGCCCGGCTCGTTCACGATGTCACCGGCCTGCGTGCCCGCGGTGTTGAGCGACTCGAGGAAGAGCGCGATGCCGATGCCCTGCGCGATGCTGAGGGCGATGGTGCCGTAGCGCGTGTACTGGTTGAGCTTGCGCTGACCAGCCTCGCCCTCCTTGCGGAGCTCCTCGAGCGGCTTCACCACCACCGCCAGGAGCGAGATGATGATGCTCGCCGAGACGTACGGCATGATGTTGAGGGCGAAGATCGACATCTGCTCGAGCGCGCCGCCCGAGAAGAGGTTGAACATCCCCAGGAAGCCGTTGCTGGAGCTGTTGACGTACTCCCGCATCGCGTTCCGGTTGACCCCTGGTGTGGTCACGAAGATCCCAACGCGATACACCGCGATCATCCCCAAGGAGAAGAGGATGCGGCGACGGAGCTCGGGGATCTTGAAGATGTTCGCGATGACGTTCATCAACCTACCATCGACCTAGAGGTCGTTTTCAGCCGCCCAAAATTTCGACCGAGCCACCGGCCGCCTCGACCTTGGCCTTGGCGCCCTCGCTCACGGCGTGGACCTTGATGGTCAGCTTGCGGTCGAGCTCGCCGTTGCCGAGCAGCTTGACGCCGTCGAACTGCCCGCTCACCAGACGCTTCTCGCGCAGCGCCGCCTCGTCGACCACGGAGCCCGCGTCGAAGCGAGCCAGGTCACGCACGTTCACTTCGGCGAAGTTCTTGGCGAACAGGTTGTGGAAGCCGCGCTTCGGGATGCGGCGGTACAAGGGCATCTGACCGCCCTCGAATCCGAGCTTCTGGAAGTTACCGGGCGAGCGGGCCTTCTGACCCTTCATGCCCTTACCGGCGGTCTTACCGAGCTTGCCGATGCCGCGACCCTTGCGCTTCTTGTTGCGCACGGCCCCGATGGGCGCGCGCAGACGCGACAGGATCGGGATTTCCTTCTCGGACCCGGACTGGTTCTTTTCGTCAGCCATTGCTCTCCTCCACCGTCACGAGGTGAAGTACCTTCTTGATCATGCCGCGGAACGCCGGCGTGTTCGCCACGGTAGCCTGAGAGTTCAGGCCGCGCAGGCCGAGGCCCTTGATGATGCGGCGATGCTTCTCGGGGCGCCCGATGACGCTGCGAACGAGGGTAAGCTTGATAGTCACGGGGTCACCACCTGATCCAGCGTCTTTCCGCGACGCTTGGCGACCATGTCGGCGGACTCGAGGTCACGAAGAGCCGCGAGGGTCGCGTGAACGACGTTGTGTTGGTTGGCGGTGCCGAGGATCTTGGCGAGCACGTCCTTGACGCCCGCCACCTCGAGCACCGGGCGCATGGCGCCACCGGCGATGACGCCCGTACCGGCCGAAGCGGGACGAAGCATGACCTTGCCGGCGCCGTCGTGGCCGTTGGCGCGGTGCGGGATGGTCCCGTTCACGAGCGGCACGCGGAACATCGACTTGCGAGCGCGCTCGGTGCCCTTGCGGATGGCCTCGGGAACCTCGTTCGCCTTGCCCAGGCCCACGCCCACGTGACCGTGGTGATCACCCACCACGACGAGAGCGCTGAAGCTGAAGCGGCGACCGCCCTTGACGACCTTGGCCACACGGTTGATGTGGATGACCCGCTCTTCGATCTCGTTCTCGAGATCCTTGGGGTCGATGATTTCGTTTTGGCTCATGGCGCGATCCTCAGAAGTTCAGTCCGGCCTCGCGAGCCGCTTCGGCAAGGGCCTTGACCCGGCCGTGGTAGATGAAACCGTTGCGGTCGAACACGACCTTCTCGATGCCCTTCGCCTTGCAGGCGTCGGCCACGGCCTTGCCCACCGACTTGGCGCGGTCGGTCTTGGTGCCGTCCGAGCTGACCGTCTTCTGGAGGTCGCTGGCCGAGGCGAGCGTGGTGCCAGCGACGTCGTCGATGACCTGCGCGTAGATGTGGTTGCCGCTCCGGAACACGCTGAGGCGCGGGCGCTCGGAGGTGCCGGAGATCTTCTTGCGGATGCGGAGCTTGCGCTTGGCGCGCCCCGTGGCGACTTTCAGCATTTGGCGCTCCTCACTTCTTACCGGACTTGCCGGCCTTCTGACGAATCTGCTCACCCACGTAGCGGACACCCTTGCCGTTGTACGGCTCGGCCGGGCGCTTGCTGCGGATGTGCGCCGCGATCTGGCCCACGAGCTCCTTGCTCGAGGCCTCGATGTGGACGCGCGGGTACTTGACGCCAGCCTCGTCGCGCTGCTCGATCTTGACCGACACTTCGGCCGGGATCTTGATGATGGGCTGGTGCGAGAGACCCACGGTCATCTTCAGCTCGCCGTTGCCGAACTCGGCACGGTAGCCGACGCCACGGAAGTCGAGCGAGCGGGTGTAGCCGTTCGTGACGCCCTCGACCATGTTGGCGATGAGCGCGCGCGAGAGGCCCTGGTACTGCAGACCGACCTGGCCAGCGTTGGCCGCGGGGCGGACGTGCACGGCGCCGGACTCCTGCGACACGACCACCTCGGGGCGGAACGTACGCGTGAGCGAGCCGCGCTTGCCCTTGACGGTCACGGTCTGTCCGTTGATCTCCACGGAGACGCCGGAGAGCAGCGTGACGGGCAGCTTCCCGTTACGCGACTGCTTCGTGATTTCGGTTTTCGCGGGGGCAGTCATCACCAGACCTCACAGAGGAGCTCGCCGCCGATTTTCTGGCTGCGCGCGTCGCGGTCGGTCAAGAGACCGTTCGACGTGGAAAGAATCGCGACCCCGAGCCCGTCCTTGACGTGCGCGATCTCGTCGTGACCGACGTAGACGCGGCGGCCAGGGCGGCTGGTGCGGCGGATGGTGTTGAAGGCCGGCTTCTTGTCCGTGTAGCGGAGGAAGACGGTGAGCGTGGCGGGGTGAGCCTCGTCCACGCTGTAGTCGTTGATGTAGCCCTCTTGCTTCAGGATCTCGGCGAGATTCTTCTTCAGCTTGGAGAGCGGCATCTTGGTGCGATCGAGACCCGCCATGGCGGCGTTCCGGAGTCGCGTGAGCATGTCGGCGATGGGGTCAGAAATCATTGTGAGTCTCCAGCTTCCTCGGCCTACCAGCTCGACTTCGTGACGCCCGGCAGCTCGCCGGCGAGCGCCAGGTTGCGCATGCAGATACGGCACAGACCGAACTTGCGGTAGTAGGCGCGTGAGCGGCCGCAGCGGCCGCAGCGGTTGTGAGCGCGGACCTTGAACTTCGGGTCCCTCTGAGTCTTGGCAAAAGCGGCTTGGCTTCCCATGTCTATCTCACTTCCGGAAGGGCATCCCGAGGCCCTTGAGTAGGGCGCGGCCCTCTTCGTCAGTCTTCGCCGTGGTGACGAAGCTGATGTTCATGCCCTTGATCGCGTCGACCTTGTCGTAGTCGATCTCGGGGAAAATGATCTGCTCTTTGATGCCGAGCGTGTAGTTGCCGCGGCCGTCGAAGGCCTTGCTGCTGACGCCGCGGAAGTCGCGGGTCTGCGGGAGCGCCAGGTTGATGAGGCGGTCCGCGAAGTCCCACATGCGGTCCTTGCGCAGCGTGACCATGACGCCGATCGGCATGTTCTCGCGGAGCTTGAAGGTCGCGATGGCCTTGCGGGCGCGGGTCACGACAGGCTTCTGCCCGGTGAACGCCGTCATCTCCACCACGGCCGACTCGATGATCTTGCCGTTCTGGACCGCGGCGCCGAGGCCCATGTTGACGGTGATCTTCTCGAGCCGCGGAACCGTCATCGGGTTCGCGTACTTGAACTCACGCATCAACTGACCAACGACCTCGTCGCTGTACTTCTTCTGAAGCCTTGAAATGTACTCAGCCATGATTCTCTACGAGCTCCGGGTTACAGCCGCCAGAAAGGGAGTGATGGGCGCACTGGGTCGGAAAGGAACGATTTACTTGATGACAGCGCCGCTCTTGACGGCGACGCGGACCTTGGCCCCGTCGCGCTCTTCGAAGCGAACGCGGGTGGGCTTGCCGCTCTCGGGGTCCTTCAGCATCACGTTGCTGGGCTGAAGGGGCGCCGGGCGATCGATGATGCCGGCCTCCGGGAACTTCTGAGCGCTCTGGTGGCGCTTGACGATGTTGGCACCGGCGACGATCACGCGACCGTCCTTGCGGATGTCGAGGATACGACCCTCGACGCCCTTGTCCTTGCCAGCCACGACGACGACGAGGTCGTCCTTCTTGAGACGTACACCCATCAGATCACCTCCGGCGCGAGCGACACGATCTTCATGAAGCGCTTGCCACGCAGCTCGCGAGCCACGGGTCCGAAGATGCGCGTGCCGATCGGCTCGCCTTCTTTGTTAATCAGCACGGCGCTGTTCGCGTCGAACTTGATGTAGCTGCCATCGGGGCGCTGGTACTCGCGGGTCGTGCGGACGACGACGGCGCGAGCCACGTCACCCTTGCGAACCTTCGCGGTGGGCAGAGCCTCCTGGACGGCCACGATGATGACGTCGCCCAGCTCGGCGTAGCGGCGACGGCTTCCGCCGATCACCTTGATGCACTTCACGCTCTTTGCGCCGCTGTTGTCGGCGACACCCAAGACGGTCTCGGTCTGGATCATCTCACACCTCCGGCGGACGCTCGAGGAGGCGGATGACCTCCCAGCGCTTGGTCTTGGAGCGCGGACGCGATTCGCGAATTTCGACCGTGTC
>CAZEAA010000179.1:7548-12086 GCA_964510015.1 uncultured Sandaracinaceae bacterium
CGAGGACGACACGCGACGATCTCGACGAGGTCGTTCGTCTGGAACTCGTTCTTCTCGTCGTGCGCGTGGTACTTCTTGGTCTGGCGGACGTACTTGCCGTAGAACGCGTCACGCGTACGGCGAGTCACCACCACCACGACCATCTGTTGGGCGCGCCCGGGCGCCTTCGTGTCGTTGACGACACGGCCGACGAGGCGTCGACGACGCCCGCGGCTGTTCTCTGCTACGGCTGTTTCTTCGGCCATGACTTCTTCACTCCTGCGACGCGCGCTGCGTCAGGATCGTCTTCACTCGCGCGAGGTCGCGGCGGAGCTTGCGGATGGATGCCGTGTCGTCGAGCTGGTTCGTGTGGTTGTCGAACCGAGCCTTCCACAGCTGGCGGCGGAGCTCCGACTCGAGGCCGGTGAGCTCTTCCTTGGTCTTCTCTCGAACTTCAGACGGCTTCACAGGGCGTCCCTCCGTGCCATGAACTGGGTCTGGATGGGGAGCTTGTGACCGGCGACGCGGAAGGCCTCGCGAGCGAGCTCCTCTTCCACGCCCTCGATCTCGTAGAGCACTCGGCCAGCCTTGATGACGGCCACCCAGTGATCCACGGCGCCCTTACCCTTACCCTGACGAGTCTCTTGGGGCTTCTTGGTGACGGGCTTGCTCGGGAAGATGCGGATGAAGAGCTTGCCCTGGCGCTTGGTCTTGCGCTGGATGCTCATACGAGCGGCTTCGATCTGGCGCGCCGTGAGACGGCCACCCTCGACCGCCTGCATGCCGAAGTCCCCGAAGGAGACGTCGCCGCCGCGGTAAGCCTTGCCCGTCATGCGGCCAGTCATGGCCTTGCGGAACTTGGTACGTTTCGGTTGCAGCATGATTGACTACCTCAGCGCGCCGCGGCGCCGTCACGACGCTTGGTCGGGACGATCTCTCCGTGGAAGATCCAACACTTGACGCCGACCGTGCCGGCCTTGGTCATGGCGACGACCTCGCCGTAGTCGATGTCGGCACGCAGCGTGTGAAGCGGCACGCGACCCTCGCGGTACCACTCGCGGCGAGCGATCTCGGCGCCACCCAGGCGACCCGCGGCGTTCACGCGGATGCCCTTGACCCCGAACTTCATCGCGGTCTGGACGGCCTTCTTCATGGCGCGGCGGAAGGCCACGCGGCGCTCGAGCTGCGTCGCGATGCTCTCGGCGACGAGCTTGGCGTTGGTCTCGGCCTTGCGGACTTCCTGGATGTCCACGAAGAGCTCGTTCTGGGTGAGCTTCTGAAGGTCGGCCTTCAGCTGTTCGACGCCGGCGCCGCGCTTGCCGATGATCATGACGGGGCGCGAGGTGAAGATCACGACCTTGGCCTTCGTGGCGGCGCGCTCGATCTCGATATCGGCGATGCCCGCGTTCACGAATTCCTTGAGGATGCGCTTCTTGAGCTTCAGGTCCTCATGGAGCCACGTGGCGTAGTTCTTGTCCTCGTACCACTTGGACTTCCAGGTCTTGACGACGCCGAGGCGGAATCCGTACGGGTGTACTTTTTGGCCCATTACTCGATCACTCCCCGTCGCCCACGACGACGGTAATATGGCTCATGCCTTTGACGACCTGCGTCGCACGACCCATCGCACGGGGGCGCCAACGGCGCATGTGCTGGTTGGGGGCCTTGTCCGCGAAGGCAACTTTGACGACGAGCTCATCGAGGTCCACCGAGTCGTCCTTGAGGCGGACGTTCGCGATGGCGCTGTCGATCAGCTTGTAAACGATGGGGGCCGCGGCCTTGGACGTGAACCGGAGCTCGTTCAGAGCAACAGCCGCGTTCTTCCCGCGCACCATATTGAGCACCACTCGCGCCTTGCGGGGCGAAATGCGCTGGAATCGTGCTTTTGCGATGGCTTCCATGACGACTACGACTTCCTCGAAGGCGAGGGTGAACTAGGCCCGTGACCACGCAGCACGCGCCAGGGATGGCGTCGTGCGCGGAGGGTCGGCGGATCTAGCATGGGACGGGGCGTCCCACAAAGAGGGTTTTAGCGCTTGGCCTTTTTGTCGGCCACGTGACCGTGGAACGTACGGGTGGGGGAGAACTCCCCGAGCTTGTGACCCACCATGTTCTCGGTCACGAACACGGTGATGAACTTCCGCCCGTTGTGCACGGCGAAGGTGTGCCCGACGAACTCGGGAGTGATGGTCGAGCGACGCGACCAGGTCTTGATCATCTTGCGATCGCCAGCGGCGATGGCCGTGTCGACCTTCTTCTGAAGATGGTCGTCGATGAAGGGACCCTTCTTGACTGAACGAGCCATTACTTCTTCTTCCTGTTCCGAACGATGAACTTCGTCGTCGTCTTGTTGGTGCGGGTCTTCTTGCCCTTCGAGAGCTGACCCCAGGGGGAGCACGGGTGACGACCACCCGAGGTACGACCCTCACCACCACCCATGGGGTGATCGACGGGGTTCATGGTGACACCACGGTTGTGGGGGCGGCGACCGAGCCAGCGGGTACGACCGGCCTTGCCGTGCGTGACGCGCGCGTGCTGCGGGTTGCTGACCTGACCGACGGTGGCGCGGCAGAGCAGGTGCACCAAGCGCACCTCGCCGGACGGCAGGCGGACCTGCGCGTAGTCGCCATCCTTGGCCATGAGCTGCGCGGCGGTGCCGGCCGAGCGGACGAGCTGGGCGCCCTTGCCGATCTTGAGCTCGATGTTGTGGATGACCGTTCCGAGCGGAAGGTCACGCAGGCGCATGCAGTTGCCGGGCTTGACGTCGGCGTTCTTGCTGGCCAGCACCTTGTCGCCGGCGTTGAGGCCGTCCGGCGCGAGGATGTAGCTCTTCTCGCCGTCGGCGTAGTGGATGAGCGCGATACGGGCCGACCGGTTGGGGTCGTACTCGAGCGCGGCCACCGTGCCGGGGATGCCGACCTTGTTGCGGCGCCAGTCGATGATGCGGTAGGCGCGCTTGTGTCCACCACCACGGAAGCGCGAGGTGACGCGGCCGCTGTGGTTACGACCACCCGTCGAGCTCTTGGACTCGAGCAAGGCCTTCTCGGGCGCCTTCTTGGAGAGGCCGGCGAAGTCCTGGGTGTCGTAGTAACGGCGCGAAGGCGACGTTGGCTTGAAATGCTTGATCGCCATGGTTCAGGCTCCTTCGAAGTATTCGATCGTGCCCTCGCTGAGGGTGACGAATGCCTTCTTCCAGTTGCGAGTCTTGCCCATGCGACGGCCCATCCGCTTGGGCTTGCCGCGCACGACCAGGGTGTTCACGTCACTCACGGTGACCTTGAAGAGCTCTTCCACGGCGGCCTTGATCTGGATCTTGTTCGCGCGCGGGTCGACCTCGAACAAGTACTTGCTCGCGGTCTGCAGGGTGGTGCTCTTCTCGGTGAGGTAGAGCGGGCGCTTGATGACGTCTTCGAGATTCATGATGCTCTCCTCAGGCGCAGCGCTTCTCGAGCGCTTCGACCGCGCTCTTCGTGAGCACGAGGCTCTCGTGACGCAGCAGGTCGTACAGGTTGACGCCTTCGGGCGGAAGGAACTGGAAGGCGGGGAGATTCCGCGCGCTCATGCGCAGCTTCTCGTTGTTCTTGGCGTCCACGATGATGGCGCTCTTACCGACCTGCAGCTTGCCGAGGACCTCGGCGAGCTTCTTGGTCTTGATCTCGGCCAGCTCGAAGTCGCTGACGATGAGCAGACGCCCCTCGTTGAGCTTCAGGCTGAGCGCGCCGCGCAGCGCGCCCAAGCGCATCTTGCGCGTGGGACGGTAGCTGTAGTCGCGGGGCTTCGGGCCGTGGGACTGACCGCCGCCGACCATGGTGGGCGCGCGCTTCGTACCATGACGAGCGCCACCCGTGCCCTTTTGGCGGACAATCTTGGTCTTCGAGCCGGACACCTCGGAGCGACCCTTGGTGCTGGCGGAACCCGAGCGGCGGGACGCGAGTTGCGCCTTCACCACGTCGTAGAAGAGCGCTTCGTTGACCTTGGCCCCGAACACTGCGTCCGAGAGCTCCAGCTCACCGACATCGCTACGGTCCAAGTTATAGACTCTGATCTTCGGCATGAATGTCTCCGAGTGATCCCGTTAGAGGAGGCAGCAGCCCGCTCAGGACTTGATCTTGATCTCCACGTCAACACCAGCGGACAGGTCGAGCTTCATCAGCGCGTCCAGGGTCTGCTGCGTCGGGTCGAGGATGTCGAGGAGCCGCTTGTGGGTGCGGATCTCGAACTGCTCGCGCGACTTCTTGTCGACGTGGGGTCCGCGAAGGACCGTGAATTTGTTGATGCGGGTGGGGAGCGGAATGGGCCCCGCCACACGAGCGCCGGTGCGCTTCGCGGTGTCGCCGATCTCGCTCGCCGATTGGTCGAGCAACCGGTGGTCGTAGGCTTTGAGCCGAATCCGGATCTTCGTAGCCGATGCCATGGTCTAATCCCGTCTACCTGAAACCGTTTTGAAGAGCGGGGAGGCCGGCCGAACAGTCGACCGGGTACTCCACGCAGAGTGAATCACGCAATGATCTTGGCGACGACGCCAGCGCCGACGGTGCGACCACCCTCGCGGATGGCGA
>CAZEAA010000180.1:0-1888 GCA_964510015.1 uncultured Sandaracinaceae bacterium
ACCTGAAGTCGAAGGGCCTCGGCAAAGCGTGCGCGCTGCTCACCGACGGACGCTTCTCGGGAGGCACCTCGGGCCTTTCCATCGGTCACGCGTCACCGGAGGCCGCTTCGGGTGGGACCATCGGGCTCGTGCGCGATGGTGACCGCATCCGCATCGACATCCCGGCCCGCTCCATCGAGCTGCTGGTGCCGGAGGCCGAGCTGGCCACGCGTCGCGCCGCACAGGACGCTGCCGGGTGGAAGCCGGCTGCCGCGCGGCCGCGCAAGGTGAGCACCGCGCTGAAGGCCTACGCCCTGCTCGCGACCAGCGCCGACAAGGGCGCGGTGCGCGACGCCAGCAAGCTGTAGCGCGCTCATCGACGGGGCTGCTCCTCGGCGGTCGCGTCGAGCAGCAGCCCATCGTCGAAGGCACGGCCCAGCCAGCGCTGGAGCAGCTCGAGGTCGCGCACGAACGCCGAGAGCGCACTCTCCACCTCGTCGAGCATCCGCTCGCGAGCGTGCAGCAGCTCCGGCGTGTAGATGCCGCCGTTGCCGAACACCAGCTCCTCGGCGCGCTCGCGCTCGTCGTCCGTGACGGCGTCGCCGAGGATGTCCGCGAAGCGGAGGCGCAGGGCGTCGCGCGGCGTCGCGCCCGAGTCCACGGGCAGCGACAGCATGCGGAAGACGAACGTGGGGAGGATGTGGTCGGGATCGTCGCCGTGGAAGATCGGGTCGAGCACGTTCCTCGAATGCTCCAGCGCGATGGGCGTGGGCCGCTCCACGAACGCTGCGACGCCGAGCCCGCCCGCGACGGCCCCTCCGCCGATCGCGAACCCGCTGCGCGCCCGCGAGTCTTCGTCGGCCAGCTCCCATGCCCCGATGGCGATGCCGACCACGGCGCCCACCACGATGGACGCAACCGTGCGGCGAATCTCGCGCGCGCTCGAGTCGTGGTCGATGCCGGCGCGGATGCTCTCGGCGCGGTCGCCCAGGCAGTCCGCTGCGTAGACCGAGGCGTCGAGCTGCGACGAGAGCGCGACGAGCTGCATGGCGATGGCCTGACGCCGCGCCACGAACGCGGCCTGCGCGGTGGCATCCGGTTGCAGGCGCTTGTCGCGCAGCATCCGCGCGAGGACGGGCTCGAGCCCTGCGGCGAGCACCGTGCGGCGCACCTCCTCGGGGATCGCCTCGAGCTCCGCCCGCAGCTCGGGGTCGCCTTCGGCTTCGGCGAGCGGCATGCGGAACTCGTCCCCGGGATAGGCACGGTTGCAGCGGCTCTGCTCGGCTTCGGACGCGATGACGGCGTTGCGCGGGAGCTGAGCTGGGCGTCCGGCACCGAACGCGACAGCGCAACCCTGGGCGAGAACGAGTGAGGCGACGAGAAGGGCGAGGAGCGAGCGACGCATGGGACCTCCGTTGAGGAGGGACGTTACGCCAGCGTCCTCAACGGTGTCCCAACGGCGTGGTCACTCGGGCGCGCGGGCAGCGGCTTCGAACTCGCTGAGGCGGGCCGCGGCGGATGCCGCGAACGGAGTGCCGGCGTGGTGCGCGAGGTAGTCGCGCAGGGCACGCTGCTCGGCGTCGCGCTGGCCGGCGCGGCGCGTGGCGAGGGCGAGGCCACGGCGTATCTCGGGGGCGAGGCTGCCCGATGGGTTGTCGCGCAGGGCGGAGCGAAAGAGGGAGATGGCGCCCGTGGGACTGCCAAGGCGGTCGAGGCGCAGCGAGGCCGCCGCGACCTTGGCGACGTAGGCGCTCGGGGAGCGGGGGTGGTCGCGGACGACACGGAGGTAGAGGCGTTCGGCCGCGGAGAACGCGCCGGAGCCACGCAGGACGTTGGCCTCGCGGAGAAGGTCGCGGGGGTCCGAGACCGGGGCTGGGGCGGGGGCCGAGGCCGAGGCGGAGGCGGAGGC
>CAZEAA010000180.1:1898-12077 GCA_964510015.1 uncultured Sandaracinaceae bacterium
CCCGCCCGCCCCGCGGGGGTGGGCCCCCGCGCGGGGGGGGGGGGGGGCCCCCCCCGGGGGGGGGGGGGGGGCCGGCGGCCGCGCCGGCGGGGGCGCCCGCGCCCGAGGCGGAGGCGGAGGCCGAGGCAGAGGCGGAGGCAGAGGCCGAGTCCGAGCCCGAGGCGGAGGCCGAGGCAGAGGCAGAGGCGGAGGCGGAGGCCGAGGCCGAGTCCGTGGCCGGGGCAGAGCCCTAGTCGGGGGCCGGGGCCGTCTGGGTGAGCCAGAGGGCCGTTAGGCCGGCGATGACGAGGGTGGTGGCGACGGTTGGGACGAGGGCGGGGTGGCGGGGCGGCGGGGGCGGGGCGGCGGGGGGGTGCGGGGCGGTATGGGCGGCGAGGGCGGCGGCGACGATGGCGTCGAGGTCGGCGGCGGCGCGACGAGGGGCGGGGCCAGTGGCGTCGTCCAGGGGGAAGAGCTGGCGCATGAAGGCGGCGTCGGCTTCGAGGTCGGGATCGAGGTCGTCTTGGTGGGGGTCACGCATGGCGCTCTCCTCCGGGAGGGGTGGTGTCCGCGAGGGCGTCGCGCAGGCGCTTCATGCCGAGGCGGGCTCGGCTGCGGGCGGTCTCGTGGGGGATGTCCAAGAGGTCGGCGATCTCCGGCATGCTGAGGCCAGCGATGTGGTGCAGGGCCACGACGCTCCGCTGTTCTTCGGGGAGCAGCTCGAGCAGCTGCACGGCGGCGCGGCGGTCGGCGTACGGATCGTGGGTCTCCGCCTCGCCCGCGAGCCCGCCCTTCAGGAGGCGCATCTCGGGCGCGGCGTCGCGGCGCTTGGCCGCCTCCGCGCGGTCGCGGCGCAGGTAGGCGAAGGCCTCGCGCGCGGTGATGCGGTCGCACCAGGCCGGGAACGAGCCCGTGCCCTCGAAGGTGGGCAGCCCGCGCAGGATGGCGAGCAAGGCCTGCTGGGCGATGTCGTCCACGTGGTCGTCCCCTCGCACCAGGTAGCGCACGAGGTTGCGGACGCGGGGCAGGCGCTCTTGCAGGAGGCTGCCCGCGGCTCGTCGGTCACCCCGCACGGCGGCATCGATCGTCGAACGCAGCGCGTCCTCCGCCTCGCTTCCGTCGTCGATCGTGCGCGCCATCAACATCCAGTACCACAGAGGGACGGGCGGACGGGTTCGGGTCAACGAAGACGAACGCTCGGTCGAATTCGCGCCGACCCCCTCACCGCCGACGACCGACACGGGCCAGCACCGACAGGCCGAGCGCCGCGCCCAGCCGCGGCGTGCGGCCGAGCGCGACCGTCTCGCCCGCGTTGATCACGCTGTAGCGCACGGCCAGCAGCGGGACGTCGAGGCGCACGTGAAGCGTCAGCCAGGCCACGTCGGCGAGGCGCAGGCGCCCGAGGACTCCGACGCCGACGCGCACGTCGAGGTGGGCGCGCGAGCCCGTCCCCGCGAAGCCGTCGGCCACCCGCGTGGTCTCGCGGCGCACACGGCCCAAGTCGAGCGCAGCCAGCGGGACCAGCGCGAACGAGCCGCGCTCCACGGCCACGACCCCCGCCTCGAGTGCGGCCCCGACGTAGGCCACGTCGATGGCGGCTTCTGTCGTGCGCACGGCCTGCCGTCCGGTGGCCTGGACCGCCACGCCGACCCACGAGCGGCCGTAGCGCCACGCGAGGCGACCACTCCCGCCGAACGCCGGAGCGTCACGCACCACACCGAGCATCGTCGCGCCCGCCCCGAGCATCCACTCGCTCTCGCGGGGCGGCGCCTCCACCGTCTCGTCGGGGAGCTCGGTCGCGGCCTCGGGCTCGCTCGCTGGCGTGGGGTCCGGGGTCGCTCCGGCGGCGGCCATCGGCACCGTGGCGACTCCGATCTCGCCCCCATCCGCCAGCGCCTCGAGCGCGGACCGCACGATCAGCCCCACCGTCTCGAGCGCAGCGGAGCGGTCACCCTCCCCCGCGATACCGACCTCGCGCACGAGCACCCGCCGCCCCTCGAGGTCCACGATGGTGACCGTGATCGCACCTTCGCCCTCGGCGGTCCACACGATGACGCGCGCTCCGCCATCTGGGGCCAAGCGCGCGGCGCGGGCGAGCGGATCGCCGATGGTGGCGGGCCCGCGCCGGTCCGCGGCAGCCAGCCGGGTGTACGGCAGGTCCGACGTCTGGCCCTCGATCCGCTCGCGCGTCTCCGTCGGGGCCTCGGGGTCGAGCACCCATGTCAGCGTCTGCGCGTGCACCGCCACGGACCAGCCGCTGAGCACGAAGAGCAGCGACAGCGCGACGACGTACGACGGGAGCCTGCGAGGCGGAGGCACGCACCAAGCGTTACCATGACGGCTCGCCGGCTGCCCCACGGAAAAAGGTGCACGTCGATTGACCCGTTTCGCCGGTGCCGGCGCTCTCTCTAGCCGATGACCCAGTCGCCCCCTTCTCCTCTCGGTTTCTCCACTTCCGCCCGCTCGGCAGGCGGCGCCCGCTTCGCACAGGCCACACCCACGGCATGCGCCGCCTGGGCCGTGTTGGCCATCTTCGCCGTGGCCGTTGCCGGCTGCGGCACGACGCAGGACGTCGTCGCGTGCAGCGTGACGGTGCCGTGCTCGCCCGGCTCCACCTGCGTCGCGGGCGGCTGCGTCCCCGATGACGCTGGAGTCCACGAGGACGCGACCACCGGTGACCTGGGCACGAACGGCGACGCCGGCGGCGACCAAGGAGACGACGGGGGCCTCGTGGGCTTCTGTGCCGGCGGAGGGCCGCTCTTGATCCCAAGCGAGGGGGCGGCCGGCGACCGCTGCACGGGCCAGCTGGCCGAGAGCGCCTTCCGCTTCGCGGTGTGCAGCTGCGGGGAGTTCGTGGTCAGCAACACCTTCCGCACGGACTCGTTCGACAGCCGCGACGGGAACTACGACCCGGTCGAAGCGGGCACGGTCGCGGCCTTCGGCACCAACGGCAGCGTGAACCTCGCGGCCGCCGCGACCATCGGCGGGCCCGCGTGGATCGCCGGGGCAGAGGGCCTCAGCGCCAACGCCACGGCGCCGTTGTCGGTCGCCGGCAACCTGCGGGTGGCCGGCCCGGTCACGTCCATGTCCACCGTGAACGTGGACATCGACGCCGACATCAACGGCAACCTCAGCGCCACCAGCGTGACCATCGGCGGCTCGCTCATGCAGCCTGCGGGCGCCACCATCATGGCCACCACGCAGGCCATCAACGCGCAGGCCTCGGGCGTGGTCACGGTCACGCCGCCGTGCGACTGCGGCGCCTCGGCGGCAGTGGACCCGGCCGCGCTCGTCACTACGTTCGCGAGCCTCAACGACAACGCCGAAGCCGGCTTCGACCCGAGCGTGCTGGCGGACCACGCCCCCGGCGCGGTCATCGACCTGCCTTGCGGACGCCTGTATGCGCCGTCTCTCGGTGGCACTGGCGCGGTGACGCTGCGCGTCGAGGGACGCACGGCCCTCTTCCTGGGTGGCGACCTCGCCCCCGACGCGGCCTTCAGCGTGGAGATCGTGGGGAACGGCGAGCTCGACCTGTTCGTCCAGGGCAACCTCGTCAGCGCGTCCAGCGTGAGCCTGGGCAGCGCCGCCACGCCCTCGCGCGTGCGCCTCTACGTCGGCGGCTCCGATCCGGTGGCGCTCTCGGGTGGCGGCACGTTCGCCGGCTTCGTCTACGCGCCCTTCGCGCGCTTCACCATGAGCGCAGCCATCGAGATCTTCGGCGGTCTCTTCGCCAACGGCATCGTGGCCTCCGACTCGCTGACCGTGCACTACGACGACGCCATCCTGGACGCGGCCTCCGACTGCACGCCGTCCACGGGCTGCGACAGCTGCAACGACTGCGGCGGCGACGCCTGCGTGGGCGGAGAGTGCGGGACGTGCACGACCAACGCGGACTGCTGCGCGCCCCTCATCTGCTTCGAGGGCGCCTGCGGCTTCCCCTTCGACTGACAGGGCCGAGAGGGCGGCGGCACACGCGGGCGTGACGTCCGCGGGCGCTGCGACTACAACGGCGGCGCATGCCGAACGAGACCCGCATCGTGCGTCCCGGGCCCACCCCGGACACCGTCGTCACCGAGCGTCAGGAGACCCTGCGCATCCCCACGGGCTGGGAGCGCCTCCCGCCCGGTGACGCGGGGCTGACCCGCCGCGTGAAGGCCGCGGGCCCGAGCTGGACGGTGCAAGAGAAGGTCGGTCGCAAGCTGTTCTCGCGCGGCGTGTGGGCTCCGGCCGCGAACATCCACGGCGCGCGCGCGAAGCTGGAAGGCGAGCGCGCGGACCCCGCCTACGAGAAGAAGCAGACGGCGGCCCGCGTGCGCCGCGAGAAGAAGCAGGACGCCTACGTGGAGGACTTCCGCGGCGCGGTCTTGGCGTTCTTGGACTTCGATGCGCGCTTCGAGCCGCTGGCCCAGAAGCTGGCCGACGCCGTCACGCAGCACGCCACGCCGGTGGGCAGCGGCACCGTCGCGCGCACCGAGCGCATCCCCATCGAAGCGCGGGCCGAGTCGGCGGTGATCGCCTGGATGCGGCACCAGACCACCGCCTACGACGACATGGTGATCCCGCGCATCAAGGGCGAGCGACGCCGCGTGCGCCGGATGCTGGCCGAGCGCTCGAAGCTGCTGCTGGCGCGCTACCGTCGCGGCGAGGCGCCGAGCGAGGGACGCTGCCCGCTCGCCAGCGCGCTCTGACACCGCAGCGTCAACTGGCGGGAGCCGCGCGTCACTCGGCGGGAGAGGTCAGCGTGCGGACCAGCCGGAAGCCGAGGCACGAGCGTCCCCACGAGCCCAGCTGGTGGTGGGGGCTCGGCAGCTCGAGGTGGCGGTAGCGCGCGTGGAAGCAGTTTCCGGCGGAGAAGAACCAGACCTGCAGCGGCTCCTCGCGCTGCCAGCGCGTCTGGTCCTGGGGCACCGCCGCGCGTGTCTCGAGCCACTCTTCCACGTTGCCGATGGTGTCGTAGACCCCGTGCTCGTTCGGGCGTCCGCTCGCCACCGGCCGAGGCTCACTGGCCGTCACGCGCCGGAAGGCGGCGTACTCGCGCGCGGCGCGGCGCCCTTCGGAGACCTCGGCCACTGGCCCGAAGGTGTCCCACTCGGCGCGCGTGGGCAGGCGGTAGCCGTTGCAGCCCGGCGCCGCCACGCTGGCCTGCGCACACGCGAGCCCCACCCTGCCCGCCACGCCGCCCTCTGGCGGTGACTCGGCGTCGCCCCACTCCTTGGCCTCGCAGTCGGCCAGCGCGTAGCACGCCGTCAGGCCCTCGCGCTCGCTGAGGGCGTTCGCGTAGGTGGCCGCGTCGTACCACGACACCAGCTGGACCGGGCAGTCGGCGCAGGTCCGCGGGATGGCCGGCGCCACGCCCATGAGGTCTTCCCAGGCGCGCTGCGTCACCTCGGTGGTGCCCACGTGGAGGTCGTAGTCGGCTCCCCCGCCGCTGCCCGCGACACGCACGGTGACGTAGGCGGGCCGAGCCCCGTCGCCACCCGACACCGCCGAACCTCCCGACGTGGACGAGCCGCAGCCCGCGGCCTCGAGGAGACACACGAGGCTCAGTCCGAGTGCGGCGAGGCGCGGCGATTGACGACGGGGCAGGTTCATCACGTCGACGTGTACCAGGCCTCGCCGGAGCCGTCGATGATGGGGCTATTCCGTAGCGGCTCGGCCAGTGGTACGGTCCGCCCGCAATGAAGCCTGCAGGACACTATGTCGTGGACGCCTATGGCCTCACGACCGACGTCTTCGCGACCGTCCACGGGCGCTTCTTCCTCGTGCACACCGCGCCGGCCGAGCCTGCGTCCCTCGACGACTCCGGGGACGAGTGGTCGTCGGCGATGGCGTACAACACCACCTACGGCCCGAACCCCGCGCAGATGACGCCGGAGGTGGAGGCGGCCTACAACGCGGTGCGCGACTTCCAGGTGTCGGAGGTGCGCAAGCGCAAGGGCAACCCCTTCCCCGACCGCGTGAGCGTGGGGCGCGCGCGCAACTGCGATGTGGTGCTGCGCTACTCCTACGTGTCCAAGCTGCACGCGCACTTCATCACCACGGCAGCAGGCGGCGTGGCGGACCCGAGCGCCGAGTTCAGCCTGGTGGACCAGAAGTCGCACAACGGCAGCCAGGTGAACGGCAAGACCCTCGAGCCCGGCAAGCCCGTGGCCGTGGTCAGCGGCGACGAGCTGGTGCTGGGCTCGCTGCGCCTGCGCCTGATGGACGCCAGTCGCTTCACGGCGTTCATCAAGCGCGAGAGCCAGCGGCCCAAGTCTCGCTACTGACTCGCGCCCTCAGAGGCCCAGCAAGCGACAGCCTGCAGCGCTGAGCGCGGACACGGCGGCGCCGAACATGACCGCGTTCTCCGAGCTGGCGTTGCCCAGCTGGCTGCGTCGAAACACGCCCTGCGCGATGGCCGCCAAGCGGAACAACGAGAAGGCCTTGAAGTAGCTCCAGTCGGGGCTCGGCTCGCCGCCCGCGGTGGCCAGGTAGCGCGCCACGAACTCCTTCTCGGTGGGGATGCCGGTGGCCGCGAAGTCCACGCCGAGCAGGCCGCCGATCTTGGGCATGGCCACGTCGTAGAGCATGCAGGTGTAGGCCAAGTCTGCGAGCGGATGCCCCAGCGTGGACAGCTCCCAGTCGATGACGGCGAGCACGCGAGGCTCGGTGGGGTGGAAGATCAGGTTGTCGAGGCGATAGTCGCCGTGCGAGAGCGTGGTGCGGTCGTCGGCCGGGACGTTGGCCGGCAGGTACGCCAGCAGCTTCTCCATGGGCTCGATGACCTCGGTCTCGGTGGCGCGGTACTGCTGCGTCCAGCGCGCCACCTGGCGCTCCACGTACTGGCCGGCCTTGCCGTAGTCGGAGAGGCCCACGGCGTCGACGTCCACCGCGTGGATCTTGGCGAGCACGTCGGCCAGCTGCTCGTACATGACCACGCGGTCCTCGCGCGAGACGTCTTGCAGGCGCACGTCGAAGAAGATGCGCCCCTCCACGTGCTCCATCACGTAGAACGAGGTGCCGATGATGGCCGGGTCCGTGCACAGCGCGAACATCTCGGCCACGGGCACGCCGGTGTCACGCAGCGCGCGCATGACGCGGTACTCGCGATCCACGGCATGGGCCGACGGGAGCAGCTTCCCCGGCGGCTGCTTGCGAAGCACGAAGGCGCGCTTTCCGTCGGTCAGCCAGAAGGTGGGGTTCGACTGACCGCCGCGGAACTGGCGCACGGTGAGCGGACCATCGAAGACGTCCACGTTCTCGCTCAGCCAGGCCCCGAGGGCGGCTTCGTCAAAACGGTGGGCATCGCGGACAGGAGTCGTATGATCGGGCGGCGCGGACATTTCGCCGCGACCCTACCACCTCGCCAAGGAACCCCACCATGGGCTTCGACGTCAGTGACGACCTCCAGAACATCCTCGACAAGGCCCGCGCGTTCGTCGAGGGCTCCATCTACCCGGTGGAGCAAGAGGCCATCCACGACTGGAACACCTCTGCGGGCAAGCTCGCCGAGCTGCGCGCGGAGGTGAAGCGCATGGGCATGTGGGCCCCGCAGATGCCGCGCGACATGGGCGGCATGGGGCTCTCCTTCTTGGACCACGCTCGGTTGGTGGAGGTGCTGGGCCAGAGCCCCCTCGGCCTCTACGTGTTCGGCTGCCCCGCGCCCGACGCCGGCAACATGGAGATCCTGCACAAGTTCGGCACGCACGAGCAGCACGACCGCTGGCTCCAGCCGCTCGTGAACGGCGACATCCGCAGCTGCTTCTCCATGACCGAGCCGGACCACGCGGGCAGCAACCCCACGTGGCTCGGGACCACGGCGGTGCGCGACGGTGACGACTACGTCATCAACGGCCACAAGTGGTTCACCACCAGCGCGGACGGCGCCACGTTCGCCATCGTGATGGCGGTGACCAATCCGGACGCCCCGCCCCACCTCCGGGCGAGTCAGATC
The DNA here is from genome assembly GCA_964510015.1 of uncultured Sandaracinaceae bacterium. Taxonomy (GTDB): domain Bacteria; phylum Myxococcota_A; class Polyangia; order Polyangiales; family Houyiibacteriaceae; genus JADJJE01. The sequence goes on from CAZEAA010000180.1 coordinate 9,811, forward strand.
ATCGTGCCGACCAGCACACCGGGCTTCGTGCACGTGCGCCGCATCTCCGTCATGGGCGAGGAGGGCGCCGGCTGGTCCAGCCACTCGGAGCTGAAGTACGAGAACGTGCGCGTGCCCATCAGCAACCGCCTCGGCGCCGAGGGCGCGGGCTTCATGATCGCGCAGGAGCGCCTCGGGCCCGGCCGCATCCATCACTGCATGCGCTTCCTGGCCATCTCTCAGCGCGCGCTCGACCTCATGTGCCAGCGCGCGGCCACGCGCATGGTCTCGCCCGGCAAAGCGCTGGGCACCAAGCAGGCCGTGCAGCTCATGATCGCCGAGAGCCGCGCCGAGCTCGATGCCGCGCGCCTCTACGTCTACGACACCGCCGAGAAGATCGACCGTCACGGCGCCAACGGCGCGCGCGTGGAGATCAGCTGCGTGAAGTTCTTCGTGGCCAACACCATGCAGCGCATCCTCGACCGCGCCATCCAGGTGCACGGCGCGCTCGGCATGACCGACGACACGCCGCTCGCGTGGTTCTTCCGGCACGAGCGCGCGGGCCGCATCTTCGACGGCGCCGACGAGGTGCACAAGACCAGCGTGGCGCGTCAGCTGCTGAAGCCCTACGGCCTCGAGCTCGGCTCGCAGGGGAAGTGACGCGTGACGGTCGCGCGCATCGTGTTGGTGAAGCTGAAGCCCGAGCAGGCCAACGCCGAAGGGCGCGCCTCGCTCGCCACGGCAGCGCGCGCCGCGCTGACGGGTGACCACGACCTGCTGGCGCTGCACGTGGAGCTGCCCGCCGACGCCGACGCCGAGCGCTCCTGGGACCTCGCGCTGCGCCTGGAATTCAGGTCGCAGGATGCCTTCGAGCGGCTCAGCGCGCGCGAGCGCTACCGCGGGCTCTTCGAGCGCGAGCTGCCGGCCCGCGCGGTGGTGGTGAAGGCCTGGAGCTTCACTCCCTCGCTCTGAAGACGCCCGCTTCGCTAGGCGAGCGGGCGGCCGAGGGCGCGCTCCACGCGGGCGGCGCGGCGGTTCATCTCGGCGAGGTCGTCGGGGAAGGCTGCCTGGGCAGCCCTCACGACGGCGCAGGCGTGCGCGTGCAGCCGCTCTCGTCCCTCACGGTGCTCGATGCCCTCGGCGACGTCGCCGATCGCGCGCAGGAGCCGCAGGCAGATCGCCATGTCGCTCTTGCCATATTGTCGCATCTGCTCGAAGGCGAGGTCGACGAGGTCGGTGTACCGCGGACCGGGCACGACGGCCTCGCCGCTGCCCGACGGGAACCGCGAGGGCGGTGCTGCGCGGTTGCCCGCGCGGAGCAAGAGCCGCGAGAGGTGGTCGATACACAGGCACCCGGTGCTCGGGTCGTTCACCGCCGGCGAGATCGCCTTGAGACCGATGTCGACGATCTGGCGGAGGCCCCACTCGGCGTCCTCTTGCGCGGTGCGGATGGGGCCGAGATCCACGGCGGCCCGCAGCGCCTCCTCGATGGCGGGCGTGCACGCCGCCGCCGGCGCGACGGACCACAAGGCGGCTCCTTCCGGCACGAACGCGCCCATCGGGCGGAGCAGCTGCACGTGGAGCCCGGCGGCGGCCACGACTCGCACGGACGGGATCGACACGAGCTGGACGTACCCGGAGGCGGTCGCGCGGACGATCGTGGCGTCCGCGGGCGGCTCCGGGCGTTCCGCGTCGCACGGTACGTCGTCGCCACGGGGCGGGAAGACGTCATCGACGACGTGCTCGCACTCCCGCGCGATGCGATCCACGATGTGGTTCGCCTGCAAGTTGCGGATCACCCGGGCGATGAAGAGCACCAGCGCGGCCAGGGACACCACGGCGAGGCCGAGCGCGATCGTCACGGTCAGGGGCGGAACCCATGGAGGGTCGAGATGGATGGACTGCAACGCGACGAGCTGCCACACGAACGTGCCGAGGAAGATGCCGAGCACCCCTTGGCTCACGCGGTCGCGGATCATCCCAGCGAGGATGCGCGTGGAGAACTGGGTCGAGGCCAGCGACAGCGCGACCAGGAGCACCGAGTAGACCACCGAGACGACCGTCATCATCGAGCCAGCGAGCGTGGCGATCGTGGTCTGCGCGGCGCCAGGCTCGAGCGCCAACAGCGGAATGTCGAGCGCGAGCCGCCGTTCCACGGTCTCGAGGGCGAGCGCCGTGACGCCGAGAGCGCCGGTGAGCAGCGCCGGAATCACGAGCATGCTCGCGCCGACGTCGTAGGCGAGCTGGCGGAAGAGGAAGCGGTATCGTTCCATCCGCAGAGCCTACCT
>CAZEAA010000181.1:0-12012 GCA_964510015.1 uncultured Sandaracinaceae bacterium
AGCAGGTTGCCCAGGAAGCGCGCCCGGTTGGCCTCCGTGGGAGACCGCCGGAAGCGCGCCATGGGCCAGCCCAGCTTGAAGATGCCCTCGAGCACCTTGCCGTTCACGATGCCCGCGGGCACCAAGAGCGCCAGCCGCTCTATGCGGTCCGGAGCGTGCGCCGCGAAGCGCGTGGCCACGAAGCCACCCCAGCTCACGCCCAGCAGCAGGGTGCGCTCGAGCCCCAGCTGGTCCAGCACCTCCCCCACCCAGCGGCCGTGCGCGTCCCCCTTCACCGGCAGCGCCACGTCGGCGCCCTTCACGGACTGGCCCAGCACGTCCACGACGTGCACGCGGAAGTGCTTGGTCAGGTGCCACAGCTCGCGCAGCAAGAGCGCCGAGTTGGCCATCGCGCCGTGCAGCGCCACCAGCGGCGGGGCGTCTTCGGGGCCCGCGCTCAGCACGTGAGTGTCGCCGAACGTGGTGCTCACGGTGCGGCTGGAAGTGGCCGCGGGGATCGCCTCGCGGATCCGCTCGTACCAGGCCTCCATGCGCTCACGCGCGGCGTCGTCGTTGAACAGGCTCGGGCTCATCGGTGGGCTCCTTCGGGCAGCGGGAACAGGTGACGCAGCTGCACGGCCACCAGCGCTTCCGGGTCGGCGACGGCCTGCTGCGCCCAAGCGATCAGGGCGAAGTAGAAGACCGACAGGTAGGTGACCGAGAGCAGCGCAGGGTCCGTGCGGGCGGGCAGCTCACCGCGAGTGCGCGCCGCTGCGGCGAGGGCAGTGATCGCGTGGCTCACCCGCGCGGTCTGCTCGGCGAAGCGGCCGGCCCACGGCGCATCGGCGAAGAGCGACTCCTTCAGCGCGATGCGGGAGAGCGCTGGGCGTGCCTTGTAGTAGGCGAACACCTCGCGGGTCAGCACGTCCAGCTGCGCCAGCAGCGTGCGGGACCGGCGTCCTCGCTGGATGGCGCGGTCGAGCGCGGTGTCCAGCTCTTCGAAGAGCGCGGCGTGCAAGAGGCCGCGCTTGTCGCCGTAGTAGTGCAGCACCGTGCCGGCCGAGACTCCCGCGCGTGCGGCGATCTCGCGCAGGTTGGCGCGCTCGAAGCCCAGCTCCTCGAAGGTGTCGCGCGCCGCGGCCAACACGGTGGCCTGAGTGGCCTGCTTGGCCAGGTCACGCTGAGTGAGGTGGGGCTCGTGGTCGTCTTCGGTCATGGTCCCAGCGTTCGTTGAACGTGTTCAATGAACTGAACGTAGTGGTGTTCCCGAGCCGGGTCAACCCCGTGAGCCACGTTCGGGTGACGCCTGACCACCGACGGATCGCATGCCAAGGTGTGGCCTCTCATGGCCGTCCCCCCCAGCACTCCTCCCTCACGTTCGCGCGCCCGTGGCCAACGAGCGGCCATGGCCCTCGCGCTCCTCGCCACGGTGGGGGGCTTCGGCGCCTTCGTGCACCTGCGGAGCGCCGAGCCCGAGCTTCCGGAGCTGCTCCCCACCGAGGCCGGGCCCGACGCGTCCACTCCGGTGGCGCCCGAGCAGGACGTCCTCGAGCGCATGGACAGCGGGCTCCCACGCGCGGGCCAGTGGCGGCACGGGTTCGTGGTGGTCGACTTCGATGGTGATGGCCACCTCGACCTGGTGCACGGTCCGGCTCGCAAGTCGCCCGTGCGCACACCCCAGGTGTTTCTCGGCGACGGCCGCGGTCGCTTCCAGCTGAGCACTCGCTACACGTTTCCCGCGCTCGAGTACGACTACGGCGACGTCGCCGTGGCGGACCTCGACGGCGACGGAGAGCTCGACCTGGCGGTGGCATCCCATCTGGTCGGCTTGGTCGTGCTGGTGCGGCGGGGGGACGCGTTCGAGGCCTACGGCCCCGCCCTCGGCCTCGTGCAGCCGTCGGTGCTCGGGGCCTTCTCGTCGCGCGCCATCGAGGCCGCAGACTGGAACGGCGACGGCCGCATGGACCTCGTCGCGCTGAGCGATGGCCCGCGACCGCATCAACGAGGTCCGGCTGTGCTCGAAGCCCGACGCTTGGTGGTGCTGCGAGGGAAGCCGGGCGGCTTCGAGACTCACTGGCCCGTCACGGACCTGCCGGGCCACGGTGACTCGCTGGTGCTGGCGGACGTGGACCCCGCGAGCCCCGGCCTCGAGATCCTGGCTGCCTCCAACACCATCGGGAGCGCCAACGTGCTGTACCGCACGAGCGAAGCGGGCCTCGCCCTGGGTCCGCTGCCCGGTCTCGCGGCCGATCGGGTGGTGCGCGCCGTCGCGGTGGCGCCACACACGGACGGACTGCGCGTGCTGGTGGGGGGGCTCGCGCCCGGCGCCGAGGGGCTGGTCGGCTCGCTCGAGAGCGTCGCTCCCGATGGGGCTCGCACCACGCAGCTGTTCACGGGCGCGGAGCTGCGGGCCATCAGCGCGCTCGGCGTGGGCGACCTGGACGGTGACGGCGCGCTCGAGCTGCTGGCTGGCGAAGAAGACGGAACGCTGCGTCTCTTCACCCGCCGAGGTGGTGACTTCGAGGCTGCGGGTGTCGCCCATCCCGAGGCTCGCCTGGCGGGCTGCACGCCGTACGGCGTCGTCTTCGCGAACGTCGACGGTCAGCCCGGGGACGAGATCTTCGTGTCCTTCGCCGGAGATGACGGGGCGTGCTCCTCCGAAGGCGGCATCGAGCTGTTCCGCTCTCGTTGAAATCCGTGAGCCAGGCCGCAATTTCCTGGCAGTGTGGCACGAGGTGACTAGTCTGCCGGGATGCGACTCTCCCCCTTCGCAGTGGCCCTGGCTGTCCTCGGGACCGGCTGGGCGTCCACTGCTTCCGCCGAGATCGGCGCGCTGGACCCGGTTCCCTCCGCGACGCTCCTCTTTCCCTACTTCGAGGCCGACACGGCGGGCGCCACGCGCGACACGCTGCTGACGATCGAGAACGCGTCCGCGGCGCCGCAGCTGGCGCACGTCGTGGTGTGGTCCGACCGGGGCGTCCCCGTGCACGACTTCGACCTCTACCTCACGGCGCACGAGCAGCAGACCATCGGCATGCGCGCGCTGCTGTCGGGGACGCGGCCCGCCAGCGCGGCAGGGTCCAGCGTCGATGGATGCAGCTTCCCGCTCGCCGCGCTCGGCGCGTCGGCCATCGCCGACCTGACCGCTGCGCTCACCGGCAAGCACATCCCCAGCGTGACCAACGCGAACCTGGGCTGCCCCGGCGCGGACCACGGCGACGCCATCGCGCGGGGCTACGTGACGGTGGACACCGTGACCGCATGCAGCACCAACCAGGTCACTACGGGGACGTACTGGGGCACGCAGCTCGACACCGACAACACCCTGCTCGGCAGCTTCGTGGTGACGCACGGCACGGGCAGGCCCACGTACGCCGAGCAGGCGGTGCACATCGAGGCCAGCACGACCGACCCGCGCATGGACGAAGCCACGTTCTACGGCGCGCTCGTGGACTACGACGGCTCCGACGCGCGTGAGCGCATCCCCACGCAGTGGATCGTCGAGGTCGACGCGCGCCGCTCCGACGTGATCGTCTGGCGCGAGACCAAGCGCACGCTAACCAACGCCGCGACCGTCGCGTGCAGCGCTGCGGGTCAGACCGCGCTCGACCTCACACAGGGGTCGCTCACCATGTTCAACGAGTCCGAGGCCATGACCGCCTTCGGCAGCGGCTACGAGTCGCCGTTCGTCTACGCCGCGGGTCGTCACGCGGTAGGCGGCGCCGACGGGATCCCCACGCCGTACCGCAGCGGCTTCTTCGGCGTCATCTCCAACTTCCCCGCCGCGTCCGACGCGCCGGACATGGCCGGGCTGGCGCAGTCCGTGGTGCTGGGGGTGAGCTATCCCGACGCGGTCGGCGCGGCCTCCCACGGCACGCTCGGCATCGCCACGCCCGTGGACAGCGGGTTCGACGTCGAGGTCCTCTCGTCCAACACGCCGTACTCCGAGTACTTTCCTGCCGGCCAGGCGCGGAGCCGCGCCATGGCCGACCCGCGCTCGGCGGCGACCCTCGTCCTGCCCTACTTCGAGGTCTCGCTCGACGACGACAACGAGGCGCAGACCGAGTTCAGCGTGGTCAACAACTCGGCCACGGCCATGCTCGTGCTGATGACGCTGCACACCGACCGCGGTGTCCCGACCCATACGTTGCCCGTCTATCTCACGGGCTACGACGTGGCCACCATCGACATGCGCATCCTGTTTCAGGAAGGCGTCGGGGCGCGGACCGCGAGCGCGGGCCAGGACTCGGGGGACACCATCTCCTCGCAGGGGCCGATCTCGCAGGACATCAACTTCGCGAGCTGCACCGGCCAGCTCCCTCCGCCGCTGCTCTCGGCGAGCCTTCGCGCCAAGCTGCGCGCCGCGCACACGGGACAGCCCGTCACCGACTGGGAAGGCGCTTGTGGCGGACGCGACCTGGGCGACCAAGTGGCGCGCGGCTACGTGACGCTGGACACGGTCAACTACTGTGCGCCAGGGCCACTGACCTCGCCGGCGGACGTCTCCACGTTCACCTCGCAGGACAACCTCTCGGGGTCCTTCATCGTGCGCAACCGCGTCGACGACTTCTCGTACGGTGGCCCGCTGCTGGCGGTGCACGCGATGGACACGGACCTCGACGCCGGGTCCATGACGTTCTACGGCTGGATCGACGCGTGGAACGTGTCGGGCCAGACCCGGCGCGAGGGGCTCCCCAACAAGTGGCGCGTGCCGTTCCTCAACAGCGCCACGGCGGGCTCCACCGAGCTGATCGTGTTCCGGCCGGTGCATCGCAGCCCGGCGCCCTACGCCTGCAACGCGGTCCCTGCGTCGTTCACGGGGGGCGTCGCCTCGCTCACCGCCTACGACGGCGCGGCCAACAGCACCTCGGTGACGGGCTTCGTGCCCGGCTTCGTGGCGGGTCGCGTGCCCGTGGGCACGGGCGGCATCGTCACTCCGTACGCGCGCGGGTCGCTCGAGATCGACCTCGACTTCGTGGAGACGGGGGCCGCCGCGTCTCCCGTCGCGGGCGCCCACATGGGCTTCATCGGTGCCGTGCACCGCGTCCCGGGCAGCTCCGATCCCGTCTTCGTCCAGGGCTTCCCGCTGAAGCTCGCAGGTGAGCCATGAACCACTTCATCACCAAGCTCGCGCTGATCGCGGCGCTCCTCCTCACCGCGCTGCCCTCGCGCCTTCACGCGCAGGTGTACGAGTGCGCGGACTCGCTCGGCACCAACTGCAGCACCCCGATCAACGATGGCTACGCCCAGCGCTACACCGGGGTGCCCATGGTGGGAACCACGAGCAGCTCGCTGATCGTGCTGCCCGGCGCCTGCGATGCGAGCGACGTCGTGGCCGACGTGGACCTGTCGGTGGACATCGTGCACCCCTTCGTGGGGGACCTCGAGCTGTCGCTGCGGCACCCCGACGGGACCACGGTGATCATGCTCTTCCGCCCGGGCGTAGGCGTCATCGATGGCCAGTGCCCGAACGACGACTTGAACGTGACCCTCGATGACGAGGAGGGCGTGGCGATGCAGCCGTGCGAGCACACCATCCCCGCGATCGGCGGGACGATCCTGCCGTTCAACCCGCTCTCCGCGTTCGACGGCAAGGCGCGCAACGGCACCTGGACGCTGACCATCAACGACGTGATCGACGGAAACGCGGGCGTGTTGCGTGGCTGGACGCTGCACCTGCCGTGCACCCCCGACGTCCCGAGCGTGAGCTTCGAGGTGACCGACGGCGTCTTCTACGAGGACGGCGACGACACGACGGCCACCGTCACGGTGGTGCGCACGGGCGACATGACCGGCGCGCTCGACGTGGACTACACGGTCTCCGGTACGGCCACGACGGCCGACTACGAGGCGCTCTCGGGCATGCTGACCATTCCCGCGGGCAGTCCCTCGGCGACCATCGAGATCACCTCGGTGGACGACGACCTCGCCGAGATCGCAGAGGTGATGGTGTTCCGCTTTGCGCCCAGCGACGCGTACGGCGTGGGCGCCGGCGACAGCGCCACCGTCACGCTGCTGGATGGTGACGGCGAGACGAGCGACGGCGGCTGCGGTTGCTCGGTCCGCAACACCCGCGAAGCGCCGCTCGGGATGGTGGCGCTGCTTGGCCTCGGCCTGGTGGTTCGCCGCCGCCGGTCCGCGCGCGGTGCCTGACACAGGCCGCTGCCGAGCGAGAGCCGCCGTGCCCACGAGAGGTACGGCGGCTCTTTTTCGTCAGGCTTGCGCGGGACGCCGTGCGATGAAGCGCAGCCGCGTGTAGTCCGCCACGTCACGGCCCTGCTCGTCGCGCAGCGTGGTCTCGAGGCGCCGCGTGGCCCACTGCAAGACATCGGCGCGCTGCGTCGCAGGGACGCGCGCCAGCTGCGCCTTGCCGAACGTCTCGAGCCAGCCGCGGAAGCCCGCGGGCACCACGGTGGGGCGCGCCACCACCACGATCTCGTCCACCACGAAGCCCGCGCGCTCCAGCACCGCGCGGTGATGCTCGGCCGTCGGGAAGTACCAGGGGTGGGCGCCGCTCGCGTCCACGCCGGCGCGCTCCATGGCGTCGGCGAGGGCCACGCGCACCGCGGCCACGCAGCCGAAGCCGCCCGCCTCGGCCACGAAGCGGCCACCCGGGCGCAGCGCGCGGAACACCCCCGCCGACACGCGCTCGGCGTCGGGCATCCAGTGCAGCGCCGCGCTCGAGAAGACCGCGTCGAAGGCGGCCTCGAAGTCGAGCGCCTCGCCGTCGATCAGGCGGGCGTCGAGGCCACGCGCCTTGGCGGCTTCCACCATGTTGGGCGAGGCGTCCCCGGCCACCACGTGGGCCCCTGCGGCGACCAGCTTCTCGGTCAGCACGCCGTCGCCTGCCCCGAGGTCCAGGATGTGCTCCCCCGGCTGCGGGTTCAGCCACCCGAGGATGACGTCGCCCAGCGCGGGCACGAAGGAGGCGTTCTGTTGGTACTGGGCCGCGTCGAAGGAGCGGGCGGCGTCGAAGCGTTGCGTGGAGTTCATGCCCCCACTCTGCGCGGCGCTTTGAGCACGGGCCAATATCGGTTAGATAGAAGTTGATACCGTGGAGCTATCAAACGTCGACACGCGCCGCCTGCGTCACTTCCTCGCCGTGCTCGACGCGGGCGGGGTGCGCGAGGCCGCCCGCCGCATCCACGTGGCGCAGCCCGCGCTCAGCCGCACCATCGCCGAGCTGGAGGACGACCTCGGCGTGCGCCTCTTCGTGCGGCAGGGGCGGCGCATGCATCCGACCGACGCGGCGGGCATCGTGGCCGCCGATGCGCGCCGGCTGCTGGTGGAGCTCGACGACCTTGTGATGCGGGCGCGCGGGCTCGCGGGCGGGCTCGAAGGGCGCCTGCGGCTGGGCTCGTCGCCGTCGGCCACCTTCCACCCGTTGGTGCCGAGCTTGGTGCGCGCGCTGCGCCAGGAGCGGCCACGGGTGCGGGTGGAGCTGATCGAGCGGTCCACCGCGGCCTTGGTGGAGGCGCTGGTGGCGCGCGAGCTGGACGCGGCCTTCGTGCGGCCGAGCGGCGCGCTCCCGCCACGCATCGAGGCGCGCGTGCTGGCTCACGAGCCGCTCCTGGCGGTGTTCCCGGAAGACCACCCGCTCGCGCACCGCAAGCGCATCACGGTCGCCGCGCTGCTGGACTTGCCGCTGCTCCTGCCATCGCCCGACCTCGGCTCGAGCGTGAGGGCGCTGGTGGACCGCCTGGCCGTGGCCGCGGGACGCCCGCTCCAGGTCGCCGCCCACGCTGGGCACGCGGCGTCGCTGGTGCACCTGGCTGCGGCGGGCATGGGCGTGGCGCTGGTGCCCGCGTGCCTCGAGGCCATGCGCACCGAGGGCGTCCGCTACGTGCGCGTGGCCGAGCGCACCACCTTGCCGCTCATGCTGGCCACGCACAAGGACGCCGCGAACCCCGTGGTGGACGCGTTCGTGAAGCTCGCGCGCGCCGCCACGCGCGGTGGCACGGACGCCTCGTCGCGCTCGGCGTAGTGCTACCTTCCCGCGTGCGAATGCCTCATCACGAAAGCGCTGCGCACTCCCCGTTGCTGGACCAGCACCTCGCCGAGCTCACCCTCGCCGCGGCGCTCGGGCCCATCGTGGACCTCGCGTGCGGGACCGGTCGCAACGGGCTGTTCCTCGCGAGCCAGGGTCTGCCGGTGGTGTTCGCGGATCGCTCCGCGGAGGCACTCAGCGAGGTGCGCCAGCAGCTGAGCGCGAGGGGCCTCGTCGCGGAGACGTGGCACGTGGACCTCGAGACCGGAGACGACCCGCTCGCCGGCAAGCAGTTCGGAGCCGCGCTGGTCTTCCGCTACCTGCACCGTCCGTTGATGCCCCGGCTCGCCGCGTCCATCGCGCCGGGCGGCCTCGTCATCTACGAGACCTTCACCGTGCACAACCTGCGGTACGGCCGGCCCAACAACCCGGAGTTCCTGCTGCTCGGTGGCGAGCTGCCCGCGTACTTCCCGGGCTTCACCACGCTGCACGCGTTCGAGGGCTTCCTACCGGGTCCCGACCGCGAAGTGGCGCAGCTCGTCGCTCGCAAGCCGCTGCGGTGAGCCTCGCGTGGAGCCGTGGCAGCCGCTGCCCAGGATAGCAATGAGGCGTGCAGTCCCGTCAGGGCTTGTCAGCATGCGCCTGCTAGCGTGACCGCATCATGACCACCCACGAAGTCACCCACGGCGCCTGCCGCTGTGGCCAAGTGAAGCTCACCGTCCACGGCCAGCCGGTCGTCACCATGGCCTGTCACTGCACCGGCTGTCAGAAGATGACCGCGAGCGCCTTCTCGTTGAGTGCGCTCTATCCGCAGGAGGCCGTCACGGTCAGCGGCACCGAGCCCGTCCTCGGCGGTCTGCACGGCGACACGCAGCACTTCTGCTGCCCGCACTGCAAGAGCTGGGTGTTCACGCGCGCCGAGATGATGGGCCCGTTCGTGAACGTGCGCGCCACCATGCTGGACGACGCCGCGAGCTATGTGCCGTTCATCGACACCATGGTGAGCGAGAAGCTGCCGTGGGTGACCACCCCTGCGGTGCACCGCTTCGACACGTTCCCCGCGATGGATCAGTTCGGCGCGCTCATGGCCGAGTACGCCAGCGCCTCACGCTGACGTCTCATTCGCGACGCACGCCGAACCGCGCCCGCAGCTTCCTGTGCCGTGCTGCGAACACCTCACGGCGTCGCCGCCGTGGGTCCCATGCGCGAGGTGATCGCTTCGAGGGTGATCGCGGCCTGCGGATCGTCGCTGGTCATCCACGCAGCGGCCGCCTCCGTGCCCGGCGCGAGCACGTCGAAGTGGTTCGCGTTCGGAACCATGAACGAGTGGAGGGGAGCGCTGCCCGCGTGGCGCTGCACCACATCGAGCGATCCGCTGTCGCCGCCTTCGATGACGTAAGTGGGAGCGCGGATGTAGCGCACGAAGTTCACCGGTGCGCGCAGCGCCAGCTGAGTTTCGTCCAGCTCGGGCGACAAGCAGCTGCGGTCTCCGTACCAGCGCGGGTCGGGCGCGGGGCCGAACGCCACCACGCCACGGAAGGCGTCCGTGCTGGCCGCGGCCAACAGCGCGAGCGTAGCCCCCGAGCTGTGTCCGCCGAGGAAGATGCGCTCGGGGTCCACGTCCGGGCGCGTCTTCAGGTACTCCACCGCAGCGAGCACGTCGTCGACCTCGCCGTGGTAGCACTCACGCTCCCCGGCGCTGTCGTGCGACCCCCGCAGGGCAGGCAGCATCATGACCATGCCCGCGTCGCGGAATGCGCGGGCAGACTGGTCGTTGGCGCGATCGGCGGGCTCCCACGCGCCTTCCCACAAGCCCCACGTGAAGCCGCCGGCCAACCAGACGATCGCGGGCTTCCGCTCCCCCGGCGACACGGGTGTCACGTAGGCGGCGTTCTCGCCGAGCGGCGCGCGATAGCGCACCACCTCGAAGAGGCCTCCGGGCGGCTCGGGGATGGGCGTCCGCTCCACGGTCGTGTGATGAGTGGAAGGGTTCGCGCGGCGCATCGCGGTGAGCGGAAACGCGTCGCCCCTCGCGACCAACTCGGCAGCGGCCGAGAGGGTCGCTGTGCTGAGCGAACTCGTGATTCCCGCATAGGCCTCACGGCGACGGTAGAAGTCGGTTCGCCCTGTCCAGATGCACACTTGGTAGTAGTGGGTGCCCATGTCCACTACCGTGTGCATCCACGTGACACGTGTTCCGCTCGAGCTGCCGGTGACATCCCGCTGAAGGGCATCGCGCCCGGCGATGGTGAGCGGGGCGAGTTCACCCAGCTCCGCGCCATCGAGCGCTGGGAGCGTGAGCTCGGCATAGTCGCTCAAGGTCATCTCCCCTCCGAGATCGTTCAGCGGCTCGGCGAAGACGATCATGTACTCGTCGAGCGCCTCTGACCCGTAGGCCAGGTCGGCGCCGTCCGCGAGATCCGGCATGGACACCCACACCGTGGGGATGTTCATGCGCGCGAGGCCGTTGGTGCTCACCACGGCCTGCGTCTCCGTGCCGATGTCGGGCGGCGCGAACGCCAGCACCTTCATGATCAGGAGCGCGCCCCCAAGGGGTATGGTCACGCCGTTGATGATCAGGGGTACACCGAAGCGAGCGAAGCGGGTCTTTCCGGTGCGCAGCGCCTTCAAGCAGTACCCGGTCGAGATGGCGCCGAGCGCGATGCCCAAGCAGCCCGCGCCCACCATGAAGATCGTCGGCAGGAAGGCGAGCAGGGTGGCGTACCAGGGCAGCGGGTCGCCGTAGGGGAGCTTCACCCCATCCACCAACACGGTCGGGTACGGGTCCACGAAGCCGCGCTTCAAACGGACTAGGATCGGCCGGCCCTCTGTCTCGACGCGAAAGACACCCTTCTCGCGAACCAGGGGCTGGCCGTAGTACAGCAGCTGCGGGAACGTCAGGGCCTTGGCCGGCGCGACGCGCAGCGCACCCGCGAGCCCCGGAATGGGGAGCACCTGGGTGTGCCGGAAGCTGTGCTCACGCTCGTCGAAGTGCGTGGCGAGGTCGGCTCCGCACGACTTGCAGAGGCCGAGGTCGTTGGCGAGCCCCACCGCGCGACAGGTCGGACACCCAGACTCGGCGCTTCGTTTCGGCATCGGATGATTCACGGCCATTCCCCTCATTGGCTCGCACCCTGTCACGCTCGCCCGCAACGTTCAACGAACACCGAGAGATGGCCGAAAACGTTCCAACGGCTGGAATGAGTTGGTCCGTTTCCCGCCTCTCATTGGGGACCCAGGTTCCGGGCATCCCCGGTGCCCACCTCGGGCAGAGGCAGAAACCATGCGAAACCTCGCCATCGTCCTCTCCGCGCTCGCGCTCGCCCCCCTCTCCGCCTCCGCACAAGGTGTGCCCGTGGCCGCCTCGCTCGGCAGCGGGACGCCCGCCCTGATGGCGGCTCCCGAACCGCAGCCCGCGCCCGAAGTGGCACCCGAGCCCGTGGCCGCCCCGAAGCCCGAAGCCGCGCCCGATGAGCACCAGCTCGGCCTCTACGTGGGCGTGGGCATGGGCACCAGCGTCAACCTCGGCGGCGGCTCGTTCGGCTACCAGCTCGAGGCCGCGGTCGGGATGTACTACTGGATCTTCTCGGCGGAGATCCTGGGCGGCACCACCAGCCTCAACAGCGACCAGCTCGCGTCGGTGGGCCCGCACATCGGTGGTGCGCTGCGCGTCCACGTGCTGGACACCGAGCACGTCGGACTCCAGCTGGGCCTCGGGGCCCGTCATCACAGCGCCCGCGCCGAGACGGGCGTGGACTACCGCTTCACCGCGGGCCTCGCTTCCGTGCGGCTGATGCTGCCCGTCACCGAGAACATTCACGTGCGCATCGACGGAGAGCTCGAGCACGCCTTCGACGGACCGCTGAGCGGTGCTGCCAGGAACCGGCTCATGCTGGGCTTCGGTATCGAGACGCGCATCGCGCCGTGATCGTCAGAGGGCGTTCACCGAGAAAGAGACCGCCTGACGACTCATCACAAGTCCTGGGTCCTGCGGAGCCCATGAGCAGAGGTGACCTGCCAAGCGAATCGTGCTTCTGGCAAGGTGA
>CAZEAA010000182.1:0-11918 GCA_964510015.1 uncultured Sandaracinaceae bacterium
CTTCGAGGGCGCGCATCACCGTGGGGGAGGTGCGCAGCCCGTCCAGCTCGAGGTCGGGCTGGAGCGCCAGGGCCGCGTCGAAGGCCTCGATGGCGAGGTCGGTGCGGTCGAGCGCCACGTAGGCGGTGCCCAGCTCGCGATGGATGCTGAGCGCCTGGGACGAGGTGACGGAGGCGGCGCCGAGCAAGCGGCTGCCCAGCACCACGGCCTCGGTGAAGCGGCCGCGGCGCACGTGCTCGCGCAGGACCGGCAGCTGGGCCTCGATGGCGGCTTGCTGCTCGCGCTGGGCGCCGTCTCCCGGCGCGGCCCCGGTGCTGGCCTCCACCAGGCGGCGGCCTTCGTCGCTGAGCAGCAGGTCCGGCAGCGGCACCAGCACCACCTGGCCACGCGTGAGGCGCGTGCCGCGGATGCCGTTGAAGCGCCGCAGCCGACGGGTGCCGGCGTTGCTGTCTTCGTAGTAGTCGCGCGCCACGCGCGTGACGCTGTCGCCCTGACCCGTGATGTGACGCAGCGGGTACGGGATCAAGAGCTCCGCGCCCTCGGCCGGCTGGGCGTCCGTGGCGTTGCGGTTCGACTCGATGATCACGAACGAGCGGCGCGCGTCCCCATAGTAGCGGTCCGCGATCTGCTGCCACGTCTCGCCGGCCACCACGGTGTGGTAGCGGACCCACGGGATGTGCAGGCGCATGCCCACCACGATCGCGGACCCGCCCTGGGTGGTGAGCCCGTTCTCGGTCACCAGCACCGACTCGCGCCGCGGGTCGCCGTAGTACTGCTGCGCGATGGAGGCCAGGGTCTCGCCCGGGCGCACCACGTGCGCGAAGAGGTCGTCGGCCTGCGCCGGGGCCGCGCTCGAGAGCAGCACGCTCGCGAGGCACGCGAACAGGGAGAGCCAAGAGCGCTTCATGGGACGTCCTCTTCGGCAGCGGGGTCGGCGGCCTCGGCCGCAGCCACATCTCCCGCCCGCTCCACGTCGATGCCCACGGGCGGCGTGGCCACGTCCACCGGCGCCGCCGGCGCGCTCGCCGCGTGGCGGGGCGTCATGGTGATGTCGATCCACTCGGTCTGCCCGGTGGCCACGCGCACCTCGCGCTCCACCTCGGTGTAGTACGGGTTGGTGAAGCGCAGGTAGTGCAAGCCGGGCGAGAGCGAGATGGCCCGCGCCGTGGGCGTGGTGGCCACCAGCTCACCGTCCACGTAGACCTCGGCCCACGGGTCCACCACCACACGGATGGCGCCGGCGCGCGCCGCCGCCTCGGCCGCGTTCACGCGCAGCATGGGTGCCGGGTTGGCGTCGCCCGACGCGCTGCCCGTGTAGATGGCCGCGCCGCCACCGAGCGCGCCCAGCAGCAGCCCCACGTTGAGCAGCCCCACGTCGCGCAGCAGCGTGGGGTCGGGCGACCGCCGCCGGACGTTGCGCGGGCCCGCCGCCTCGAGCACGCGGTCCGCTTCGTCGTCGGTCAGGAAGCCCACGTCGCGCAGGTACATCACCAGCTTGGCGCTGTAGTTGATGGGCACGCGCGGCGCGAGGAACTCCACCAGGTCGTCGATCAGCGCCTGCGTGCTGGGATACCGACCGGACGGCATCTTCTCCATGCAGCGCTGCATGATGCGCTCGAGCTGCCGCGGCACCTTGGGGTTGAGCTTGCGCGGCGGCGTGAAGCGGTCGAGCCGGATCTTCTGCATCACCGTGCGCGACTCGTCCTCCACGAAGGGCTTCTGCCCCGTGACCATCTGGTAGAGCACGATGCCCACCGAGAAGATGTCGCTGCGGAAGTCGAGCTTGTCGCCCAGGATCTGCTCCGGGCTCATGTAGCTGGGCGTGCCGAGGCCGGTGCCCGTCTCGGTCAGGTCGCTCAGCTTGTCGTCGCGCGCGATGCCGAAGTCCATCAGCTTCACCTCGCCCTGGTGGCTCAGCATGATGTTCGCGGGCTTGATGTCGCGGTGGATGATCCCGCGGAAGTGCGCGTAGTCGAGCGCGCGCGCGATCTGCAGCGCCACGATGGCGGCCTCTTCGGCGGGCAGCACCGGCGACAGCTCCAGCAGGTCGTACAGGTCGATGCCCTGCACGTACTCCATGACGATGTACATGGAGTTGCCGTCCTTCACGAAGTCGACGACGTGAAGGATGTTCTCGTGCTGCAGCGACGCCATGAAGTGCGCCTCGCGCTCGAAGCGCACGGCGAACTGGCTGTCCATGGCGATGGTGGACTTGAGCGCCTTGATGGCGACGAGCCGGCCGAGGGGCTCTTGGATGGCCTTGTAGACCACCGCCATGCCGCCGGCACCCACCTCGCTGAGCACCCGGTAGTTGCCAATACGGTCGGACATGAAGAGGGGGGATGCTATCAAGCGAGCCGCCCCTGTCAACGAGGGGGGGGCGCAACCCCGAGTAATCTTGGCGGGTTAGACAGCCACTACGCCGCCACTACGCCGCTACACGGCGGCGACGGCGGAGCCGCAGAGCGACCCCCAGCGCGAGGCCGAGCGACGCCACGGGAGCGGGCCACGAGGACGCGGCGGGCGCGGCCACGACGGCCACGCTACAGCCGCCTCCGGTCGATGGCGGGGGCGTGGTGCCCATGTCCACGGGCGGCACCGTGCCCAGGTCCACCCCCAGGTCGGTGCCTCCGAGGGGCGGCGGCTCGGTGGGGATCGGCCCGGCCACCAGCGGCGGCGGCAGCAGCGGGCAGTTGGCCAGCATGTCCGGCGCGCAGCGCGTGCGGAACGTGTAGGTGTAGGGGACGGTGCTCTCCTCCCCGATCAGGTTCTGCACACCCGCGCTGATCTCCACGCGGTACTGGTGGTCGTACTGCAGCACCTCGGTGGGGCGCAGCATCGCCCAGAACGCGATGCCGGTGTTGTACGGCGTGTGGAAGGTGGTGGGCACCGTGTTGCCCTCCTCGTCCACCAGGCGCATCAGCGGGCTCAGCTGATCACGCGTGATGCCGTAGCCGAACAGCACGCCCAGCTGCGTGAGGGTGCGGCTCTCCGCGGGGTCCACCGGGAAGTTCATGGCGCCGTCGTTGGGCACCGTGGCCACCACCAGGTCGGTGTCCATCGAGGCGGTCCCCAGCACGCGCCGGTAGGTGGCGCCCCAGTGAGCCGCCACGAGCTTCGCGAGGTGCGGCAGCGACCCGTTCGCGTCCGGGTTGTAGATGTGGGTGCCGATCCAGGGGTAAGTCTCCCAGGCTTGCACGTAGCCGCCGTACGCCGCGCGCCGCTGGATGAAGATGACGAACTGCATGCGCCCCATTCCGTCACGCAGCGTGGTCTCGAGGATGTCGCTGACCGAGGGGTTGGAACCGTAGTCCACGCCATCGGCGAGGATGCCGGGGAGGTCGCTGAACGGCGCCCACGACTGCGTGTAGAGCTGCACGTTCTCGTCGATGACGATGAAGTAGTCGGCCTCGCGGTCCACGTCGCCCACGGGCCCATCGATCTCTTCGGAGCGGGCCAGCATCATGGTGTCGTACGTCTGGTCGGCCACGCCGTGCGACACGAGCCCCAGGAAGAACGCGAGGTTCTGCTTCGCTTCCACGGACGAAAAGTCACCCTGGTACCGCTCGGTGAGCCACTCCTGGTACGCGCGCACGAACGGAGGCCAGTGCGCCTCTTCGCCGTACGGGCTCTCGATGGCGTAGCCGCTGTCCGGGAACATGGAGCCGGCCTCCATCATGGGCGCGTAGAGCGGGTCGCTCAGCAGCGTCTGGATGGGCCCGGGAGGCAGCTCCTCCACCGCCAGCTGCGAGATGTGGATGTGGCTGTAGGAGCCGTTCGCGAGAGCGAGCGAGGGAGCCAGAGCCAAGACCAAGAACGCCAGCAACGAAGCCGAGCGAAGCCACCGACAAGTCATGCTTCAAGATATCACGAGGTTTCGCGGGAGTCTCGTTGCCGGCCAGTGACGTCTCGGTGAACGAGCGCCGGCCACGCTCCGCGTCGGCTTCGTGCTAGGCAGTACGCGAGTCGTGACGATGGTCGACGAGAGCGAGAGCGAGGTGACCTCGGCGCAGGCACGCGTCGGTCTCGGCGTGCTGGTGGGCGGGCGCTCGTCACGCATGGGCGGGCGACCCAAGGGGCTCTTGTGCACGCCGGGGAGCGACGAGACGTTGGTGGCTCACGCCCTTCGCGTGGGGGCCGAGGCCCGCTGCGCGCCGCGCTGGCTGGTCGGGGATCTCGACGCCTACGACGCCGTGGTCGCGCGCACCGAGCGAGAGCCCGAGTACCGTGGACGCCTGCGCGATGCGCCGAGCGGTGTGGGCCCCCTCGGTGGCTTGCGGGCCCTGCTACAGGCAGCGGTCGTGTGCGACTGCGAGCACGTGATCGCGGTGGCCTGCGACATGCCGCACGTGAGCAGGGCCTTGCTCACCACGCTGCGTGAGCACCCGTCGACGGCGGCCGTGCTGGCGGCGCGCCGAGGACCAGCGGCGCCGTGGGAGCCATTGCTCGCGCGCTATCGCCGTGAGCCCATGCTGACCGCGCTGGACGCCGCGCTCGCGGCGGGAGAGCGCTCGTTCCAAGCGCTGTTGAAGCGGGTGACCGTGGCGGAGTTCGAGGCCGAGGGGCTCGAGCGCGCGCTCGAGGACTGGGACCGGCCCGAAGACGTTGGCTGAAGTTGGCTGACGTGGACTGACCGGGCGGGGTCAGCGGCCCGCCTTCGCGCGCAGCGTGGCGTAGTCACGCCCCGACTCGGCGCGCAGCCCCACCGGCAGACCGCTCGCTTGCCAGCCGAGCTCGGCCGTCCCGCCGAACGGGTCCTTCTTGCCACCCCAGCCGGCGCTCTGGTCGCGCACGTCCGTGAAGCCCGCGGCGCGCAGGAGGCTGGCCGCGGCCTGGCTGCGGCCGCCCATCTGGCAGCCCACGATCAGCTTCGCGTCGCGCGCAAAGGCAGCCGCCACCACGTCCACGAACGCCTCGTTGGGCACCAGCCCCGCGGCGTTGCGCAAGCGCACGGGGATGTTGTAGGCGCCGGCCGGGTGGCCTCCGTCGAACTCGGCCTCGGTGCGCACGTCCACGTACGCGTAGCCCTCGTCTTCCATGAGCTCGAGGGCGGCTTCGGGGGTGATGGTGTCGCTCATGATGCTTGCCCTTGTGCGGGGGATGGGTCGCGACGTGCCGCGTCGCGCACGAAGTAGTTCTCGAGGGTCTCGCGGTGGGGCGTCACCGCCAACACACGCGCCCCGGCGTCGAGGGCGGCGCGCAGCACCGGCTCCACCGACGCTTCGCCGTCCACGCTGAGCACCCACGAGGCGCCGTGAGGCACCAGCTCGCCGTGGGGGGCGAGCGCCGTGCGTGTGGCCTCCGAGAGCCCGCTCAGCTGCACCTCGAAGCGGCGCTGGCCGCGGTGCAGCAGCTCGTCGAGCGTGCCCGCTGCGGTCACGAGGCCCTGCTGCAAGATCGCCACGCGGTCGCAGAGCATCTCCACGTCACTCAGGATGTGGCTGGTGAAGATCAGGGTCTTGCCGCGCTGACGCTGCTCGAGCAGCAGGTCGCGCACCTCCTTGCGACCGATCGGGTCGAGGCCGCTCATGGGCTCGTCCAGCACCAGCAGGTCCGGGTCGTGCAGCAGCGACTGCGCCAGCCCCACGCGCTGCATCATGCCCTTGCTGAACTTGCCGATGGGCCGGTCCTTGGCGTGCTGCAGGCCCACGCGCGTCAGCATCTCTTCGCTGCGCTGGGTGCGCTCGCCCTTGCTCATGCCCATCAGGCGGCCACACAGGTCCAAGAACTCGAGCGGCCGCAAGTACTGATAGACGTAGGGGTTCTCGGGCATGTAGCCGAGGCGCCGCACGGCCTCGCGGTCGCCCGGCGACTTGCCGAAGATGGTGACCGTGCCCTCGTCCTGGTGAATCAAGCGCAACACACACTTGATGGACGTGGTCTTGCCGGCGCCGTTGGGGCCCAGCAGGCCGAACACCTCCCCACGGCGCACCTCGAAGCTGACCCCCTTCACCGCTTCCACCTTCTTGCGGAGGAAGCCGATGCGGAACGTCTTCTTCAAGTCCTTCACCGTCAGGACGGCTTCGCGGGGGGCGTTTGTGTCGAGGGCTTCTTTATCACTCATGACACTCACTCCGGGGCCGGCTCCACCGGTGCACGCAGCTCCTGGTAGGCGCACGTCACGGCGTTCACGACCTGAGCGCAGTCGGCCTCGGTCATGGTGGGATAGAGCGGCAGGCAGACGCCGCGCGCCACGATGTCCACCGCGTTCCAGGGCGCTCCGTCGGCGCGCGTCGGCAGCGGATCGGGTGTCACGCTCGGCACCTCGGAGAGCGCATAGCTGAGCGGCCCAGCCTGCGCGCCATGGCGCTTACAGCTCTCCACGAACGCGTCGCGCTGGGCAGGCGTGCTGCCAGCGGGCAAGAGCACGCCGAAGGTCTGCAGGTTGGGCAACGCCCCGGGCGGAGCGTCCTGGAACGAGAGCTCCGCGGCCCGCAGGGCGAGGGCTGCCCGCATGGTCGCCGCGTGGTCGCGCCGCCCGTAGTTGATCTCGTCGAGGCGACCCATCTGGGTCACGCCCAGCGCCGCCGCAAGCTCGGTCAGCCGGAAGTTGCCGGCCGCCCGCTCGAACACCCCGGGGGTCGTCTGGCCATGGTTGCGCAGCACACGCAGTCGACGCGCCGTCTCGGCATCATCCGTGAGGCACATGCCTCCCTCACCCGTGGTGATGACCTTGCGCGGATGGAAGCTGAAGGTGCTCACGTCACCGAAGCTCCCGCAGGGTGTGCCGTCCGAGAACGTGCTGCCCAGCGCGCAGGCGGCGTCTTCGACGACGATCAGTCCGTCCAGCACCTGGCGCAGCTCGGGTCCACGGGCCGGGTTGCCGAACTGGTCGATCACGATCGCCGCTCGGGTGCGTGACGTGCGCGCGGCTGCGAAGGCCTCTGGCGTGGCGTTCCACTCGTGCGGGTCGACGTCGACCAGCTTCACCACGGCGCCCAGACCGCGCACCGCATGGGCGGGGCTCGGCCAGGTGAGCGCCGGCACCAACACCTCGTCCCCCGGCCCCACGCCCAGCGCCTCGAGGGCCAGCGACAGCGCCGCCGTCCCGTTGGAGACCGCCACCGCATGCGCGCGCTGGCAGCGCTCGGCCACCTGCTGTTCGAAGCGCGCCACCTCCGCACCCTGCACCAGCATCCCGCTGCGCAGCACGCGGGTCACGGCCGCGCACTCGGCGTCATCCAACAGAGGCCGGGTCATCGGGATCATGGTCATCATCGGCCGTCGACCATATCAGATCGGGTACGCGGCATGAACATCACGCGAGCACGGCAACCAGGACCTGACGCTCAGTGGGGAGGGAACACGGCGTTGACGTCCGGCGCCAGCGCGACGCGCTCGACCGCGCTCCGCAGGTCACTCGGTGTTGCCGTGGCGATCCATGCCTCGTGAGCCGCGTTCAGCGGCCCGAAACGCTGTGTGATCCACAAGCGCAGAACCTCCCGCAGCGTCTCCTGCTGTCCTTCTTGTCGGCCTTCTTGTCGGCCTTCTTGTCGGCCTTCTTGCTTCAGTACCTCAGCCATCGTTGCCATGGGATCCTCCGCGGCGGGGATGTGTTCGATAATGGCGCGCCGAAACTCTCGATACGAGTCCTCTGTCGCGGTGAAGGAAAGGTAGCGCAGAAAGAAGAGGGCTTCATCGGGGGACTCCCGGACGAGCTGCTCGAGCACGTCGCGGAACACCGGGAGGTGCGCGATGAGCGCATCCATGTGCCGACTGTCGCGCAGCAACCACATCGCGGTCATCGGTACGGGAGTGAGCGGTCGCGCACGCAACGCGGAGTCTCCGAGCGATGACAGGTCGTCGATCAACAGCGTGAGGTTCGGGACGTAGTCACGCAGCACCGGGAAGCGTTCGAGCCCGGCCACCATGTCGTGGAGACTGCGCGGGCCGCTCCACTTGCTCAGCCCGTGGTAGACGACCAGCACCACCACGGGCGGCAGCTTCTTGAGGGTGGGGTCATCGCTCAGGGCCTGCAGCCACACGGGCAGCACATATCGGAGCGCCCGCAGCGGCATGCGTGGCGGCGGCGTGCTCTGGTGCTCCGCCAAGAGGTGCAGCGGTAGGTAGACGTGCTCTTCGTCGCCGTCCTCGTCGCGTTCGAGGAGCGGCGCACGGAAGAGCAGGTCGGCGCGCTGCTCGTCGAGGTCGTCGCTGATCGACTCGCCCGAGAGCAGCTCGAGTCGTGAGAGATCCAGCGCCGCCACCAGCTCGGCAGGGAGCACGCTGCGCAGCATCCCGGCGGCGTTCGCAGGCACGGCGAAGACCCGCTTGAACAGCGCGTCGTGGTCACCCATCGGGTCGCTCCCCCACGTGTCTCTCACCTTCCTGCATGCTGGGCCCTTTCGCGTTCACGAGGCGTCGCGAACGGCAGGCTTCTCGGCGCAACGCAGCCCGGATTGCGTGGCACCCGACGGTTCGTGCGCTTCAGTGGAAGTCGCGCGAGCGCGGCACGTCTTCCAGCACGGGCAGGCGCGGCGCGAACAGCTTCTGCACCAGGAGGTGCGTGACCCCGTCGGCCACCTGCAGCACGCCGCTCATGCCCAGCAGCACCGACGTCTTGGCCAGCGTGCGCTGCCGCTCGAAGGCGTCGCGGTAGAGCACCGCGTTCACGAAGCCGGTCTCGTCCTCCAGCGTGAAGAAGGTGACGCCCGACGCGGTGCCCGGCCGCTGCCGGCAGATGACCAGGCCCACGTAGTCCACGCGCCGCCCGTGCGGCAGGACGCTCAGCTCGCGCGCGCTCGGCAGGCCCTGCTTCGTGAGGTGCGGGCGCAGCGACTCGATGGGGTGCCCGGCCGTGCTGTGGCGGCTCGCGCGGTAGTCCCAGCTGATGCGCTCGGCTGGGTCGAGCTGGGCGAATTGCAGCTGCGTGTCCGCCGTGGCGAGCGCCAGCGTGTCGTTCCGGAAGCGGGCGAGGGCGCGCACGGCCCAGACGGCGTCGCGGCGCTCCATGCCGAAGTCGTCGAGGGCCCCCGCCTGCGCCAGGCGTACCAGCGAGCGCGTGCCGAGCGCCGTGCGCCGCGCGAAGTCGTCGAGGTCCGCGAAGGGAGCCTCGCGCCGCGCCCCCTCGATGCGCTCGCGCTCTTGTGTGTTGAGCCCGGTCACGTAGCGCAGGCCCATGCGCACCGGGGGCGAGCTGGCTGCATCACACGGGCCTGGCGTACCGGTCCCAGCACCCACCGGGATCACGCCCTCGAGCGTGCAGTCCCACTCGCTCCGCTGCACCGAGATGGGCTGCACCGTCACCCCGCGCCGGCGCGCGTCGTCCACCAGCGTGGCCGGCTGGTAGAAGCCCATGGGCTGCGCGTTGAGCAGCGCGCACAGGAACACGGACGGGTGATGGCAGCGCAGCCAGGCCGTGGTGTAGGCCAGCAGGGCGAAGCTGGCCGCGTGGCTCTCGGGGAAGCCGTACTCGCCGAAGCCGCGGATCTGGTTGAACACGCGCTCGGCGAACTCCGCCTTGATGCCCTTCTCGACCATGCGCGACACCATGCGGTCGTGGTGCTCCTCGATGCGACCCGCGCTGCGCCAGGCCGCCATGTCGCGACGCAGCTGGTCGGCCTCGCCCGGGGTGTAGTCCGCGGCCACCACGGCCAGCTTCATGACCTGCTCTTGGAACAGCGGGACACCGAGCGTCTTCTTCAGCACCGGTTCGAGCGACGGGTGCGGGTAGTCGACCTGCGTTGGGTCCGCTCGGCGCAGCAAGTACGGATGCACCATGTCGCCCTGGATGGGACCGGGCCGCACGATGGCCACCTCGATCACCAGGTCGTAGAAGCACTGCGGCTTGAGGCGCGGCAGCATGGCCATCTGCGCGCGGCTCTCGATCTGGAAGACGCCCAGCGTGTCCCCGCGCGAGATCATGTCGTACGTGGCCTGGTCGCCGTCGGGCACCGTGCGCAGCTGGATCGCGGGGCCCGTGCGCGCAGGGTCGCGATGCTTCTCCAGCAGGTCGAGCGCGATGCGCATGCAGGTCAGCGCGCCCAGCGCCAAGAGGTCCACCTTGAAGAGCCCCAGCGCCTCCACGTCGTACTTGTCCCACTGGATGACGGTGCGCCCCGGCATGGTGGCGGGCTCGACCGGGACCAGGGTGTCCACCGGCTGATCGCCCAGCAGGAAGCCGCCCGGGTGCACGCTCAGGTGCCGCGGTGTGTCCTGCAGCGCGTTGGCCAGGGAGCACAGCTGGTGCGTGCTCGCGGCGTTCATGGGCAGCCCCGCCTCCTTCACCAGCTGCTCGTCCAGCCGGTCGTCGTAGTGGCCGGCCAGCTTGGCCACCGCGTCGATGTCGGTAGCCGGAATGCCCAGCACCTTGCCCACCTCGCGCACGGCCGAGCGCATGCGGTAGCGCACCACGTTGGCCACCATGGCCGCGTGCGTCCGCCCGTACTTCGCATACACGTGCTGGATGACCTCCTCGCGCCGCGAGTGCTCGATGTCGAGGTCGATGTCCGGCGGCTCGGCGCGCTCGAGGCTGAGGAAGCGCTCGAAGAGCAGGTCCATGCGCACGGGGTCCACGGCCGTGATGCCGAGGCAGTAGCACACCGCGCTGTTGGCCGCGCTGCCGCGCCCTTGGCACAGGATGTTCTGGCTGCGGCAGAAGGCCACGATCTCGTGCATGGTCAGGAAGTACCCGCCGTACTGGAGCTGCTCGATGATCGCGAGCTCGCGCTCGAGCTGCGTGCGCACGTCCGCGGGGATGCCCTCGGGATAGCGCGTGCTGGCGCCTTCATAGGTGAGCGTGCGCAGCCAGCGCTGCGTGGACGTGCCCTCGGGGCGGGCCTCTTCCGGGTAGCGGTAGTCCAGCTGGCTCAGCGAGAAGGCGCAGCGCTCGGCCACGTGGAGGCTGCGCCGCAAGAGCTCCGGCGCGTCGGCGAAGCGCTGCTGGGCCACGGCCGGGTCCAAGAGCGCGTGCTCCGCGTTGCTGCGGATGACCGTGCCCGCCGCGCTGAGCGTGACCCCTGCGCGCACGCACGCCACCACGTCTTGCAGCGCACGCCGTTCTGGGTGGTGGTAGAGCACCTCGAAGCCACCCACCACCGGCAGGCCCAGGGCATGCGCCTCCTGGCGCAGGCGGCGCTCGGTCTCGCGTTCTTCGGCCACCAGGTGGCGCACGCAGTAGGCCGACACGCGCACCGGCAGCGGGCGCAGCGCGGCCAGCAGCGTGGGGTCCGCGCACAGCAGCTCGCAGTGGGTGAGCGCCGCGAGCTCGTGCGGGTGCAGCAGGCTCTGGCCCTTCGGCGCGCGCGCCTGGCCCATGCTGATCAGCTGACAGAGCTGGGCATAGCCCTCTTGGTCGTGCACCAGCGCCACCACGCGCGTGCGTGAATCGAGCTTGGCCGAACGGGTCTGCGCGCCGGGTGAGGTGCGCCGAGGATCCCCGTGGGTGATGGTCAGCTCGGCGCCGCAGATCAGCCGCAGCCCCCGCTCGCGCGCCGCGAAGTGCGCCTTCACTAGGCCGTAGACTCCGTCGCGGTCGGTCATGGCCATGGCGCCGAGGCCCAGCGCATGCGCCTGCGTGGCCAGCTCTTCCGGGCTGCTGGTGCCCTCGAGGAAGCTGTAGTGGCTCTTCACCCAGAGGGGCACGTAGCCCGCGGAGCGAGGGGAACGGAGGCCCAAGGGACGGAGACCCCGCCCAGACGTCCCAGTCGTCCCGGTCGTCCCAGTCGTCGGGGGGGCGCCTGCCGACGGCGCGCCGCGCTCCGGGATGCTCGGTCGGGGATCCATCGGCAGGATCTCAATCGACGGTGCCGTGCAGGAACCACGCGCCGCGCGGCCGGTCCCAGTAGACCCACAGCAAGCCGCCCGCGTCGGTCTCGGCGTAGTAGTAGTCGCGCTCCACCGTGCGCTTCCACCAGCCGCCGCTCACGCGGTAGGGCCCGTACATGCGGGCCACGTGCTCGCCGCTCGGGCCCTCGGGC
>CAZEAA010000183.1:0-11905 GCA_964510015.1 uncultured Sandaracinaceae bacterium
GTCAACGAGCACGACTACGACTACGTTGACGATCGTCGCCGTCGCCGTCGCCGTCGCCGACAACGACCACGACCACGAGCACGACCACGTCAACGCCCACGTGCCGGCTCGCTTCCTCGGGGCGTGCGCCAACAGCGGACACGTGTACACTCACCCCTCCGATGCCACCGACCCCAGTCGAGCGGCTCGCCACCGTCGTCGAAGACGTCCGAGCCGGAAAAGAGCGCGCCATCGCGAGAGCGATGCGGGTCATCGACGAGCGCGGTCCGCTGCACCGCGAGCTGCTGCGGGCGCTGCTGCCGTTCGTGGGGCGGGCTCGGGTCATTGGCATCACGGGCACGCCTGGCGCCGGCAAGAGCACGCTGGTGGACCAGCTGGTGACCAGCGCGCGGGCAGCCGGGCAGCGCGTGGGGGTGGTGGCGGTGGATCCCACCAGTCCGTACACGGGCGGGGCCATCCTGGGTGACCGCATCCGCATGCAGCGGCACTTCCTGGACGAGGGGGTGTTCATCCGCTCGCTCGCCACGCGCGGGCACATGGGCGGGCTCTCGCGCTCGGCCTCCGACGTCATCAGCGTGCTGGACGCGGCGGGCTACGACCTGATCATCGTGGAGACGGTGGGCGTGGGCCAGGACGAGCTCGAGATTGCCCAGCTGGCCGAGACCACGGTGGTGGTGGTGACGCCGGGCCTCGGGGACGACATCCAGGCCATCAAGGCGGGCATCCTCGAGATTGCTGACGTGTTCGCCGTGAACAAGGCGGACCGCGACGGAGCCGACAGCACGGTGGCGGACCTCCA
Organism: uncultured Sandaracinaceae bacterium; assembly: GCA_964510015.1. GTDB lineage: Bacteria > Myxococcota_A > Polyangia > Polyangiales > Houyiibacteriaceae > JADJJE01. The sequence continues at coordinate 800 of CAZEAA010000183.1, forward strand.
GCAGATGATCGCCCTCGGCGGCGTGCTCGCGCACGCGGGCTCGCGGCCGGCGGGTCACGGGCATGGCGGCGCGGTGGCCATCCTGCGCCCGGAGACGGGCGGCGAGACGGCGCGTGGCTGGGAGCCGATGATCATCAAGACCGTGGCCTCGCGCGGCGCGGGCATCGCCGAGCTGCTGGATGCCTGCGCGCGCCATGCCCACTCGCTCCAGGTGTCGGGGGAGGGCGCTCGCCGCGTGGCCAAGCGTCGGGAGCAGCGCTTCGTGGCCCTCCTGCGGGACCTGCTGGTGGAGGAGGTCACGCTGCGCCACGCCGCCGCGTACCAAGACGCGCTGCGCAGAGCGGCCGCCGGGGATTCCGACGCCTACACGGCGGTCATCGGCCTCTTGGACGTGGCCATCGCCCACGAGGTGTCGCCATGACCAACGGCCGCGCCCAGTCCACCCCGGGGGTGCGCGAGTTCAGCGCGCTGTCGGAGTCCGACGCCCAGGCGCTCGGCCAAGAGGCGCAGGGGCTGTTCGCGCTCGCACGGGCGGGGTTGCCCGTGGCGGCCGGGCACCTGGTGCGGCTGGCCGGTGACCACCCCGAACAGCGCTTGCTGGAAGCGCTGCGGCGCGCCCTCGAGAGCAGCCCCTACGTGCGCCTGCGGACGCTCTTCCCCACCGAGCACGCGGCGCTGCGCTTCGACCGCCGCGCGGGCTTCCCCCCGGACGTGACCCGCGACAGCGCGCTGCCGGACGTGGTGGCCGCGCTGCTCGACTCGCTTCGCTCGCCCGAACTCGCGGCGGCGCTCGGCGGCAGCCTGATGGGCTTGCACGTGCGGGTGCTGGGCTTCGACGTGCGCGACGCCGGTGAGCTGGTCTCGGCCGACGCCCAGTCCGGCGAGCCCGACCGCTTGTTGGTCAGCTGCGTGGGCGCGGGCGCGGCGCCGTTCCACATCGACCGCCGCTCCATGCGCACCACCTCCGCGGGCGAAGGGCTGAGCGGCGACGAAGCCGAGCTGCTGGCCGACCTCGCGGACCGGGCGCAGCTCGCGCTCGGGCGCCCGCTGCGGCTCGAGTGGGGACGCGACCAAGGGCGTGACGTGATCACCAGCCTGCGCACGCTGACCTTCCGGGTGCCGCCGCACTCTCCGTGGCGGCGCGTGGCGTTGATGGCGGCCGATGAAGGCGCGGTGTCGCCGCTCACGGTGGACGCGCTCGACCGCGCGCTCGGCACCGGGGAGCCGGGTCCGCACGTGGAGCGCGCGGTGAAGCGCGTGTTCGCGCGGCCGTATCGTCGTCTCGAGTCGGGTGGTGCGCTCGGTGGCGCGCGCGCGTCCGTTCCGCGTGCCGCGGCGCAGGCGGCTCGTGCGGCGAAGGAGTCCGCCTTCTACGTGGCCGACGCGAAGCGCCATGAGCGGGCCCACCCCGCGCGGCTCATCGAAGTGGACGCCCTCGACCTCAGCCACGTGAGCGACGAGGGCTTGCTGGATGCCATGCGCCGCCGGCAGCGCCTGACCGCCGAGTGCCTGCTGCTGCTGGACCGTGGTCGCGTCACCACGCTCGCCGTCCTCGAGGCCCTCGAGATGACCCTCGGGCCGCTGCCCCGCGAGTGCTACGGCGCGCTGGCCACGCCGCGACGGACGCGCGAGCGGGAGCGCATCCTGGTCACCTTGGCGCGCTTCGGGAACCGCCTGGTCGCCGAGCTGGGCCGCGTCCCCGCGCGCGAGGCGCTGCCGTCCTCGCTCGGTCGCGAGTGGGACCGCGTGCGCGAGTCCGTGGCGGGCGTGCGGCCGCTCGGCATCGACGTGCGTCCGGGCGCCTTCGGCGACACCGACGAGGGGTTCCGCGCAGAGGTGCTGCGCGTCATGAGCCTGGACATCGACGGCAACGAGCGCGCCCGCAAGGACGCCATGCGCCGGCTCTCGGCCACGGCGCGCGGGCGGGACATGGGCCGCGCGCGCGAGGGCCTGGTCAGCACGTTGGGCGAGCTGGCGGAGCGCGTGGCCGTGGTGAAGGGCGTGATCGCCGAGCAGCTGGCGGCCTCGCTGCTGCGCCTGCGGGCAGGTGCCCTCGCGGTGGGCAGCCGGCTGGTGGAGCGGGCCGTGCTGGACCACCCGACGGACGCCCTCTACCTCACGCTGGCCGAGCTGGAAGAGGCGCTCATGGGCGAGCCCGGCGCGTATGCCAGCCGCGTGCGCCTGCGCCGCGAAGACGACGCCCGCTGGGCCAGCTTCGAAGCGCCGCGGCGCGTCTGAGCCGGCGAGGCCGAGTGAGGGGTCAGGGGTCCATCCGGCACGCGCTGCGGTCCTGCCAGCGATGCAGCACGGCCCGCAAGCGCAGCGCCTCCGCGGGCGCATCGGCCAGCCGGTTCTGCAGCTCGCCCGGATCGCTGCGCAGGTCGTAGAGCTCACTCGTGTTGTGCGTGATGTTGAAGATGAGCTTCCACCTCCCGTCGGACACCATCTCGGCGGCGGCCCGGCCGAGCCCGGCCCAGTCGTCCACCGGCTGCACCCCCGACAGCACGCGCGGCACCGGCTCGAGGAGGTCCGCGGCGAGCCAGTTCCGCCCTTGCCACGAAGCCTCGGGGGCCACTCCGAGGTGCGCTGCCAGCGTGGGGAGCACGTCCAGCAGCGAGGCTGCCGCGGTGACGTGTGCGGGGGCTCGCCCGGGCAGGCGCATCGAGAACACGATGCGGGTCTGCTCTTCGTAGAGCTCCGAGCCATGGTGCGAGCCGCCGTGCTCGCCGAAGCTCTCGCCGTGGTCCGACGCCACGATCACCACCGTGTCGGCGTAGCGGGGGCTGGCGCTCAAGGCCTGCAGCAGGCGGTCCAGCTGGCCCAGCGCGTGCCTCACCTCGCGGCGGTAGGTCGCCACGGGGCTGTCTCCGGCCGCGTCGCGCAGCCGCGGTGCATGCGCATCGAGGATGTGTACCCAGCGAAAGCGCGGCGGTCTCCCAGGCGTCTCGTCGCTCAGCTCGGCGATGGTCTCGTCCACCAGGCGCGCGGTCCACTCGAGCTTTCCGCTCCCGGGCAGCGAGAACGGGTCCCCGGTGCTCCGGTCTTCACCGAGCAGGGGCTGCGCGGGGGTCACGCGGTAGCGCTCCGTGGCGATGCCCATGCGGACGTCGTAGCCCGCGGCGAGCAATCCTCGCAGGAGCGTGCCGCCTTCGTCGCTCGTGTCTCGATACGCGCGGGACTCGTTCATCGCCCGCATGGCGTAGTACGTCCCGGGGTAGGGTGTGTACGCGGTGTCGAACACGAGGCTCTCGGCGTGCAGGCGCTCGAGCGCCGGGAATTCCCCCTCAGCGGGGCGCAGGCCACCGAGATCCGCGCGCACCGCGTCGAGCAGGACGAAGTACACATCGGGGAGCTGCGCCAGGGGCCGTGTGGCGTGCCGTGCCTCCGTGGGCTCCGCCCCGTCCACTAGGCCGTTGCAGTTCTCGTCCACGCCGTTGCCGGGCAGCTCACACGTCCCGGGGTGGACCGCGTCGTCCAGGTCGTTGCAGTCGCCGCCGCCGGCCAGCGCCGAGTACGCGTCGCGGTCGAGGTCCACCGTGAACGCGAGCCACGTGAGCAGCTTGGGCACGGCCATGCCTGCGCGGTTAGCGGTGAGGCGCACCGCGTCGAGCGGCAGCCACGCGGCCACCTGCGACACGAGCGCCACGCACAGCGCGACCGCCAGCAGCGCGCGTGGCGAGACCCGCGGCGCATGGGCAGAAGGGGCCACGAGCGACCGCATGCCGAGCGTGGCCACCGAGAGCGAGAGCCACGCGAGCAGGAACGCCACGTTGTGGAAGCGCACGTACAGGCCCGGATAGACCTGCGCATCGGCCACCGCGAGGGCCATGGCGAGCGGAACGAACAGCAGCCACGCTCTCGCCCGCAGCGCGCCGTGCAGCACGAGCCCGAACACCACGCCGCCCGTGGCGAAGGCCGCTGGGAGCGGGACCTCGAGGCGCATACGCGGCCCGCGCAGCTCCCACGGGGCGAGCAGTAGGAGCACGCCGATGCCCACCAGGAGCCCGAGCAGCGCCCCCGCGAAGATGTGGCGCGAGGCGTCGTCGAGGCGCGCGAAGCGCGGCGCGAAGGGCCGGAACGAGAGGGCCGCCACGACGGCGAGGCAGGCGCCCAGCAGCGAGAGCACTGCGCAGGCCGCGACGCCGGCGGCGAGGTAGTGCAGGAGCGTGCCCACGCGGATCGGGGCCAGCAGCCCCACGCGCACCGCGTCCACGGAGACGAGCAGGCAGCCGGAGAGGAAGAACCTCGTCCACCACTGCGCGAGGACGAGCTCCAAAGGCAACACCATGGAGCCATCCTCGCCGGAGCGGCGCGCCGCGATCAAGAAGCGAGTCATGGGGAACGCATCGCTGCCGCGCTTGCGCTATCCTCCGGCCCGCCGCGGCGCGCGACCCCGCGGTGTCTCCCTTCTCGGGTCGCACCCTTCGAGCCCGCTCATGCGCGACGACGCCTATGTCTTGTTGACCCACGAGGGTCCCCTCAGCCTCGTGACCATGAACCGCCCCGACAAGCTGAACGCGCTCAGCCAGGAGGTGCTGGCCGATCTCAAGGCGGCCATCGCCGAGATCAAGGCGCGCCCGGCCACGCGGGTGGTGATCCTCACGGGGGAGGGCAAGGCCTTCGTGGCAGGGGCCGACATCGCGGGCATGCGCGACCTGGACCCGATCGAGGCGCGCTCGTTCTCGGCCTACGGGCACCAGGTCTTCGCCTCGCTCGAGCAGCTCCCTTGCCCCGTCATCGCGGCGGTCAACGGCTTCGCGCTGGGCGGCGGCTGCGAGCTCGCGCTCGCGTGCGACTTCATCTACGCCTCGGAGCGCGCCAAGTTCGGTCAGCCCGAGGTGGGCCTGGGGGTCACGCCCGGCTTCGGCGGCACGCAGCGGCTGGGGCGTCGCGTGGGCATCGGGCACGCGCGCGAGCTGGTCTACACGGGCCGCGTCATCGACGCCGCCGAGGCGCTGCGCATCGGTTTGGCCAACGCCGTCTTCGCGCCCGAGGCGCTCTTGGACGAAGCGCGCAAGACGGCGGCGCTGATCGCGGCGCAGGGCCCCGTGGCCGTGAGCCTCTGCAAGCAGGTCATGAACGACGGCGAGGGCCGTCCGTTGCCGGATGGCAACGCGATCGAGGTGGACGCCTTCGGCCGGGCCTTCGAGTCGCCCGAGCGCGCCGAGGGGATGAGCGCCTTCCTCGACAAGCGCAAGGCTGTGTTCAGCGACCGCTGACGCGGTCGTCGCGGCGACCGCTGACAGCGCGAACGCGTCACCCCGGCGGGGCGCTCACTCTCCGCCGTAGTAGTGCTGTGCGTGGCAGATGGAGAGGTAGCGCGTGGGGCCCTCTTCGTCTTCTTCGATTGCGGGCAGCACCTCGAGCTCGTGCCCGAAGTGCGTGGCCATGGCGTCGGCCGTGCGCGCTTGCTGCCAGGCGTCGAAGGCCACCCGCGCGTCGTCGCACCGGCCCATGGCGGCCAGCGTGTCGGCCTCGAGCGCGCGCAGCGGCGCCGCCCCCGCGCCCACGCGCCGCGCGATGGCGAGGTCGGCCAGCGCACGGTCGTGGTGCCCGTTCTGGACCGAGTGCCAGGCCCGCGCGAGGTAGACCTCGGGGTCCCAGGGGTCCACTTGAGCGCGCCGCTCCACGGCCATCAGCTGCGCGCTCTGCGCGTCGTCGTCATAGGCGGGGGGACGCACGTCTGCGGGCAACAGGTCGGTCTTGCGCCACAGCAGCACGGCGCCCACCAGCATGAGCGCGCCCACGATGAGCCCCGTGGCAGCACCGATCGGCGGCCACGGACGGGCCACCGGGGCGGGCAACGTGAGCAGCGCGCGGAACCCCGAGAAGCCCGCGATCAGACCGAGAGCGCTCCCCAGCAGCAGCCCCGCGGGGGCACCCGGCTGGTCCACCACCGTGGGCCCCACCCAGCGCACCCCCCAGAAGGCCAGCAGCCCCACCCAGGTGAGGCACGGCCCGATGGCGGCCATGCGCACGTCCAGCTCGGCCTCCACGCGCTCGAACAGCAGGCCGATTCCGCGGGCGGTGAGCTGTGGCGCCACCACCGCCAGCAGAAGGCCGACGAGGGGCATGAGGAGATCGTCCGCGCTCATGCGAGGCGGCTCACGCTTCGAACTCCACCATGACAGGGGCGTGATCGGAGGGGCCGCTCTTGTCCGGATCGATCGCGCGCTCGACCCGGTCGACCATCGCGCCGATGCACGTGGCCGCGAGCCGGGGCGTGCAGTAGACGTGGTCGATGCGCAGGCCGTTGCCGCGCTCGAAGCCGAGCCCGCGGTAGTCCCACCAGGTGTGGACGCCGCCGTCAGGGTGGAACGGCCGCACCACGTCCGTGAGGCCGAAGTCGGCGATGTGCCGCAGCGCGCCGCGCACGTCCGGGTTCGCCAGCACGCCGCCGTGCCACTCCTCGGGCCGCGCGATGTCGTCGTCGAAGAGCGCCACGTTGAAGTCGCCGCACAGGGCCACCGCGTCGGCCTCGGCGTCGAAGCGCTCGTTCAGCACCTCCCGCAGGCGCTTCATCCAGGCCAGCTTGAAGGGGTACTTCTCCGAGTCGAGCGAGCCGCCGTTGGGAAAGTAGGCGCACACCACGGTGATCCCGCGCACGCGAGCCGAGATCAGCCTCGCCTGCTCGTCGAAGGCCGGGTCGCCGAGCCCCCGCTGCACGTCGGTCATGGGATCGAGCGACAGGATGGCCACGCCGTTGTAGGTCTTCTGCGCGTTGAGCGCGATGTGGTAGCCGAGGGCGGCCACCTCGACGCTCGGGAACGTGTCCTCGAGGCCCTTCAGTTCTTGCAGGCACAGCACGTCGGGCCGGTGCCGTGCGAGCCAGGAGACCAAGCGGTCTCCGCGCGCCTTCACCGAGTTGATGTTCCACGTGACGAGCTTCATCGGCCGCTGGTGTAGCATGTCGAGATGACCCTCGAAGCCATCTCCACCCCGGGCGCCCCCGCGGCCATCGGCCCCTACTCGCAGGCCATCGTCGCCGGGGGGTTCGTGTTCTGCTCTGGCCAGCTGCCCATGGACCCCGCCACCGGTCAGCTGATCCCCGCGGGCGACATCGCCGCCGACACCCGCCGCGCCATGGACAACCTGGTGGCCATCCTGACCGCCGCCGGCACCAGCCTGGCCCGCGCCGTGAAGGTCACCATCTACTGCACCGACCTCGCGGACTACGTGGCCATCAACGCCGTGTACGCCACCTACTTCGAGGGGCTCGTGCCCCCCGCGCGCGCCGCCGTCCAGGTCGCTGCCCTCCCGAAGGGCGCTAAAGTCGAGATCGAGCTGGTCGCGCTTCTGCCGTGACATGCCGACTGCATGCCTCAGCCCCTCCCGCCCAAGCAAGTGAGAACATGCGAGACCACCGGATGTCGCCCCATCGCTCGAGCCTGACGACCGCTGCGCTGGCGGTGAGCGCGTCGCTTCTCGCGCTCGCGTTGGTGGGCTGCGCGGCCCGCGCGGGCGAAGGCAGCGCGCCCCAGCCGGCCAGCACCGGCGGCGAGAGCACCACCGCGGCCGCGCCGAGCGACGGCGCCTCGGGCGAGGGCTACGCGGGAGGCGTGGCCCACAGCGAGATGGAGCCCTCGGCGGAGGCCGAGCAGGGCGAGACGCTGGACGCGGTCACGGCGTACGACGCGCTGCGCAGCGTGCAGCAGGACTACGACGCGCTGCTGGACCGAGGCTCGTCCGACTGCCCCCAGGCGGAGCGCCTGGTGCAGCGCATCTGCTACTTGGCGGAGCGCGTCTGCGGCCTCGAAGGTGTGGACGGAGCGGCCGCTCGACGCGACCCGAACGACCCGAACGATGCCGATGGGCAAGCGCGCTGCGACGAAGCCAGAGCGCGCTGCTCGTCTTCCGAGTCGCGCCTGCAGCGTGCCTGCGCCGCGCCTCGCTGAACACCTCCACAGCCAGCGATGTGGCTCGACGCAGCGCCTAGCGCGTGCAAGGGTTGCCGCTCAGTAGCGAACGAAGGGTGCGGTCCGAGTGGTCGCAGGACAGAGGATGGTCGGGCCGCCATCCCAGTTGGAACCACCCAACAGGGAAAGTGCATGTCGATGACCACTCCGGAGCCCTTGCCCCGCCCGTCAGCTCCCCCCGAGGCCTGGGAGCCTCTTCTGCGCCTGGCGCGCCTCGCTCGAAGGCCGCTCGATCGCTTCCTGCATGTGGAGGCGGCCAGCGGAATCCTGCTGCTCATCGCCGCCGCCATGGCGCTCGCGTGGGCCAACTCGCCGTGGTCCGAGAGCTACCTCCAGCTGTGGCGGACGCCCCTCGGCCTGCGCATCGGAGACTTCACGTTCGAGCGCTCGCTCGAGTGGTTCGTCAACGACGCCTTGATGGTCATCTTCTTCTTCGTGGTGGGCATGGAGATCCGCCGCGAGGTCCACCACGGCGAGCTCTCCGAGTGGCGCCGCGCGGCGCTGCCCGCAGCGGCTGCGCTCGGCGGAATGCTCGCGCCGGCCGCCATCTACCTCGCGCTGGCCGGTGAGCCCGAGACGCGCTCCGGCTGGGGCGTGCCCATGGCCACCGACATCGCGTTCGCGGTGGGCATCCTCACCCTGCTGGGCAAGCGCGCGCCGCCCGCGCTGCGCGTCCTGCTGCTGGCGCTGGCGGTCATCGACGACCTCGGCGCCATCATCGTCATCGCCGTCTTCTACTCGTCCGGCGTGGCGCTCACCGGATTCCTGGTGGCCGCCGGCGGCTTGCTGGGCGTGTTCGTGATGCAGCGCTTCGGCGTGCGCACCAAGCTGCTGTACGTGGCGCCGGCCTTCGTGACCTGGGCCGGCATCTACGCCGCCGGCATCCACCCCACCATCGCGGGCGTCATCATCGGGCTCATCACGCCGGTGCGCACGTGGGAGGGATCGGAGCCCACGTCACCCTCCGAGAGTCTGATCTCCGCCCTGCACCCGTGGGTGGCCTTCGGCATCATGCCCGTCTTCGCGCTGGCGAACGCGGGGGTCGTCGTCGCCGCCGGCTCGCTGGACGCCTCGTCCTGGCGCGTCGTGACCGCGGTGGCCGCGGGCCTCGTGGTCGGCAAGCCCATTGGTGTGTTGCTCGCCATCGGCATCACGCTGCGCCTCGGCATCGGGAAGCTGCCCGTGGGCATGGGCGTGCGCCACTTGGTGGTGCTCGGCGTCGTTGCGGGGGTGGGCTTCACCATGGCGCTGTTCGTGGCACAGCTGGCGTTCACCGACGTGCGCCTGCTGGCGGCCGCGAAGATCGGCATCCTCGCGGCGAGCGTGGTGGCTGCGCTGCTGAGCCTCGGGCTCGGTCGCTTGTTGCTGGCACCGGTCCAGACGGAGGGTGCGGCCGTGACCGCCGACGAAGCCGAAGACTCCACCGAGCTGTGAGGCAGAGCACCGATGGCGGGGCTCAAGTGGGCCACGCCGTCGGGGTTTGCTTTACTCTCGGAGCAGCTTCGCTATCCTCACGGGTGTGACGAGTTCCTTTCCCCCCCCGAAGGAGCGCGTTCCGCAGCCGCATACCAACAAGGCTCGGGATCCGTTCGAACGACACCCTGCATGGGGCGTGCGAACGACCGCCATGGTCCGCACGCTCAAGCGCGCCGCCCGAACCGTGACCGACCACCGCTCGCCCGTGCAGACGCGCGTGGCGCTCGAGAACCTGTCGCGGCTGGCGCCTCCCGTGCGAGGCGTCTCGCAGCGCCGCGGGTCCCTCGGGGGTGTGCCCGCGCGCTGGTTCACGCCGCACGGCGCCCACGCGCAGGGGCCCGTGCTCATGCACATCCACGGTGGCGGCTTCGCGCTGTGCTCGTCGCACGTGCACGCCACGTTCATCTCCGAGCTGGCGCGCGCCGTGAACTGCCGGGCCGTGGGCATCGACTACCGCTTGGCCCCCGAGCACCCGTTCCCGCTGCCCATCGAGGACTGCTACTCGGCCTACCTCGGGCTGCTGGACTCGGGCGTGGACGCGTCGCGCATCATCCTCTCAGGGGACTCCGCGGGCGGCAACCTCGCGCTCGCCATGCTGCAGCGCGTGCGCGCCTCGGGGAAGCCGCTGCCGCGCCTGGTGGTGCTGCTCTCGCCCTGGGTGGACCTCGAGTGCCGCGGCGACAGCGTGGCCTTCAACGACCCGTACGACTACCTCTCGCGCGACCTGCTGGAGCTCTTCGCGGCCTACTACCTGCAGGGCGCCGACCCGCGCGACCCGCAAGCGTCGCCGGTGCACGCCGACCTGTCGGGGTTCCCGCCCATGCTGCTGCAAGCCGGTGGCGGCGAGACGCTGCTCTCGGAGATCCGGACCCTCGCTCGCCGCGCGGAGCGTCAGGGCGTGCGGGTCACGCTGCAAGAGTGGGACGGCATGTGCCACGCGTTCCACGGCTTCAGCATGTTCATCCCCGAGGCCACGCGCGCGTTCCACGAGATTGGCGCCTGGGTGAACTCGCAGCAGCAGTGGCCGCGCGCCGGGCTGCTGCAGCGGAGCGCGCCGCGCCTCCATCGCCTGTTCGCCCCCGCTTGAGCGCGGTTCACATGGCGTGAACCTCAGTGGGCAGAAGCGGTCCGAAGGGGCGTCGCCATGCTCGGAGGAGCCGGTTTTCGTGGGTTTTCCCGGCTTGGCACGGCCGCTGCTCTCTTGGGCGGGCATATGCTTTCGGCGAGAACTCCGGTTCCCAGATCACGTCGCTTCCTGGTGCCCGCGCTCGGTGTCTGCTTCTTGTTCAGCGCGCTGCTGATCCGTCCCAGCGTTGCGGCGGCCGACCTCGGGACCCTCGAGATCCACACGGGCGTGCTGCGCCTCGATCGCGCAGGGGACGCGGTCTGGCGACCCGTGGTGCGCGGCGCCCTGGGGCTGGAGCTCATCGGCCCGCTCCACCTCGGCGCCTACGTGCAGCTCACGGGCTACGACCTCCCGCTGCGCTCGCCACAGCCCGGCGGTGGCGTGTACCTGTCGGTGCGCCCGCGCATGGCCGAGCTGCGCCTGCGGCCCGCGGTGGATGCGTCGTTCGGGCGACTGCGCCTGCCCCTCGAGAGCCTCCGCGGCCAGCCGCGCGGCGAGTTCGAGCGCACCTTCGTGGTCAGCGTGGCGGGCAGCATCGGGGTGTCCGTGACCGAAGCGCTCTCACTCGAGGCGCGCGTGGAGTACAGC
>CAZEAA010000184.1:0-11829 GCA_964510015.1 uncultured Sandaracinaceae bacterium
TGCTAGCCCTGCCCGACCCCCCAATTCAATGGTCGCGGGAAATTAACAAGTGCGTTAGATCGCAAACTCAGCCCCCGGACATGAGCTCGAGCGGGATGTCGACCGGCGGTGTCGCGTCGTTCGGGTCGTCGCACCAGCCATCGGGCAGCGTCACGCGCTGCCGGCCAGACGTCTTGCCGCGCTTCACCCGCATGGCCGCGGGCGGGAACGGCTCACTCGAGTCGAACGACCCGAGCGCCGTGCGCAGCTCCTCGAGCGTGCTCACGTTCGTCAGCGCCTGACGCAGCTGTGCGCTGCCGCGAAAGCCCTTGGTGTACCAGGTGGCGTGGCGGCGGAACTGGCGCATGGCGTGCACCTCGCCCATGCACTCGATGAGCAGCAACGCGTGCTCCACCATGATGCTGGCCACGCCGCCGAAGTCGGGCGGGTTCTCGGGCTCGCGGCCGTCGAACACCGCGGCGAGGTCCGCGAAGAGCCACGGACGCCCCAGGCAACCACGCCCCACCACCACCCCATCGCAGCCGGTCAAGCGCATCATGCGCAGCGCGTCATGCGCCTCCCAGATGTCGCCGTTGCCCAGCACCGGGATGTGCGTGACCAGCCGCTTGAGGTCGGCGATGTCCTCCCACTTGGCCTCGCCGTCGTACAGCTGGGCCGCCGTGCGCGCGTGCAGGGCCACCGCCGCGCAGCCCTCTTCCTGGCCGATGCGCCCGGCGTCGCGGTACGTGAGCAGGTCGTCGTCCACGCCGCTGCGGAACTTGATGGTCACCGGCACGTCGCCCGCGTTCTGCACCGCCGCGCGCACGATGGCAGCGAGCAGCGCCGGCCGCGCGGGGATGGCCGAGCCGCCGCCCTTGCGCGTGACCTTGGGCACGGGGCAGCCGAAGTTCATGTCGATGTGGTCCACGTGACCCTCACCGACCAGCCGCTTCACCGCCTCGCCCACGTAGTACGGGTCCACCCCGTAGAGCTGCAGGCTGCGCGGCGACTCGTCCGGGTGGAAGTCCGCGAGCTTCAGCGTCTTGTCGCGCCCCTCGGCCAGCGGGCGCGCCGTGATCATCTCGCTCACGTAGAGGCCCGCGCCGAATTTCTTGCAGATCATGCGGAACGGCCAGTTGGTCACCCCCGCCATGGGCGCGAGCACCACCGGCGGCCACACGTTCAGTGGGCCAATGGGGATGGGCGAAAACTCGCCGGGCTGAGCCAGCGGCACGTCGCGGTTCGTCTCGTTGCGGTAGACCTCGTCCACGCCGTGGGTATGCGGTGCGCGAGGGGCTACGGCAAGAGGGGCTGCGGCGAGAGGGGCTGCAGCCCGCCCGCACGGGCCGCGACGACCAGCCGCTCACGAGTCGCAGGTGGGGCTGATGCAGTAGGCCGAGCTGCCCAAGTTTCCCGCCGCCGCGTCGAAGCAGACGTAGCCGCCAGGACAGTCAGCCGCCCCCGTACACGCGAGCCGGCAGGTGTTGGAGTAGTCGTCGCAGAGGAGCCGCGCCGCGGGCCGATCGTACTGCGAGCGGAGCCCCGCCAGGTCGTCGCCCTCGAGCGTGCAGCGCTCGGCGTCGGCCTCGCAGGAGGTCCCGATGTCGACCACGCTCTCGTCCGGCTGGATGGCGGACAGGCACTCGAGGCGGAAGCTCGCGCCCAAGGTGGGCTCGGCGCCCGCCGTGAAGCGGATCTGCTGGCGGCGGTCGGCTGCACAGTCCTCGCTGACGCGGCTCGAGTAGTCGTCGTAGAACCAGCCCGGTCCCTCGGGGTCCTGCCCCGCATCGCGCTGCTCGAGCGTCGGCGAGACCTGCACCACGCTGCACACCTCTCGCCCATCGTCGGTCACGCTGACGGCGCTCGCCGCGCGGCCACGTCCGGCGTGATCGGCGCAGGTCGCTCCCATCGGCAGCACCTCGAGGACGGTGCAGGACACCGTACCCTGGCCGTTCCGGATGAGCGGACGCGGCAAGCAACTGGTCGGGATCTTGGACGCGATGGCCGCCACGATGGCGTCGATGGCGGGGGCAAAGTCCGCTTCGTAGTTCCCGTTCTCGGCGTCGACCGCCTCGCAGATGGACGTCACCACACCGGTCGCGCCAGCCGCGTCGAGACCCTCCGCCACGCGGATGAGGCGCCGAGGGGGAAACGCCTCGTTCTGTTGCTGCGGGTCCAGCGGCGCCATGGGGTTGGGCCGCACGCAACCGGGCACGAGCTGGTCCCCGCGCGTGTTGGACCTCTCCTCCATGGAGGGATCGGCGAGCATGCCCACGTAGTCGTGCACGAGGCGTGAAACGTCGTTGTCGAGGACCTCTTCGCTGTTTGCGGCGACCACCTCGGGTGACACGCCACCGATGACCGCGAAGATCAGACGGTCCTCCGCGCCGGGACGCAGCGCCAGCAGCCCGTCGACGTAGCGCGAGATGGGGTGCTGGACGTCCCGATAGGCCGCGCACTGACGAGTGGCTGCAAACCGGAGCACGTTGTTCGAGTCGCGATAGCTCGGCACGGGGTAGCGGGCTTCCACCGCGTCGACGTCGTACAGATCGAGGTCCGCGCTCGAGCAGTCGTCTTCGTCGGTGATCACGACCACCGCGAGCAGAGAGTCGGGCCGGACGAAGCCCTCGAGCACGCCGTCTCCCCGATCGATGGCGTTCTCCGTGTCCCCGTGTCCGACGGTATTTCGGACCTCCACGCCTCCAATGGTTTGCGGGAACGTGATGCTCGAGGTCGACGGCGTGACGGCCTTGAGCACGGCCTCGAGCTGCTGTTCGAACGAGCAGCCGGCGCTCCCCGTGTTCGCCAGGCAGCGCACGTCCGTCGCGAAGGCATCGGCGTCGCCGGACTCGGACGCGAAGTCGAGGAAGGCCGGATAGCCCTCCTCGCAGTCCGTTCGCGTCCCCCGATGGTCGGTGATGAGGATTCCGTCATCGCCGAGACTCTCACCGCACATGGTCATCGCAGGAGCGACGCCGCCCACCCCCATGTCGCTCGTGATCACGCCCACTCGAAGGCTCGCCACGGGCTCGAAGGTGGTGCCGTCCGGGAGCTCCCCTGTGGCGAGGATGGTCACCAAACGGGGAATCTCGGAGATGAGCGCGTTCTGCTCCTCGGTCATCGACCCGGAGTTGTCGACGAGGAAGAGGAGATCGATCTCGGTGACTTGATCGATGTCGACCTCGTTGACGACACCCGACTGCGTGCAAGGTACAATCTCTCGCAGAGGGCGCACCGCACACCCCGTGACGAGCGACTGGGCAAGCGGAGGCAGCAGCGCCAACAGCGTGGCGACGAGCAAGGAGGAGCGAGTGAGCATGGACGGGAATCCCCTCGTGGTGGTTCGGAGGAATGGACCGCCAGCGCATCGATTCGGCTCACCGATTCGTTCGCCGTTCCGTCGTTCGGCGATTCTGAAAATACCGTGAGCCGTTCTTCCTCCCTCGGGGTCCAAGCCAGCGTGGCACCTGCCCTCGTTCCCATTCAGCGCCTCGCCGAGCCCATCCCGGAGGATGAGTTTCTCGTGGCGCGCGCGCTCGATGGCGACCTCTGGGCGGAGGAGGCGCTGTACCGCCGGCACGTCGCCGACGTCCTCAAGTTGGCGCGGCGAATGCTGCGCCACGACGCGGACGCCGAAGACGTGGTTCAAGACGTGTTCATCTCTGCGTTCGATGAGCTTGCCGACTTGCGAGAAGCCGCGCGCTTCGCCGCGTGGCTCCGCCGTATGACCGTGCATCGCATCCACAAGCGCCTGCGCCGTCAGCAGCTACGAAGGCTCCTCGGACTCGACCGCACGTTCGAGGGCCACGCTCCGCTCGCGGCGCAGGCCAGGCAGCACGCCGGTCAGGAAGCCCGTGCGGACCTGGGCATCATCGACGCCGCGCTCGACCGCCTGGGCCCCGCCGAGAAGATTGCGTGGGTCTTGCGGCGCCTGCACGGGCACTCGCTGGTCGAGGTCGCCGAGCTCGTCGCATGCAGCATCGCCACCGCCAAGCGCCGTATCGCACGAGCCGACGACATGATCGCGACCCTCATGGAGGCACCATGAACGACCAACGCGACCAACTCCGTCAACTCGACCAGCGTGTGGAGCGAGCGCGTGAGGCCCTCGAGTCCGAAGTGGACGAGCGCAAGATCCAAGCCCTCTGGCGGCGCATCGGGAGCGCCCGGCGCGGAGCGGAGTCCAACCGGAAGCGTCCCACGAACGCTCGCTTCCTGATCATCGCGGCCGCCGCGGTGGTAGTGCTGGGGGTGGCGTTGGGCACGGGGTGGTCGCTCACCCGAAGCGTTCCCGGCCCGCTGCGCCTCGCCGATGGTTCACCGGTGCCGTCCGCCCTCGAAGCCACGCGCGCCGAGACCATCCGCTTCGACGATGGCTCCGAGGTCGAGCTCGCCGCGGGCAGCCGCATGGATCTCCTCGACACCACCCCCGAGAACGTGCGCCTCGCGCTGCGCGACGGAAGCGCCGTCTTTCGGGTGCGGCCGCACGGCCCGCGACGCTGGGAGATCGACTGCGGCCCCCTCAGCGTCGAGGTCGTCGGGACCGTGTTCACCGTGACTCGCGACGGAGAACGCGTGGCCGTCTCGGTGGAGCGGGGCGCCGTGCTCGTTCGCGGAGCGCGTGTGCCCGATCACGTTCAGCGCTTGGGCGCGGGTCAGTCGCTCGCCGTGGCCCCCGAGGCCGAGCGCCCACTCGAGCCCCTGCACCACGCCATCGTGGAGCAGCGCGCCGTGCAACCTCGCACCGAGCCCGAGAGGGCGGTGCCGCGAAGCGAGCGAGCGGACGGGTGGCGCCAGGACTTCGAAGCAGGCCGCTACCTCGAAGCGTACGAAGCGATCGGCTCAGGCGGGGTCGCACGTGAGACAGAGCGTACCCAACGGGTCGACGACCTCATGCGCCTGGCTGACTTGGCGCGCTTGTCGGGGCACCCCCGTGAGGCGCAGCTCCCGCTCGAGCGCATCGTGGACCGTCACGCGAGCAGTCAGTCCGCGGCGTTCGCGGCGTACACCCTCGGCCGGCTGCGGCTCGAGCGCTTGGGAGACCCGAGGGGCGCCGTCACGGTCTTCGAGCGCAGCCTCGCGATGGGCCTCCCCGCTGCGCTCCAAGAACCCGCTCGCGCGCGGCTCGTGCGGGCGCTTCGGGCGAGCGGGGACCCGCGCATGGCGAGCGCAGGCCGCCGCTACCTCGAGCTCTACCCGTACGGTCCCTCCGCCGACTTGATTCGGGGGTGGATGGAGTGAGGTGGCGCTTCGGGGGAGGCTCGCGCTGGGCGCCCACGCTGGCGCTCCTGCTCGTGCTCGCGCTCAACCCCGCGGGCGCACGCGCGCAGGTGGTGGAGGTGTGCGACGTGCCCTGGATCGACACCACCCGGCTCTTGGAGGCGCTCCGCATCGAGCTCGGCGAGGTCGACGGGACGTTCCGCATCGAAGAGTGCTCCGACGACAGCGCGCACGTGTCCGTCGTGCGCCAAGGGAGGATGCTGGCTCGCGTCGTCCCGTGGGGAGACACGCCCGTGGCGCTCCGGGTGCGGCTCATCGCGATCGTGCTCGCGGAGCTGGTCCACACGGACGAGGCGCTGCGCGAGCTGGCACGCGCCGACTCCGACGCGGCGAGTGGGCCTCCGAGCCCCCCGCCCGGCCGTGCGCCCGATGATCCCGGCGAAGCAGACGGTGTCGCCGTCGAGGCCCTGCTTCGTCCAGCAGGGGCCACGGTCACCGGCGACGTCGGCAACGCCGAGGTGCGCCCACGCCTGCTGCTCGAGCTGCAGCTCGGCGTTCGCATCTTTCCGCCGCTGCCGGTCCGCTACACCGACGACGAGCTCGTCACCATGGACCTCGGGTTCGGCGTGCAGTGGCGGCGCCTGCTGGCCCGCGTGAGCATCCTCGCGAGGAGCCGCACGGACGAAGCCGGCAAGGTCCGGTTCCGCGGTTATCTCGGCGCGGTCGGGGCCCGTCTGCTCGACGCGCTGGATGGTTCGTGGCGTCTCCAGCTGGACGTCCTCGCGATGCTGGGTCTGATGCAGGCGCGGGGCCACATCGACCCTCGTCCCGAAGACGCCGCGGGGGTGCTGAACCGGCCGAGCGCTGGGCTCGCCCTCGGCTTGGGGCTGATCCACGGACGGGCGCGCCCGCGCGCGGGGCTGCGCGTGGAGATTGGCTACCTGAAGGGCATCACGGCGGACCAAGGAGGGCGCCGCGTGGGCACGCTGAGCGGGTGGAACGTGGCGTTCAACCTGTCCATCGGCCTTCGAGTAGATGAGTCGTCAGGGAGAGGGGCAAGTCCATGAAGATGCAATGGCTGGGGTTGGTGTGCGTGATGATGGTGGCGGGGTGTTATCGCCAGCATGGCGCACCTCTCGGCGAGGACTCGGACGCGGGCGTGATCGTGGACGGGCCCATCGTGGTGAGCGTCATGACGCAGACCGGCGCGATGCCCGCCTTGCCCGCTGCCGACGTGCGCGTGGTGGTGGAGGACTGCGACAGCGGGGCGCTCGTGGAAGCCGTGACGGGCGCGGACGGCGTGGCGGAGTTCGACGAGACCGAGTCCACCTGCTGGAACGTCACGGCGGTGCTTGGTGGCATGGCGCGCAGCGTCTTGCGCGCCCCCGTTCCGCTGCCGGGCCCCATCGTGTTTCCGGTCACGGCGCCGCCGGCCGAAGGGGAGACCATAGGCTGGGAAGTGCGGCTCGAAGGCATCCCCAATGGCGAAGACCCCAACATCCTTCCCTACGACTTCGACGTGAGCGCGCCTGGCGCGGAGCGCGACTACTCCCTGAACTACGATGTGGTGGGCGGGAGCGCACACAGGGCCACTTTGCAACGCGACAGCCTCGCGGTGGTGGTCGCAAGCTCGGAGGACGAAGTAGTCGGTGCCGCACTGGTGCCACTCTCGCCGACGGACTCGGGCGCGCTGACGGCGACCCTCGCGTTCCCCACCGCCCCCGCGCCGCTCCACACCGCGAGGGTGGAGGTGCTCATCCGCGCGGGTGGCGTCTACAACATGGTCAACCCTGGCTACGGCTTGGACTCTTTCGTCTATGCCTCATCCCCTTCGGGCGGCGAGTACCAAATCGGACCGCGCGTGCGCTTCAACAACAACACGATGTCGTCGCCAGCCGGTCTCGAAGTGACCAGGGACTACCGGTGGCTGGATCTCCCGGGCACGGAGTCGTGGACGCCACCCATGTCCGGCAGCGCCAGAGCCACCTTCCGCCGTGAGGACCCATGCTCCACGCGCACCGTGTCCTGGGGCCGCATCCGCTTGGAAGACGGGGTCACCCACCGCACCGAGATCCCCGTCGTCACCACCCGCTCGGTGAGCGGCACGTCCCTCGACACCCTGTCGGTGCACTACGGCGGCGAGGGCCATCGCAGCTTCCTCGCGCTGCGCGTCGCCGGGGAGCAACCCTTCGAGTGGATGATCGAGCCCTTCGCGACGGGCGTCACGCTGTTCGAGGGCTTGCCCCCGCTGCCCTCGGGCGTGGCGGACAGCATTGGCCTCACCGAGCGGAGCCTCTACGTGCGCTTCGGCGTCACGGCCCCCTCGGCGGCCACGTTCGCGCCCACGACCTCCGGGGAGCAGACGGTCCCCTGGCTCATCCACGAAGGATTCGTGATCGGGCAGGTGTCCGACTTCGGCGAGAGCGTGGCGGACTGCGACCAGGTGCCCTGACACCCCCGCGGGCTGCCCTCCGCGCCAACGCTGCTACAGTCCCGTCTCGTGACGTCCGCCCCCACCCAGACCGTCCTGCTGGTCGAAGACGACCCCGCCCTAGCCCTCGGCCTGCTCGACAGCCTCGAGTTCGAGGGCTTCTCGGTGGTGCACGCCAAGCGTGGCGGCGAGGCCGTGACCATGGCCAAGGCCACCCGCCCCGACTGCATCTTGCTGGACGTCATGCTGCCGGACATGAACGGCTACCAGGTGTGCGAGGCCGTGCGCGCGTGGGACGTGAACGTGCCCATCCTCATGCTCACGGCGCGCAGCCAGGAGGCGGACAAGATCCGCGGCCTGGACGCGGGCGCCGACGACTACGTGACCAAGCCCTTCAGCGTGAGCGAGCTGATGGCCCGCGTGCGCGCCCTCTTGCGGCGTGCCAAGCGCACCACGCTGGCGCCCGCCGACGAGTTCCACGTGGGCGAGTGCGTGGTGGACCCCGGCACCCAAGAGCTGCGGCTGCCCAACGGCCAGGTGGAGCAGCTGTCGTTCTTCGAGGTTCAGCTGCTCGCGTTCCTGCACGCCCACAACGGCCAGCCGGTGTCGCGCGACGACATCCTCGAGAAGGTCTGGGGCAGCACGGGCAACACGCGCACGGTGGACAACTTCATCGTGAAGCTCCGCAAGAAGATCGAGCCCCTGCCCGAGAAGCCGCGCTACATCCTCACGGTGTACGGCGTGGGCTACCGGCTGGCGACGCCGAAAGAATTCACGAAGGACGAGGTGGGCTGATGGGCTCCGGAAGCAGCGCGCTCATCTGGTACTTCCTGTGCACCATCGTGGTGGCCTTCATGACCATCTGTGCCGCGTCGCTGATCATCATCGGGCGGCGGTCAGACGCTAAGAAGCGGGCGGCTCGGGACGCGCTGATCAAGGCGTCCGAGAGCGACCGCGACTAGCCTGCCAGGTACATCGTCATGCCTACGGGTCGAAGCTCGCCGGCACGACTTGGGCACCGAGCGTGCTGAACCCCCAGCAACGCACGTCGCCCGTCCGAGTGAGCGCGCACACGTGACCGAGACCCACCGCCACGGCATCTACGAGGGGGAGGTCGGCGGGCACGTCGAGCTGCCCATAGAACGAATCACCCCAGCAGGTGACCTGACCGTTCTCGCGAACGGCACAAGCCGTTCGCTCGCCGAGGTCGAACTGAACGGCGTCGTTCAACGAAGCCGGCGGGACCGAGGGGACCGAGGGGACCGAGAAGGACGTGCCCCAACACTGGATCGTTCCGGTCGACTGGAGAGCGCAGGCAACGCCACCGACGACATCGATCGCCGTCACGCCCGAGAGGCCCTGCGGCACGTCCTCGAGAGCGGGCATGGTGCTTCGGCACGTGACTCCGCCTTGGGCGGTGATGGCGCAGAACGTGTTGGCTCCCGTCACGATCTGCTGGACGCCCACGAGGGTGCTGGCCGCGTATTGCGTCCAGCTCGAGTTGTCGCCCCAGCACTGAACCACGCCGCCTGACACGACGGCGCAGGCGTTCCTCTCGCTCAGGCTGAAGCTGGAGAAGCCGGTGAGGTCGGGTGGCTCCGCGAGGCCGTAGTAAGGGTCTCCTCAGCAGGTGAGTGCACCCGCAGCGTCGGTGACGCACCCCGTGGAGCCGCCGATAGCTACTCGTGCCGACGCGCCCGCGTCGGCGAGGGCGGCGTCCTTGTTGATGAAACCCTCGCCCCAGCACGTCACGTCTCCCGCTTCGCTCAGCGCGCACGTGGAGTCGGCGACCGCCACGAGTTGGACGGTGCGACCGAGATCTCGCGGCGTGCGGGACTGATGCGTGTCGTTGGCGCCCCAGCAGTGGAGCTGCCGCTGGGTGTCCAGCGCGCACGCGTGGGCGTAGCCCACCTCGACGGCCGTCACGGGTCCGAGGCCAGGAGGCACCACGAGAGGCCTGAAAGTGGAGGCGAAGGGACCCGTGCCGAGGCTGCCCCAGCGCGTGAGCGCTCCCCTGACGTCGATGGCGCACGCGCCGTTGTCTCCCGAGCTCACGTACACGATGTCGCGGAGGCCAATGGGCACGTCGGCCCCGCCCTTGGAGTTGAAGCCCCAGCAATGCACGCTGCCGCTCGCCGTCGTCGCGCAGGTGAAGCCGGACCCAGCGTCGATTCTCACGGCGCCGATGTCCCCGGGGTTGTTCCTGTAGTCCTGCTCCGGCCACCCCCAGCAAAGGACTTGGCCGGCGAACGCGCCCGAGTTCGCGATGGCGCATGCGTGACGCCGTCCCATGGTGATCTGGCTGGCCTCCGCCAATTGGAGGTGAGGAGACAACTGGTAGTGCTCGCCGTTACCCCAGCACCACACTGCGCCGTTGGTTTGCAGCGCGCAGAAGTTGTTGTCTCCCCCATCGAGCTGGATGACGGGCTCGAGGGTGGCGGGAACGACAACCCCATAGTCTTCCCAGCACTCGACGACCCCGTCGACGTCGACCGAGCATGGGATCAAGATGCTCTCGGCGAGATCGACGACCTCGAGGGTAGCGCTCTCGGGGGCGTGCGCGTCACGACCCCAGCACCGCATCGTGTCCGTGTTGTCCACTACACACGAGCCCCGCGAGCCCGCCATCATGCGGTTCCGCGCCAGGCAAGGTGTGTTGGGGTCCGCGTCGTGGTCGTCCGTCGCTCCGTAGGAGCACGAGACGCATCGGTCGCGGGTCGAGGTCGCCTCGAGCAGCTCGTTGCCCGGAGAGCATGTGGTCGAGACCGGAACGCAGGGCGTCTCCGGGTTCACGTCGTGGTCGAACGCCACCCCCACTTCGCACGCGACACACGCGCGATCGACCAACACCGTTGGGCGGGTCGCTTCGAAGGACCCCAGCTGACATGACGGGCTCACCATCACACACGGGGTCGCGGGGTCTGCGTCATCGTCCCAGGTGACCCCCACCTCGCAAGCGCGACACACGCGGTTGGAGGTGGGAGTGGCCGGGGTCTCTTCTTGCCCGGCCGAGCACGCGCCGTCGACCGCCATGCACGGTGTCAAGGGGTCACCGTCGTGATCGTAGGTGTCTCCCGCGGTGCAGGCGACGCACTCGCGATTGCTCAGGGCAGTGGGGAACACGGTCTCGGACGTGCCGTCCGGGCACTCCTCACGGACGGCGACGCAGGCGGTGCTCCCGTTCGCGTCGTGATCCCACGTCGTCCCCATCACGCAGGCTGCGCACTGACGGTTGCTGGTGAGAGATGGGGCCGCCGCTTCCTCGAAGCCCGCTGTGCACGCTGGACGGACCGCTTGGCACATCGTGGAAGGGTCGAGGTCGTGATCGAAGGTGACTCCTGCGGCGCAGTCCACGGGGCCCGCGTCACCGCCCGCGCAGTACTGGCCAGGGCTGCAGGACTCGCAGTCGGCTCCCTCCGAGAACATGCCCGGCTCGCACGTGCTCGTGGGGCCAGTGTCCTCCCCCAACCCCGCGTCGGGCATCTCGCCAGCGCTTCCTCCTCCGCAACCGGCGAGCGTTCCCCAATGCGCCATCAGCGCTGCGACACACCACCAGCCAGCCAGCCCTCGCCTCATTTCATGCATGGAGCCTCACTAGCGTCGCTCGATGAGAGGTGTAGGCGCGGCTAGCGGGCCCAGCAGGGACTGGGCGGCACAGCTCCGAAAGCAGTTCGCCCGCGAAGCGCGGATGCGCGACGCAGGCGAACTGAGCGGTTCAGCTGGAAGAGGGCCTACGCCTGCGCCTGAACGCCCGCCCCCACCGTCTTGTCGTCGCCCAGCCGGAGCTTCAGCGAGTTGGTGTTCTCGAGGGCGTTGACCAGCACCTCGTCCACCGTGGACACCGGGATGAACTCCAGGGTCTCGCGGATCTCCTCGGGCACCTCTTCCAGGTCCGCAGCGTTGCGCTCCGGCAGGATGACGCGCTTGATGCCGGCGCGGTGGGCCGCGAGGACCTTCTCCTTGATGCCACCCACGGGCAGCACACGGCCGCGCAGGGTGATCTCACCGGTCATGGCCACGTCGTGGCGCACGCAGATCCCGGTGAGCAGCGACACCAGCGAGGTCATCATGGTGACGCCGGCGCTGGGGCCGTCCTTGGGCATGCCGCCCGCCGGGATGTGGATGTGGATGTCGCTCTTCTCGAGGAAGTCCTTCGGGATGCCGAAGTCTTCGGCGCGCGTGCGCACGTAGCTCATGGC
>CAZEAA010000185.1:0-11756 GCA_964510015.1 uncultured Sandaracinaceae bacterium
AAGTCGGGCATCGACACGCGCTCGGGGTTCAGGAAGCGCTCGAACAGGAGCCCGTAAGGCAGCGGGTCGAGGTCCGTGATGCGCAGGCTGTAGGCCACCAGCGAGCCGGCGCCGGAGCCGCGCCCCGGACCCACGGGCACGTCGTTGTCCTTCGCCCAGTTGATGAAGTCCTGGACGATCAGGAAGTACCCCGGGAACCCCATCTGGTTGATGATCTCGGTCTCGACCTGCAGGCGGTCCTCGTAGACCTTGCGCTCGAAGGAGATGCCCCGGCGGTCCATGTCGGCGAGGCGCAGCTCGAGCCCGCGGCGCGCCTGGTCGGCGAGGTAGCCCTCCTCGGTGCCACCGCCCGGCACCTTGAAGCGCGGCAGCTTGGGGTCACTCAGCGGGCTGACCTGCCCAGCGCACATCTCCGCGATCTGCAGCGTGTTGCGGGCCGCCCCGGGCACGTCGCGGAAGAGCTCGATCATCTGCTCCGGCGACTTCACGTACATCTCGGAGCTGTTGTGGTGCATGGCCTCCATCTCGCGGAGGCTGCGGCCCGCGCCGATGCACTGCAGCACCAGCTGCCCAGGGGCCTCGCCGCGCTCGTGGTAGTGGCAGTCGTTGGTGGCCACCAGCGGCAGCCCCAGCTCGCGCGCGAGGGTGCCGAGCACGTTGTTCAGCGGCCGGTTCTCGGGGAAGCCGTGGTCCTGCAGCTCCACGTAGAAGCGCCCCTCGGGGAAGCAGTCGCGCAGCTTGGCCATGGCGTCGCGCCCGGCGTCCGGCCCGTTCATGAGGACGGCCTGCGCCAGGTAGCCACCCATGCAGCCCGAGAGCCCCACCAGGCCCGCGCTGTGCTGCGCAAGCAGGTCGAAGTCGATGCGCGGCTGGCCGAGCGGCGTGAGGCCGTCCACCCAGCCGAGGCTCACCAGCTTGACCAGGTTCTCGTAGCCCTTCTGGTTCTCGGCCAGAAGCACCAAGTGGTGCAGGCGCGGATCGCTCGGGTCGCCGCGCTGGCCGGGGGTGATGTTCACCTCGCAGCCCACGATCGGCTTCACCTTCTTGCCCTCGCAGAGCTTGTGCATCTGCACCGTGCCGAACATGTTCCCGTGGTCGGTCAGCGCGACGGCGCTCATGCCCATGGCGGCGGTCTGGTCCACGAGCTGGTTGAGCCGCACGGCTCCGTCCAGCATGGAGAACTCCGAGTGGACGTGAAGGTGGACGAACTCGCCGGACATGGGCCGGACCATACGCGCTCGGGGGCTTTCGATCCATGCTGAGGCCGCCCGATTTGCATCGGCGGGAGTCCACGTGCTACATGCCGCGCCCCGTGAGCGCTTCGTGGCCCTGTCCCGAGTGCGCCTCGACGAGCCATTTCACTCAGCCTTGCGAGAACCTCTCCAAAGGCTCCCAACAGAGACCCGGAATCATCATGACCAAGTCGCCGCTCGCCATCGTCAAGGAGCGCTTTGGAGACAAGCAGAAGCTCGTCGAAGCCCTCAAGAAGCTCGCCACCGACGACGTCTTCATCGACCGCGCCAACTCCGACAAGGGCTTGGACCACGTGTCGAACCGCAAGCTCATCCACCTTCACGACGTGTTCACGGCCGTGAAGAAGGACCACGGCTCGCGCGCCGGCCTGATCAAGGCCGTCGCCAAGGCCGAGGGTCGCGACGGCGACGCTGCGTTCATCACCAGCCTCGAGCGCTTCCCCGCGCCCCGCCTGCTGGACCGCTTGCGCGCCGCGCAGAAGCGCGCGGGCTGAGGCACGGTTCGTAGACGCCTTTGGCGTCTACGCGGGTAGTTCGGCCCCGAAGTCGTTCCCAACGAACTTTTTCGGCGCTACGCTGTCATAGACTCTGTGACGCACGCTATCCACATCGGGCACGATGAAACCGACCCCGAGCTGCTGGCGCTCCCCGCGCCGCCTCGGGGTCTCCGTTTCGCCACCCTGTCCATGATGGCCGTGGTGGTGGCCGCGGCGATCTTGCTCGCCATCAGCCTTCGCGCTGATTTGTCTTACTTTTTCGGGCGGCGGAACGTGGTGGTGCTGGGCAGCGCCACCGCCCTGGACCCTGCCCGGCTGGTCCCCAACTCGTACGTGCAGATCGAGGGCAGCCCCATGCTGTCCACGGCGGTCCGCTACCGCCGGATGCTGGGCAGCGACCACTACACGCTCTACCCGCTGGCCGGGCAGCGCAACGTGTACGTCCAGGTGGCCTACGAGGACCAGGACCAGGAGCGCCTCGCCACCCGGCGCGAGTTCACCGGGCGGCTCGTGACCTTCGGTCAGCTGGGTGGGCGCTTCTCGTCGGTGCGGTCGTACCTCGAGACCCGCATGGACCAGCCCGTCTCGGCGGACTCGCTCGTGCTGCTCGCGGACGAGCCCCCCAGCAGCTACGCATGGGCGCTCGGCGTGGTGCTGCTGGCGGTGTTCATCGCGCTGCTGGATTCGTGGTTGATCCTGCGCTGGTTTCGGCCGCTTCCGCAGGACGAATAGCGCGCGCGAATAAGGCCGCCGCGAGGCATGCAGCGCTTGACAGTGCTGCCCTTGCACAGCTACCTTCGCGCCCTCCCTTTGCAGCAGAGCAGCGATGTCAGACGACCCTCAAAAGCCACGTAAAGTCAGTGACTTGAAGGCCCGCCTGGGCCGGACTATCGCCCCCAGCACCGTCTCGGCGGGCAGCGGCGACATCGCCCCGCCCCCCAACCTCGGTGGGGTGGTGCCACCTCCGTCCAACGTGGGCGGCATGCCCGGCCCCATGCTCGGCACCGCCAAGCCCAAGGTCGAAGCCCCTCCCATGGTGCAGGCGCAGCAGGCCGCCGCCGCCGAGGAGGAGGAGCGCCGCAAGAAGAAGAAGGCCGACCCGTTCGCCGCCGGCGAAGCGGCTGCCGGTCCCCAGCAGGTGCGCATCGTCATCGACGGCGAGCCCGTGGCCGACGCCGAAGTGGGCCGCAAGCAGGCCGGCAAGATCGCGGCGTTCGCGATCTTGTTCGCCATCATCGGCGCCATCATCGGCATCACGGTCGCCGGGGCTCGCAACGACACCGCCACGCGCGAGGGCGCCATCCGCGACGCGCGCGCCATCCTCGAGAAGGCTCAAGAGGCCTCCACGGCCGTGGTCCAGGCGCAGCAGCTCGTGGACCGCGCCGTCAACGCGTCGAACCCGCAGCGCACGGGCGGCGCCCAGGTGGACTTCGAGGCCATCCAGCAGCTGCGCGCCATCGCGCGCCCCGAGTACAACGTGGCCACCTTCGCCACCACGCAGTTCAACCAGTTCTCGGCGGCTGCGGCGCCCATCATCCAGTACCACATGCTGCTGGAGCAGCTCTTCACCACGATCGAGCGCGTGGCGAACACGACGCTGAACGCGCGCAACCGTGCCGCGCTCACCGCCGCGGCCGCCGCCATCACCGGCGTGGCCACCGACTCGCTGGCGCGTCCCACCACGGGCTGCGTGCCCAGCCTCACCGGCGGTCAGCTGGTCTGCAACCTGCACTTCATCGACTGGCCGGCCACGCCGCCCACCACGCCGATGACCACCGTGCCGGCCCGTCCCACGCGGCGTGATCGCCCCACGGACAAGATCATCTACACCAACCAGGCGCTGACCACGACGCCCGAGCAGTACATCATCATCACCAACCCCGCCACGTCGCGTGACGTGCTGGGGACGCAGGGCACGGAGTTCGAGGACTACCGCCGCAGCCTCCTCGAGCTGCGCGCCCTTGTGAACCAGACCATCGAAGTGCAGGGTCAGCTCGAGCAGTCGCTCGGTCAGATCGTCGCGCACGAAGGCTGAGACAGCTCCCTGCCGCGCGACCTCGGTCGCCACCTCAAACGGGCCACTTCGGTGGCCCGTTTCGTTTTGGTCGCCCGGTTCGTTCGGTGGCCCGGTTCGTTCGGTGGCCCGTCTTCGTTTTGTGACCCCTCGCGCTGATTTCCCTTCCACGCGACCCGCCGTGGTATCGTTCCCGCCCGTGCGCCGCTATCGACTCCGCTACCAATCCACGGACCTCGAGATGCCGATCGGGGAGTTCTTGATCGGGCGCAGCTCCGAGTGTCACCTCGCCGTCGACGACTCGCTCGTGTCGCGCAAGCACGCCGCGCTCGACGTGCGCGTGGATGGCGTGCGAGTGCGCGATCTGGGCAGCCGCAACGGTGTGCAGGTCAACGGCACGCTCATCTCGGGCACGCAAGAGCTCACCCACATGGACCGCATCACCATCGGCGCGCAGCAGATGGTGTTCGTGGAGTTCCAGCAGGCGGCCCCGGCCACGCGGCCCACCACCGACATGGTGCGCTGCATGGCCTGCGGGGCCTTCGAAGAGTCCAAGGCGCGCGTGTGCAGCAAGTGCGGGATGGTGCTGAGCATGTCGCACGCCACCGTGGAGATTCAGCTGGACCCCAACGCCACGCTGACCACCGAGGGGCGCTCCATCTCGGCGTTCGCGCTCATCAGCAACCTCGCGCAGAAGTCGTTGGCGCTCCAGAAGTACAGCGACGCGCAGCAGATGCTGCGGCCGCACCTGGACGCCTTCCTCCAAAAGCTGCGCGCCGACGCAGGCGGCGACCACGCCAACACCGACGTGGGCACGCTGTCCACGGCCAGCCGCTTCGCGCTGCAGCTGTGCGACGGGCTCGACGCGCCCGAGTGGCTGGACTGGGTCATCGAGGCCCACTTGGCGGCCTCGGTGTTGGTCAGCTCCGAAGACATCGAGCAGATGCACTCGCTCGTGCGTAAGGTCCGCTACAAGAACCTCAAGTCGCTGCGCGCCTACATGGAGGCCATGCGCAGCCGGTCGCACGCCTTCTCTGCCGCCGAGCGCTTCCGCCTGAAGCGCCTCGAGGGGCTAGAGCGGGTCATCGCTGCATGAGTGCAGGTCGATTTCTGCCCACTTGGACATACCTTAATCGGCTGATTGTGATATTTTCCAGCCCGGAGCAAGCTGGTGGCGCGATTTAGACTGAAATTCCTCCTTCAAGAGTTCGACTTGGTCGGACCTGAAGTGCTGATGGGACGTAGCCCTGAGTGCCACGTCACGCTCGAAGATCCGCTCGTCTCGCGGCAGCACGCCCGCGTCCTGATCGGCGGCGACACGGCTCAGATCATGGACCTGGGGAGCCGCAACGGCACCCGCGTGAACGGCCAGCTCATCGAGGGCGCGGCGCTCCTGCACGACGGCGACCGCGTGCGCCTCGGCACCCAAGAGCTGCTCTTCTACATGGTGGACCGCGCGCCCCGCGAGGCGAAGACCACCGGCTTCATGACGATGTGTCGCGCGTGCAAGACGCCCTTCCCCGACACCGCCAAGGAGTGCCCGCACTGCGGCACGCCCGCCATCGCCGAGGACGAGACCTTCAGCGGCTTCGCCGTGGAGCCGAGCCGCAGCTGGACGTATCAGCTGCTGGGCGAAGTGGTCGAGCGCGCGCTCGACGCCGGCCGCACCGAGGAAGCCGCGCGCATGTTCCGGCGCGTGGCCCGCGAGATCGAGATGCGCATCGAGCAGGGAGACCTGCTGGAGGCGCGCCAAATCGAGACGGTGGCCACCTACGCCGCGGCCCTCGCCAGCTCGGACACGGCCACGGACTGGGTGGCCTGGCTGCTGGACCTGCACGTGCATCACAACGCCGTGGTCGGCCTCGGGCTCGTGGACCAGCTGCAGCGCACGGTGAAGCTGCGCGGCCACGAGCACGCCCGGCGCTACCTCGAGTGGGCGCGCCAGGCAGGGCACCAAGACGACGCGCTCGACCGCCTGGACACCCTCGTCTCGCGCTAGCGCCCCGTCGCTGGTAGCGCCGAGGGTGTGGCCGTGGGGC
This sequence comes from uncultured Sandaracinaceae bacterium, assembly GCA_964510015.1. Taxonomy (GTDB): domain Bacteria; phylum Myxococcota_A; class Polyangia; order Polyangiales; family Houyiibacteriaceae; genus JADJJE01. The sequence goes on from CAZEAA010000185.1 coordinate 5,804, forward strand.
GAGGTCCGGGCGCCGGCTCAGCGCGCGGCGGGGGCTGCGCGGAAGTCGAACGTGACCGGCGCCGACGTGGCCACCTTCTCGCCGAGGGCGGCGAGGGTGCGCTCCGCCAGGGTGCCGAACGCGCTGCGGGGCCGCACGTCGTACTCCTCGAGGCCCACCGAGACGGGCTCGAGCGAGCGCACGCGCACGCCCGTGGCGTTGGCGCCTTCGTAGGTGAAGGTCAGCTCCACACGCGCGCTCTTGGGGACGGTGTGTCCGTGCACGCGCAGCTGGCCGTGGAGAGTGGCCTGCACCACGCGCTCGTCGCCGCTCATGCCGGTCACGTTGGCCTCGCTCACGTTGTCCACCCGCTCCACGCGGAACTCCGCCCAGCGGTTGGCCTCACGCACGTCCGCTGGGGCGTCGGGCGAGATCTCGAACCACGTGCGCACGTGCTCGTTCTGGGTCTCGCTGCGCACCTCTTCGCCGAAGGCCTGGTCGGCCGTCTCGCGCTTCTGCTGGAGCACCTCCAGCTGCAGCAGGTCGATGCGCACGAGCGCGGTGCTCGACGCCAGGTTGGCGAGGTCGAGGCTCAGCTCGCCGTTCACGGACGAGGGCGCCCGGCCGTGGATGTTCTCGAGCGGCGCCTCCATGATGAAGTCCACCGCGGAGCCGTCGGTGGCCACCTGCCAGGCGGTGCTCGTCGCGGGCGCCGTGGGAGCCTCGAGGGGCGCCGAGGGGGCCTCGGCAGGCGTGGACTCACCGCAACCCGCAAAGGCCAAGCTGGCCGCGAGAAAGGTGAACGAGGTGGAGAGGCGCGCGGCCTGATGAGTCACGGGAGTGAAGTGCATGGGGAGGCTCCTTGGGTGCCACGAGTCGCGAGAGGTCGAGTGGCGTAACAGCCGCCCCATTGTTACTCCATTCGACCGTGAGGTGGGCGTCTGGTCGAGAGCCGGATCCTGCACTACATCTCGCGCGATGGTTGCTTCGGACGAGACGAGCCCGAGTCAGGCGCTGCGCTACCGGGCGGGTTTCGCCCGCCGCGAGATCACGGCGTACGAGCCCGGAATGGCCATGCTGGGCTGGGAGCACCCGCATCACAAGGTGCGCGGCGTGGGGGTCCCGCTGTTCGCGCGGGCCATGTACCTCGCGGACGCGAACGTTGGGTCCGAGGTCGTGCTGGTGGTGGCGGAGCTCGGCTACATCACGTGCGCGGTGCGCCTGGGGGTCCTGGCGGAGCTGCAGGCGCGGGCGGCCAAGGCCCCGGAGCTCGCGGGGCTCGGCGCTCACAACGTGGCGCTCGGAGCCACCCACACGCACTCGGGGCCGAGCGGGCTGTCGCAGTTCCCCATGTACAACACCACCAACCGGGGCTTCTCACCGGTGGTCTTCGGCGCGGTGGTCACGGGCATCGTGGACGCCATCGCCAGCGCCGCGCGGGCCGCCGAGCCCGCCACGCTGCAGTACGCGCCGGCGCGCATCCCGTACCACGTGCCGGTGGCGTTCAACCGCTCCGTGCGCGCCTACAACGACAACGAGGACACGCGCCCGGTGCCGCTCGAGCGTCCGGAGCTGGGCACGGACCGCGACACCCAGACGCTGCGCGTGACCGACGCGAGCGGGCGCGGGCTCGGCCTGGTGAACTGGTTCGGGCTGCACGGCACGAGCCTCCATCCGCACCTGGACGAGCTGCACTCGGACAACAAGGGCATCGCCGCGGCCCTGCTCGAGCGCCGCGCGGCCGAGGACCCCGCGCACCGACCGGAGTTCGTGGCCATTTTCTCGCAGGGGGCGGCGGGCGACGTGTCTCCCAACCGTCGCTGGAGCTCCGCGCGCGGCGAGGCCATCGGCGAGCACGACGACGACCACCAGAGCGCGGAGCTGAACGGCACGCTGCAGGCCGAGTGGGCGTGGCGCGCGTTCGAGCGCGCGGCCCGCACGCCGCCGCTCGACGGCCGGGTGGAGGGCCGCACGCTGCACGTGGACATGGCCGACGCGCCGGTTGCCGAGCGGTTCGTGGGACCGCTGCCGCGTCGCGGGCGGCGCCCGAGGTCCGTCCGCACGCGGATTGCGCGCATCGGGCTGAGCATGAGCCTCGGCACCCTCGAGGGCCCGGGTCCGCTGCACGGGCTGCGGCCGGTGTTCGACGCCCTCGCGACGCTCCGCCAGCGCGCGACGACCGACGACCCGCAGCTGCCGCTGTTCGAGGTGGGGCACGGGGTGCGGGGCCTGGCGCTCGGGCTGGTGCCCTACACGCGGCTGGCCGGGCTCGGCCGCTTCGACTACTCGATGGCCTACATGAGCGCCGCCTACGAAGGCGGGGTGCTCACGGACGAGCCCTGGGCGCCGCGCTTCCTGCCGCTTCAGCTGCTGTGCCTCGCGGGGCTGCCGCTCGCCTTGCTGCCCGGCGAGCCCACCACGGTGGCGGGTCGGCGCGTGCGGGCGCTGCTGCGCGAGCACTGGCCGAGCGCGCCCGATGCCCTGGTGGCGGGTCACTCGAACGGCTACGCGGGCTACATCACCACCCGCGAGGAGTACGCGCACCAACGCTACGAGGGGGCGTCCACGCTCTTCGGGCCGCACACGCTCGGGGCCTATCTGACCGCGCTCGACGAGCTCGCGCAGCGCAGCGCTCCGGTCAGCTCGCGCGAGGCCGCCTTTGGGCCACCGCTCGCCCCCTTCTCGCCGGAGCGCCTGATCGCGCGCCGCGAGATCGCGCGGGCCCGGCTGCCGATGAGCCAGCGCAGCTGAGCGCGCTCAGGCCTCGGCGTCGAGCACCTCGAGGATCTCCTGGCGGCGCGTGGCGCTGAGCAGCTGGAACGCCTTCGACGCCAGCAGCGCCCGCAGCTCCGCGTCGCGGTCGAGCATGTGCAGACACTCGATGGCCGCCTCCACCACGTCGGGGTTCGTCTCCCCACGCTGCAGGTACGAGAGCGCCTCGCTGTGGCGCCCGAGACGCGCGGTGCTGACGCCGAGCATGGCGAACAGCTTGCGCACCACCGCCTCGGGCAGGTGGCTCTCTTCGCGCAGGCGATGGCCCCGCAGCAACACCTCGGTGTCGTTGCCCGCTTCGTAGGCCGCCTGGATGTCCGCCAGCATGGCCTTCGCGCGCGGGTTCCGACCTCGCACGATGTCGCCCTGCGCCTCGCCCAGGAGCACGCGCAGGTTCTGCATGAGGAAGTAGAGGGCCATGATCCCGAGCATCGTGCTCCCACTCTTGAAGCCGAAGGCCGCGCCGCTACCGAGCAGCACGATGGCGGTGGCGTGCGTGACGCGCTCCGCCCACAGAGGACGCAGGAACTGCAGGAGCCCCAAGCGGAACAACCGCCCTCCGTCGAGCGGCCACATGGGCAGCAGGTTCACGAGCGACCAGCCGATGTTGATGTAGAGCATGACCTGGAAGACCAGGCCGCCTTCGGGGGAGATGGCGACGCCGCCTGCCTCGAGGGCCAGCTGGACGCCCAGCGCGGCGAAGCCCAGGAGCAGCCCCGCAAACGGCCCGGCGAACAGGATCAGCGCGTCGTGTCGGTCGCGCTCGGCTCGGTCGTGCGCGCAGAGGCCCCCCAAGCCGTGCAGCAGGATCTGCGGCGACAGACGGTAACGCGAGGCCACCAGGGCGTGCCCCAGCTCGTGGACCAGGATGCTGATCCCGGCGCAGAGCGTGACGATCACGCCCTCCTTGAATCCCAGCATCCTCACGTAGACGAGCCCCAAGAGGAAGAACCAGGGGCTGACCCAGACGGGGACACCGCCGATGGTGAAAATGCGAAGACCGGTCACCCGCGCAAGGTCGTACGCGCGGGGTGACCGGTCAAGGCAGGGGCGTCAGCCGGGATCAGTTGTTGTGAATCACGAACTCCACGCGGCGGTTCTGGGCGTGCTCTTCCTCGGTGGTCGCGTTCTCGATGACCGGGCGAGTGGAGCCGTATCCCTCCGAGCTGAGGCGCGCGGCGTCCACACCACCCGTGGTCATGAGGTGGTTCATGACCGAGCGAGCGCGGCGCTGCGAGAGCGTCAGGTTGTTGCGAGCGCGACCGCGGCTGTCCGTGTGGCCCTCGATGGCGATGTGCGTGATCTCGGGGTGCGAGTTCAGGACGTTGGCGATCTGCGCCAGCAGCGGGAACGAGCGCTCCTCGATGACGTCGCGGTTGGTGCGGAAGTAGATGATCTGCGTGATGACCAGGCGGTCCTCTTGGATCTCCACGAACTGCTCCTCGAGGCAGCCGTGGTTCTCACGCGGGCCGGCCTCTTCCGGACAGTTGTCCATGCGATCGACCACGCCGTCGCCGTCACGGTCGGGCTCGGGGCAGCCGCGGGCGATGCCCACGCCGACCTCGTTCGGGCACGCGTCGTCGACGTCGGCCACGCCGTCGCCGTCGTTGTCGCGCTCCGGGCAGCCATCCTGGTCCTCGTAGCCGTCCATGTCCTCGGCCTCGCGGGGGCAGGCGTCGGCGCCGTCGACGATGCCGTCGCGGTCGTTGTCGAGCTCGGGGCAGCCGTCGGTGTCCTCGAAGCCGTCCACGTCCTCGCCCTCGTCGGGGCAGGCGTCGTTGTGGTTCAGGATGCGGTCGCCATCGCGGTCGTCATCCTCGGGCTCGGGCTCGGGCGGGGGAGGCGGCGCGCCACCCACGGTGCCGATGGCGAAGTCGACGCCCACGGTGGCCTGGAGGCCCAGCGAGAAGTCCGGCAGCATGACGTAGGCACCCGGCTGGACGAAGATGCCGACGTTCGGCGTGAAGCGGTAGCCGAGGTTCAGGCCCAGGTCCACGCTGAGGGGCCCGGTGCTGGCCCAGATGCGGTCGGCGCCCACCTGCTTGGGGCGCACCTGGATCTGGCCGTAGGCCGCGCCCAACAGGATGGACATGTGCAGGCCCTCGGGCTTCGGGACGATGACCCGGTAGTGCAACCGGAGGCCGGCCTGAATGAAGCTGAGGGCGCCGCCGCCGCCGTGGCCGATGCCGATGCGAGCGCGCAACGAGATGCCGAAGCGGTCGGTGATCCAAGCGCCGAGACCGACGTGGACGCCCGGAGCGAAGACGAAGAGGCCCGAGGTGACGCGGACGCAGTAGTTGTCCTCGTCGGCCGTGGCGCCCGTGGGCGCGGGGGCGTTACAGCCATTGGTGCCGCCGAGGTAGTACGCGTCGTTCGAGGCGAGGTTGTCGCGCTGCGGGTCGAGCGTGGGGGCCCCGGAGTTCGGAATGGTGCCGAGCGTGGGCGCGTCGGCCGGCGTCATCTGGTCGCTCGCCGTGGCGGCCGCCATGTTGAAGCCCAGCTCGAGGAAGAAACGCTGCCACTCGGGGTTCTCTTCGACGGCGGCGCGCTCTCCGCTCACACAGATGTTCGACTCGCAGATGAGACCCCCCGCGCACTCGGAGTCCGCGTGGCACGTGCCACCCTCGTGCAGCCCCGGGCGCTCCTCGCCCGCTTGGCGTGCGGCCACCTCTTCCGGCGACAGCGTTCCGTCGATGGCGACGTCTTCGCGAGCGTCCACCAAGATCGCCTGGAGGTCCGGCGTGGCCAGCTCGGGGTCCAGCTCCACGGCGTTGTCCGTGTGGACCGCCTGCCGAAACATGGCCCGCGCGCGGTCACGGTCCTGCGAGGCCGCGTACTCGACCATCCCGAGGAGGACGTAGTAGCGCGCCATGTCCGGCGCTGGGCAACCTCCGCGCTCGCACGTGTCGACCGCGGCCCGTGCTTGCTCCTGCGCTTGGTCGAGGTCCAGCGAGTGATACGCGTCGCGCGCAGCCTGCGCCTGGGCTTGCGCCTCGTCGACTGGAGACTGAGCGCGCGACGCCGCCGGACAGGCAAGCACCGCGCAAACCAAGAGGAGTGGGAGTCGGTTGTTTCTTGGGTGTGACATAACGGTCTCTCAGGGGCTGGACGATACATCAAACGTTCTTCCACGTGGGCGACGAAGTTATGCGCTGCGCAAATTCGTCACGCCTGACCGACCGCTGCCCCAACCCTCGGACCC
>CAZEAA010000186.1:0-11740 GCA_964510015.1 uncultured Sandaracinaceae bacterium
TTTGCGAGTGACCGCTTGATCCGCCTGCACCAGACGTTCGGAGCCCACACAGGCAGGACGCTCACGTTCGACGCGGGTCCGGTCCGCGTTGGGCGGCAACCGGAGAACGAGCTGGCCTTCGATCCGAACGCGGATCTCGACGCGTCGGGCTTCCACGCGCAGCTGGTGCTGCGTGGCAAGACCTGGCACCTGACCGACACCAAGAGCCGCAACGGTACCTGGGTGAACGGCGAGCGCATCACCGAGGCCACGCTGGCCGACGGCGACGAGCTCGAGTTCGGGGCCGGCGGTCCGCGCGTGCGGGTGGAGCTGATCACCTCCGATGGCCCCACCATGCGCCCCGCGGGCGCGCACGTGTCCGTGCGTCCACCGCCGCTGGGGGACCGGGCGGTGCTCTTCGTGCCGGCGGGGTCACCCGCGCCACCGCCTCCCGAAGCGCCGCCGCCCACCAACGTGGCGCAGACCGCGCGCAACCTGAGCGACGAGGCGCCCAAGCGTCCCTCGTATCCGAGCCCGCCCACGCCGCCGCGCAGCGGTGTTCGCATGGGGGTCGTGGCGTTGCTCGGCTGCTTCGCGTTGCTGGCGGTGGGCCTCGCGGTGGGCGTGGGCCTCTGGTGGTTCCATCGCGTGCGCACGCCGCCTCCCACCGCGGCAGACGCCACGCGCATCGCCACGGCACATGCTGGAGCGCTCTTCTCCGTACTGCACCGCGACCCGCTCGGGCGCGAGCACGAGATCTGTGCGGGCTTCGCGGTGCGTCGTGACCTCATCGCCACGTCGGCGCGCTGCATCCACGCGCTGCAAGCGGCGGCCGAGAGCGGTCACCGCGCCTTCGTGCGCCCGCCCGGTGGCGTGCCGCAGGACGTGGAGCACATGTATCGGCATCCGGGCTTGCCGGCTGGCGCGCAGATCGGCCCCGACGTGGGCCTCTTGCGCGTGACCGGGAGCGCGCCCGCGCTGACGTCGCTCGCCCCCGCCGACGACGTCGTGGGCTTGCCCGACGGCACCGCCATCTTCGTGTGGGCGGCCGCGGGCAACGGCGGTGGCCTGCGCGGTGGGCGCATCACCAATGTGGTGGAGCTTCCCGGTGCAGGGCCCGACCGCCAGCTGCAGCACGCGCTCGTGGGGACGCCGGGCTCACCGGTGTTCGACCGCGATGGGCGCGTGGTGGGCGTGCACGCGGGGACCGTCGGCCAAGACGCGGTGCCGGGCTACGGCGTCCGCATCGACGTGCTGCACGGGCTCTTGGCCGGCCTCTGAGGGCTCGCTCAGGGGTCGTCGCGCATACCGCTGAGCTTGCTCAGGGGTCGTCACGCAAGATGGCGTCGGCCACGGCACGCCAGCGCGTGGCGGCGTCGGCGTCGCGCTGCCCACGCTCGCGCAGCTGCGCTCGCAGCGGGCTCTCGGTGCGCGTGGGCGGCAGCTCGGGGAGCTCCAGCAGGATGCGCTGAGCGCTGCGGCGATGCTGCTCCGCGAGCGCGCGCCCCACCACCACCACACCGGCCGTGTCGATGGGCGCGTGGAAGTCGTCCGGCAGCGCGATGTACCGACGCACGCTCTCGAGGTCCGTGCCCGTCAGGAACGTGGTGCGACGCAGGTCGCCCAGCGTGCGGAACGGCAGCACCTCGCCGCGATCGAGGTCCACGCGGAAGCGGCGCGCGTCGAGGATGATCTCGCGCATCAGCTGTCCGTCCTCGAGGTCCAGCACGAGCTCGCGCACGGGCTCTTCGAGGCGGGCGCGATCGCTGCCGCGACGATTGCCGGCGGCGGCGGTCAGCGCGGCCACGGCGCGTCGCCAGCGGAACTTGTCGGGGTCCCGGCGACGCACCACGCGCACGGCGCCGCGGTCCTGTCCTTGCCTGCCGTAGTATTCGATCGCGTCGGTGATGCGTGCGCCAGTCATGGGTCCTCGCCGAAGTTTGTCGGCCGAGGCAGCGCCAGGGTCAAGAAAGCGGGCGAGCCGGCGCGCCCCCCAGGCGCTCCACCAGGTCGTCGCGGATGGCCTTCGCCACCTGTTGGGCGCGCGCTCGCGCCTCGGCGATGGGCTCCCCCTCGCGGGGCTCGGCGCGCCCATCGAAGTACAGCTTGAGCTTCGGCTCGGTGCCGCTCGGGCGCAGCATCGCGCGCTGCCCCCCCTCGAGCTCCAGCACCAGCAGGTCGCTCGGGGCCCAGCCGAGCGCCTCCGTGCGACCGTCCACGAGGCGCCGCGTGGCATCGCGACCCGACAAGCGCGCCAGCAGCGGCACCCCGCCGAGCGACCCGACGTCGAGCGCGTTGGCGCGCTCCATCACCCCGCGGATGACCTGCTGTCCATCGGCGCCCGGCAGCACCCACGACTCCTGCAAGCTCACGTAGGCGCCGTGGCGCCGCAGGAGCTCATCGCGCGCCCGCAGCACGCTCGACCCGCGCGCCTGCTCGCGCGCCGCCAAGTCACAGAACAGCACCAGGGCCGAGATGCCGTCCTTGTCCCGCACCAGCGAGCCGGCGGCGTAGCCCAGGGCCTCCTCGTAGCCGAAGACGAAGCGCCGCCCCGCTGCCTCCTCCTGCATGGCGCGCGCGTGGATCCACTTGTGCCCCGTCAGCGTCTGCGCGAAGGCAGCACCGTGGGCGCTGGCGATGACCCCCAGCATGGGGGAGCTGACGATGGTGTTGATCACCACGCGCGGCTCGCCCGCGTCGCCGGTGCTCAGGAGGTAGTCGGCCAGCAGGCAGCCGATCTCGTTCCCGCTCAGCGCTTCCCAGTGCCCGTCCGGGTGAGGGGCCAGCACCGCGAGCCGGTCCGCGTCGGGGTCGTTGGCCACCGCGAGGTCCGCGCTAACCTCGCCCGCCAGCGTGCGCAGCGCGTCGAGGGCGCCGGGCTCTTCGGGGTTGGGGAAGCGCACCGTGGGAAACGTGCCGTCGGGGGCCGCCTGCGACGCCACCACGTGCACGTCCGTGTACCCCGCGCGCGCGAGCACGGTGGACACCGTGGCGAGGCCTACCCCGTGGAGCGGTGTGTAGGCCACGCGAAGCGCTCGGGCCCCGTTCACCGACGGCGGGAGCGGCCGCAGCGCGAGCACGCCTTCCACGTAGCGCTCGCGCACGTCGTCGCCCAGCGTCACGCGCAGCCCCGCGGCACGCGCGTCAGTCTCGGCGCGCTGCGGCACCGCGTTCGCCGGCGGCGCGCTCGCGATGGCGGCGGCGATGCCTTCGTCGTGAGGCGGGACGATCTGCGCGCCGTGCTCCCAGAACACCTTGTAGCCGTTGTACTCGGGCGGGTTGTGGCTGGCGGTGATCACCACGCCGGCGGCCGCGTGCTGGTCGCGCACCGCGAACCCCACCAGCGGAGTGGGGGCGAACTCCTCGAAGAGCCGCGCCACCATGCCCGCGCCCGCGACCACGGCGGCCACGTCGTGCGCGAAGCGGCGGCTGTCGGGGCGCGCGTCGAAGCCGATGCACACGCCGCGCTCCGCTGCGCCTGGCACCTGCGCTGCGAGCCACGCGCACAGCCCGTGCGTCGCGCGGATCACGGTGGCGCGGTTGAGGCGCCCTGGCCCGGCCCCCACCAGCCCACGCAGGCCCGCAGTGCCGAACTCCAGCTGCTCGCTCATCCGCAGGGCCAGCGTGTCGCCCGCGCGGGTCTCGCCGTCTGGGCCGGCCACGTGCCGTGCGCGCAGGTCGGCCAGCTCGCGCTGCGTGGTGGGGTCCGGGTCCCCCGCAATCCACCGGTCCGTGGTGGCCAAGAGCTCGTGTGTCATGGAACGACCGGATTGTACGGGCCCCGCGGCCGTGCGCGCCACCGCTCGGTCAGTCGCTCGCTCGCGAGCACCAGCGCGTACGTCAGCGCCATCAGCCCCAGCACCCACGGCGTGGCCTGGGCCGCGCTCATGTCGGCCACGGCGCGCACCGGCTTGCCGAGCGCCCCGTACGCGAACGGCAGGTGCAGCGCATAGACCCGCAGCGACGCGGTCCCGAGCGTGAGCAGCACGGGCACGGCGAAGCGCGTGGACGCGACGCGGGGATACACCACCAGCGAGGCGCCGATCGCCACCAGCGCGCGCGCCGCAAGGTCCACGGCGTTGAGCCACACCGCCGGATGCTGGCGTGAGAGCGTGACCCCGTCCGCGCTCAGCCACGCCTGCATGCCGAAGCTCGCGGCCGCGGCGAGCGGGAGCGCCACGAGCGCCACCCGCCCCGGCCAGCGAACGCACACGGGCGTCAGCGCCACGCCGAGCGCGCACCAGCTGGCGAGCGGAAAGAGGGGCATCACCGTGAAGGGCGCGACGTCCACGAAGGGCACGAGCACGAAGCGCAGCGGGCTCTCGAGCTCGGCGGCCGCCGCGTTCAGCCACGGGCTCGGCAGCAACGTCACGAGCGCCAGCCCCAGCGCCGCGCGCTGGGGTCGAGCGCGCCCCGGCAAGAGCCGCCCCACCAGCATCAGGCTCGCTCCGATCACGTGCAGCACGTCGAACCGCAGGTACGACGCCACGTCGCGAGCGCCGTCCATCAGCCCGTAGATCACGTTGAGCGCGTAGCCGCTGGCCAGCACCTCGGCGCCGCGCTTCAGCAGCTCGCGTTCCACGTCTCGGGGGGCTTCACCACGCTCGCGCGCGCGCTCGATGCGCAGCGCCACACCCATGCCGGCCAGCACCAGGAAGAGCGGCAGGGGCAAGAGGGCGACGAAGCGCGTGACCGCGAAGGCCGCGCCCGCGCGATGCGGTGCGTCCACGTAGGCGTCGTAGGCGTGCGCCTCGATCATGCCGAGGCACGCGAGCCCCCGCGCGAGGTCGAGACCGCCGAGACGCCTCATGGGTTGGGCAGGTAGCTGTGCTCGCGCACGCGCCGGGCGTAGGGCACGAAGAGCAGCGTGGCCAGCAGCATGAGCCCTGCGTACAGCACGAACGACTGCCAGGTGCGGAGCGTCGCGTGCCCGGCCTCGTCGGTGGTCAGCCGAGTCACCCCCACGGTGAAGAGGTTGCCGAGCGCGGCGCTCGCCAGGTAGAGCGACATGACCATGGACTTCATGCGCAGCGGGGCCTGCGTGTAGGCGTACTCGAGCGCAGTCACGGACACCAGCAGCTCGCCGGCCGTCAGGAAGCCGTAGCCGATCAGCTGCCAGAAGATGGTGGGGCGCACGCCCATGTCGAGCACCGCTTCGAGGCCTGCCGAGTAGAGGAACGACAGCGCGGCCAGCACCATGCCGATGCCGATCTTGCGCATGGGCGTGAGTGAGAAGCGGCGCTCGATGGCGGGGTACACGTAGAGCGCGAAGAGCGGCGTGAGCAACAACACGAAGATGGGGTTTGCGGACTGCATGCTCGCCGCCAGCCACTCGCGGCCGTGCAGCTCCATGCGCTGCCCCTGGGCCACCCAGCTCGACGCGGTCTGATCGAAGAGCGTCCAGAACAGCGCCACGAACGTGAAGAGCAGCGCCAGGCGCCCGAAGACGCGCAGGCCTTCGGCGCCGAGCGCCTCCTTCACGAACTCCTTCCCTCCGGGCGGGATGTGCGCGAACCGGTGCCGCCCCAGCCAGAACACGAACGTGGCGATCACCATCAGCACGCCCGGGAGCCCGAACGCGGCGTGCGGGCCGTGCTCTTCCAGGAGCCACGGGACGAGGTTCTGGGCGATCGCCGCGCCCACGTTGATGGACAGGTAGAAGAAGGCGAACGCGCGCGTGACGAGGTGCGCGTTCTGCTGCCCGAACTGGTCACCCACGTGCGCCGAGACGCAGGGCTTGATGCCGCCCGCGCCGATCGCCAGCACCGCGAGCCCCGCGATGAGCCCCGCCTGCGTGGTGTTCACGGCCAGGATGGCGTGTCCGGCGCAGTAGACCACCGAGAGCGCGAGGATCACCCGGTACTTCCCGAGCCAGCCGTCGGCGGCGATCGCGCCCAGGATGGGGAGCGCGTACAGCGCGGCCACGAAGGTGTGGATGAACGCCTTCGCCTCCGGCTCGGTCAGTCGGTCGGGGGCGCCGGCCGCGTCCAGCATGTGCCGCGTCATGAAGGTGAAGAGGATCGCCTTCATCCCGTAGAAGCTGAAGCGCTCGGCCGCCTCGTTGCCGATGATGAACGGGATGCCGGAGGGCATCGCGCTGGTCGCCTCGGGCACGCTCCGGTAGGACATGGGCGTCATCTATACCAGGATGCGTGGGGCCGTCGGCGTACCGGGCGATTATTCCGTGAAGGTGTAGGAATTCGCTTTTTGAGGAATCCAAAAGTGTGGCAACCTCCCCAGACGAACGGCCTTTGTCCTCGAATAGGGGCGGGCCGCATCGGTGTCCTATTTCACGTTGTGGGTGATAACCTCGCGACCGGAACAGCACGCAACCTGCGCAATGCCGCGTTGCGGAACCCCAGGAGGCTCAAGTGAAAAACTCGAAGACAGGCGCTACCGCACTCCAGCGACTCGCAACCCGCTTGGCGGTGTTGACCCTGGTCAGCGGTGCCTCGCTGGCCGCTGCACAGCCGAGCGTTCAGCTCAACCGCTTCACACCGTCGGAGCAGACCAATGACGGCTTTGCCGTCAGCTCCGCCGAGGTCCAGGGGGACATGCGCTTCGGTGCGCAGTTCTACATCGACTACGCCAACGATCCGCTCGTGTACGAGCTCACGCGCGGGGACGCGGGCAGCGAGTCGTTCTCCGTGGTGGAGCACCAGCTCACGGGCAACCTGAACGCCTCGCTCGGCATTCGGGACCGCCTCACGATCTCCATCGGCATCCCCATCGTGTTCCTCGAGAACGGTGAGGACATCCCGACCAGCCTCATGAACACCGGCGTGGTGGACGGCGACAGCCCGGCGGGGACCCCGGGCAACATCCCCATCTACCTGGCCGATGGCTTCACGCTCGGTGACCTCTGGGTCGGCGGTCGCCTGCGTCTGTTCGGCAGCGCCGACAGCGTCTTCATGCTCTCGGTGGAGGGGCGCTTGATCATCCCCACCGCCAACATCTTCGATGGCGGCCAGCACTACGCGGGCGAGCGCGGCATCGCCGGTAGCGCCGGTGTGATCGCCCAGGTCAACGTGGGACGCCTGCGCTTGATGGCCAACCTCGGCGCGCACATGCGCCCGGACAACGCGGACTGCCGTGACCTCGGCACCGTCGGCGTCGGCGCCAACTGCTTCTACGGCGCGCGCCAGGGTGACGAGTTCACCTACGGCATCGGCGCCAACATCCGCCTCCTCGAAGACACGGACCTGCGCGCCATCTTGGAAGTGCACGGCCGCACCACGTTCCAGAATTTCTTCGATCGTGAAGAGACGCCGTTCGAGCTGCTCGCCGGCGTGAAGTACGTGCACACCAGCGGCCTCGCGGTCGGCATCGGTGGCGGTCCCGGCCTGGTGCGCGGCTTCGGCTCGCCCGACTTCCGCGTGTTCGCGATGGTCGGCTACACGGAGCCCGAGGCTGGCACGGTGGTGCGCCTCGACACCGACGGCGACGGCATCTACGACGACGAGGACCAGTGCGTGACCGAGCCCGAGGACGCGGACGGCTTCGAGGACACCGAGGGCTGCCCGGATCCCGACAACGACGGTGACGGCATCCTCGACGTGAACGACCAGTGCCCGATGGACCCCGAGGACGCGGACGGCTTCGAGGACGAGAACGGCTGCCCGGAGCCGGACAACGACGGTGACGGCATCATGGACGTGTCCGACGCGTGCCCGAACGACGCCGAAGACATGGACGGCTTCGAGGACGAGAACGGCTGCCCGGAGCCGGACAACGACGGCGACGGCATCCCCGACACCGCCGACCGCTGCCCGAACGAGGCCGGCCCGACCGCGAACAACGGCTGCCCGTGGCCCGACCAGGACGGCGACGGCATCAACGACCCGGTCGACAGCTGCATCACCGTGCCCGGCACCGCGGAGTACCACGGCTGTCCCGAGCCGACGGACGTGGTCATCGGCGAGGGCGGCATCGAGATCCTCCAGACCGTCTACTTCCGCACCAACAGCGACGTCATCGAGTCGCGCTCGTTCCCGCTGCTCGACAACGTGGCGCGCCTGCTGAACGAGCACCCCGAGGTGCGCATGGTGCGCGTGGAAGGTCACACGGACACTCGCGGCCGCCTGGCCAACAACATGCGCCTCTCGCAGGCGCGCGCCGAGTCGGTCATGCGCTACCTGGTCGAGCACGGCGTCAGCGCGTCTCGCCTCGAGGCGCAGGGCTTCGGTCCCACGCAGCTGATCGTCCCGAACGCCCGCAACGCGGCTGAGCACGCGCGCAACCGTCGCGTGGTCTTCACCATCATCGGTGAGGGCAGCGGCTCGGTGCGCACCACCGACGCCGGCCCCGGCGCCGACACCATCGACCGCTGAGCCGCGCCGGCAGCGGACGGCTGCCGCGCACACGCTAGCGACGACTAGCGCGAGAGCCCTGGCCCCGAGAGGAGTCAGGGCTCTTTCGCGTTCGCAGCAAGGGCCTTGCCAGCCGGGTCGGGAACGGGTAGAAAATGAATGCACGTTCATTCATCGCGCCGAGGCACACCCGGCGACGCCCACCCTGGAGCACGCATGGTTTTCAATCCCTTCACCGAAGAGCATGAGCTCTTTCGCAAGCAGGTCCGCACCTTCGCCGAGAAGGAGCTCGCGCCCCACGCCGACGCGTGGGAGGAGGCCGAGCTGTTCCCCAACGAGGTCTTCAAGTGGGCCGGCGATCGCGGCATCCTCGGCGCCCACTTCAGCGAGGAGTTCGGCGGCGGCGGCGGCGACTTCTGGATGAGCGTGGTCAAGGCCGAGGAGCTCCCGCGCAACAACGCGGCGGGCGTGACCATGGGCCTCCTGGTTCAGTCGGACATGGCCACGCCGGTCATCCACGACATCGGCACGCGCGAGCAGAAGGAAGAGTTCCTGCGCCCCGCCATCGCCGGTGACCGCATCGCCGCGCTCGGCGTGAGCGAGCCCGGCGCCGGCTCCGACGTGGCCGGCCTGCGCACCACCGCGCGCCTGGTCGGTGACGAGTACATCATCAACGGCAGCAAGACCTACATCACCAACGGCACGCGGGCGAGCTTCGTCACGTGCATGGTGAAGACCAATCCGGACGCGGGCGCGCGCGGCATCTCCATCATCCTCGTGCCCACCGACGTGGCCGGCTTCAGCGTCAGCCGCAAGCTCAAGAAGGCGGGCAACTGGTCGAGCGACACGGCCGAGCTCTTCTTCGAAGACGTGCGCGTGCCCAAGCGCTACCTGCTGGGGCAAGAGGGCATGGGCTTCATCTATCTGATGCAGAACTTCCAGTCGGAGCGCCTGGTCGGCTGCGTGAGCGCCATCTCGGGCTCGAAGCTGGCGCTCGACCGCACGGTGGCCTGGGGCCGCGAGCGTCAGGCGTTCGGCAAGCCGCTCATCAAGCGCGAGTACTGGCAGCAGAAGTTCGTGGAGCTGTACACCAAGCTCGAGGCGGCCCAAGCGCTCACCTACAAGGCCGTGGACGCGTACAACGACGAGAAGTACGTGAAGAAGACCATGCTCTCCATGGAGACCACCAAGCTGGTGTCCATGGCGAAGGCCTACGTGGGCGACGTGAACGCCGAGATCATGGACCAGTGCGTGCAGTTCCACGGCGGCATGGGCTACCTCGAGGAGATGTGGGTGGCGCGGGCCTGGCGCGACGCGCGCCTGCTGCGCATCGGTGGCGGCGCGACGGAAGTCATGCGCTACACCACCGCGAAGATCATGGGGCTCTGACGCGAGCGAGAACGGCGCGCGGGCGGTGGTGTTCGGTGTCCGTGGCGTGCCGTGGACTTCGCCCTCACACTGCCTGCGCATGAGTTCGCCTGACGTCATCCTCGTGGGCGGCGGCATCATGGGATGCACCGCCGCGCTGCGCTTGGCCCGAGCCGGGCTGCGTGTATGCGTGCTCGAGCGCAGCGTGCCGGGCGCCGAGGCGTCCACCGCGGCGGCGGGCATGCTCGCGCCGCTGATGGAGGCGGAAGACGTGGGCCCTGCGCTGCGCCTCGGGTTGCGCTCGAAGGCGCTGTACGCGCAGCTGGCCGCCGAGCTGCGCGAGCAACACGGCCTCGACATCGGGCACCGCGTGACCGGCCTCCTGCGCGTCGCGCTCGAGGGCGAACACGCCACGGCGGCGGCGGTGGAAGAGCACGCCGCGCGCTTGCTGGCGAGCGGCCTCGCGAGCGACGTGGCGCTGATCGACGGGGACGAGGCGCGACGTCGTGAGCCCGAGCTGTCGCTCGACGTGCGGCTGGCCCTCGAGCTGCCGGGGGAAGCGCAGGTGGACCCGCGCCTGCTGTTGCCCGCGCTCAGCATGGCGGCCGAGCGGGAAGGCGTGCGCTTCGTGACTGACAGCGTGGTGCGCGAGGTGCTGACCGAGAGCGGCCGCGTGCGCGGCGTGCGCCTCGACAGCGGCCCCCTCCACAGCGAGCACGTGGTGGTGGCGGCCGGATCGTGGACCAGCGTGGTGCCGGGCGTGCCGCTGCCCAGCGAGACCATCGCGCCCGTGAAGGGGCAGCTCATGCGCACGCACGCGCGGCCGCGACTGCTCGAGCGCGTGGTGTTCGGGGCGGGCGGCTACGTGGTGCCGCGCGCTGCGGGCGACGTGCTGATCGGCGCCACCACCGAGCACGTGGGCTTCGCGCGCGGCGTGACGCTTCAGGGGCTCGCGGAGCTGATCGGCATCGCCACGCGCATCGCGCCGCGCCTCAGCGGCTGCACCGTGCTCGACCACTGGGCGGGTTTCCGGCCGGGCACCCCCGATGGCCTGCCCTTGGTGGGCCCCACGCCGGTCAGCAACCTGTGGCTGGCGAGCGGGCACTACCGCAACGGCATCCTGCTCGCGCCCATCACCGCCGAGATCGTGGCGGCGCAGCTGCTGGGCCAGCCGCTCGGTGACCTCCACGACGACGCGCGCGCGCTCGACCCGCGGCGCTTTCCCCCACCGCCCAGCGGAGCGAGGAACCCAGCATGAGCCTGACCATCGAGACCGCGGCGAAGATCAACGCGGGGGCGCCGCGCGCGCGCTTCGTGGACGCGAACGGCATCCGCCATCACGTGCTCGAGTGGCTGCCGCCCGAGGGCGTCACGCCGCGTGGCGAGGCCGTGCTGCTCTGTCACGGCTTCCTCGACTTCGCCTACAGCTACGTGCTGGTGGCGGTGCCGCTGGCCGCGCTGGGCTATCGCGTGCTGGCCTTCGACTGGCGTGGCCACGGGCGCTCCAGCTGGGTGGCGCCGAGCGGCTACTACCACTTCCCGGACTACGTGCAGGACCTCGAGCGTCTGCTCCCGCAGCTGGTGGCGGCGGACGAGCCCGTGCACCTTGTGGGGCACTCCATGGGCGCCACGGCATGCGCCATGTTCGCGGGCGTGCGCAGCGAGCGCCTGCGCTCCGTGTCGCTGCTGGAGGGCCTCGGGCCGCCGAGCTCTCCGCTCGAGAGCGCGCCCGACCGCTACAAGAGCTGGCTCACGTCGTGCGCGCGCGTCACGGAGAAGCCCGAGACGGTCATCGCGGACCTCGACGACGCGCTGCGCCGCATGCGCGTGCAGAACAGCCAGCTGAGCGGCGCGTTCGGCTACTTCTTGGCGGACCACGCCACACAGCCCGGGCCCGACGGAGGGCTCACGTGGCGCTTCGACCCGCGGCACCGGACCATGTCGCCGCTGCCCTTCCGGGCCGAGATGTTCAACGCGTTCCTGGCGCGCATCAAGGCGCCCACGCTGGTGCTGCTGGGCGAGAAGGGCTACCGCCTGGCGGACGAAGCCGCGCGCCTCGCCATGCTGCACGAGCCCACGGTGCG
>CAZEAA010000187.1:0-11728 GCA_964510015.1 uncultured Sandaracinaceae bacterium
AGTTCCGCGAGCGCGCCCGCAAGGGCGACCTGACCGCAGGCACCGCCGGCACCGCAGGGGCGCTGTGCTTCTCCGGGATGGCGGGGGTCGCCTTCGCCGCGGCCGGGGGCTTCGAGACGGAGACCTCCTCGAGGTCGTCCATGTCCAGCACGTCGTCGTCGCCGCTCGCGTCCGCCACGTTCTCGATCGTGATCTCGGAGGAGACCTCGTCGTCGAAGTCGGGCTCCGCAGCCGCCCGCGCCGCGACCGCCGGAGCGTCGAGCGCCGCCGCGCTCAGTGCCGCCGCTTCGGCAGCCTTCGCGTCGGCGATCTCGGTGGAGGCGCTGGCATCGGCCGCCTCCACCAGCAGCTCCACTTCGGACGAGTCGCTCGCCAGCGGGGCCGTCGCCTCCGCGGGCGCCGGGTCGGGGGGTGCTGCGACCGGGTCCAGCTCGGGCAGCTTGATGCTCACGAGCGGCACGGGCTCTTGCGCGTCCGGAGACACGGCGGGCGGCGGCTGCGACAGCCGTCGGCTGGTCATGCCCGTGACGATCACGGACTTCATGGCCACCACGGAAGCCCGCGTGGGCTTGGCGGCAGCGGCTTCGAGCGCCTCGACAGCCGGGGACTCCACTGCGGCGGGGGCAGGGCGCCCGCCTTGTTCGGGGCCGCCAGACGAGTGTCGCGCTACTTCGTCCACCGGCACACGGAGTGGCCTGTGACGCATGCGGCTCCCACTGGGGTTGGCGGCTTCTTCGCTCATCGCTGCCTCCGCGGGACAGCGACGCGCTGCCCCATCCGCACCATCTCGCCCGGCGAGACGCACCACTCGAGCGGGGCCCCGGGCGGCAGAAACACCACCGCGGTAGACCCGAGGTGGAAGACACCCAGCTCGTCGCCGCGGGCCAACTGCACCCCGTTCGCGCCGTAGTGCTTCACCCCGGCGTCCCGCCCCTGGTTGGTGCGGATGTCGTCGTAGGACATGGAGATGTGGCCCACGCCGATGGCCGCGACCATGATGGTGACCACCTTTCCGTGCTCGGGGCTGTCCTGCACGCTGACCACGCGCTCGTTGCGCGCGAACACCTGAGGCACGAAGTCGGTGCCAATGCGGTTCACGGGGTAGAGCGTGCCGGGCACGTGGCGCGACGCCGAGAGCTTGCCCGCGACCGGCGTGTGCACGCGGTGGTAGTCGCGCGGCGACAGGTAGACGATGAAGTAGTTGCCACCCTGATACGAGGCGCCGAGGCCCACGTCGCCGAGCAGGTCGCCAACGCGATACGGCTTGCCCTTCACGGTGATGGAAGCGGCCACGTCCACCGCGCCGAAGTCCTCGATCTTGCCGTCCGCGGGCGAGGTGATCGCGCTCGTGTCCGGGTCGATGGGGCGGGCCCCTGGCTCGAGCGCGCGGGTGAAGAAGTCATCGAAGCTGCGGTAGCCCCCGCTCGGCACGATGGCCTGCGCCATGTCCACGTCGTAGGCGCGGACGAAGGCATCGATGGCGCGCTGCACGAGGGGCTGGGGAGCTCGCGTTGCCGCGATGGCTCCCAGCGCGCGGCTGATGCGTTTCCGGGGGAGCAAACGCAGGGCGTCGGCGGCCAATCGAGCGGGGCTTAGCTGCATCGTATACGGGTCCGACAAGCGGAGTCCGTAATGCTATCGAAACCACGCGGAAAAGGTCAATTTTTACCGCAGGGGGGATGGCCGGGTCAGAGCGGCGGCAGCTCCACCTTCATGATCTCGCGCATGACCACCGTGGCGTAGCTCCCTTTGGGCAGCACGAAGCGGATGGTGTAGCCGCCCTCGGCCGGCTCGATGTCCGGCGCTGGGAGCGGCACGCGGACATAGCGGCGGGTGCCTTCGCCCCAGCGCGCCAGGCGCTCGAGATCGTCGTGGGTGATGTCGTGGCGGGCCAGCAGCGCGTCCTCCAGCTGGGCGGCCTCCTGCTCGGGCCGGCGCATCTTGGTCCCGAACATGGGCCCCGTCGCGCTCAGCTCCCACGCGTCGGCGCGCGACTGCACTTCGGCCACGTCGTCCACCACGAACATGCCGCCGGTGGCGTGCTTCTGGACCAGGTCGCCGCGGCGCACGCGTCCCAGCTCGCCTTGGGCCACCCGCTCGGCGACCACCTGGTTGAAGAGCTCGGACTGCAGCGCCGACACCAGCAGCTTGCGCTCGAACGGCGCCTTGGGAGCGCGGGCCTCGCCCTTCATCCAGGCCCGGGCGCGGAGGGCGTTGTCGAAGTCCCGACCAAAGCGCTGAGAGCCGAAGTAGTTGGGCAGCCCTTGCTCCACCAGCTGGTCAGCCACCGCGCGCACCGCCCCGAGATCCACGCCGGCGGCGTCACGCACCCGCAAAGTGAAGCGGTTTCCATGCAGGTGGCCGGTGCGCAGCTTGGACGTGTGCGGGATGGCCTCGAGCACCTCGATGTCCGGGATCGCCAAGGACAGCGCCGCCTCGGCCTTGGCGCCGAACAGGCTGACCCACTGCGTGGTGGTG
Source organism: uncultured Sandaracinaceae bacterium (assembly GCA_964510015.1). Lineage (GTDB taxonomy): Bacteria > Myxococcota_A > Polyangia > Polyangiales > Houyiibacteriaceae > JADJJE01. The sequence continues at coordinate 2,479 of CAZEAA010000187.1, forward strand.
GCCTGGCGGTCCTTGAGACCCGCATATCCGGCCTCGCGCTCGTTCACCCCGAGCGCCTGTGCCAGGGCGCGCACCGCGTCGGGCGTGGTCCGGTTGCGCTTGCGGAGCCGCACGAAGAGGTGGTCGCCGCTGCCCGTAGGCGCATAGGCCGGGATCTCCTCGACCTCGAAGTCGTCGGGGGTGGCGCGCAGCGACCCGCCCGTGGGTGCGATCTGGGCGCTCAGGTAGGGCAGCTGCGCGGTGGGGTCCACGCGGGGGTTAGATTCCATGGACAGCTAAACTTTCGATAGACCGTGGAGGGTTCAATCAAGTACCTATCAGATTGGTGGGCAAACCGAGCGTCGATCGCTTGAAACGTCAAATGGGCCGGCTCCTCGAGTCTGGCGCTGCCGGTGGCGTGTATCCGGGAGCGAGCGCCTGCGCGATGTTTCGTGACGCGGACGGCGCCCTCCACAGCGTGAGCGCGACCGGCGGCGTGCTGTGCCGCGGGGAGGCGGCGGTGCGCGAGACCACCTGCTTCGACCTGGCGTCCATCACCAAGCCCTTCGTGGCCAGCGTGGCGGCTCGCATGGCGAGCCGTGGGCAGATCGATCTCGGCGTGCGGGTGGACGAGGTGCTCCCCGACGCGCGCGGCACACCGCTCACCAACGTGACGCTCGAGGACCTGCTCGCGCACCAGAGTGGGCTGGATGCGTGGGGGGGGCTCTACCTGGACGTGCAGCACGAGCCGGGGAGCGCGGCGGCGCGGCGCTGGATCGTGAGCGAGGCCATGCGGCGCGACGGGGACCACAACAAGGGCATGGTCTACAGCGACCTCGGGTACATCGTGGCCGGGGAGCTGCTGTCGAAGGCCGCGGGCAAGCCGCTGCAAGAGCTGCTGGAGAGCGAGGTGCTGAGCCCGCTCGGCTTGGTGGGACACGTGTTCTATGCGGGCGCGCTGCCCTCCGCCGCGCGTCATCAGCTGGCGCCGGACGTGCCGCCCACGGAGCGCTGCGACTGGCGCGGGCGCGTGGTGCGGGCCGAGGTGCACGACGAGAACTGCGCGGCCCTCGGTGGCGTGGCTGGTCACGCCGGGCTGTTCGGAGACGCGGAGAGCGTGGCCCGCCTGGGGCTCGAGTGGATGGACGTGCTGCTCGGGCGCTCGACTTTCGTCACGCGAGCCGTCCGCGACCGGGTCTTCGCCCCTCGGGCCGGGAGCCACCGCCTCGGCTGGGACACCAAGAGCGACCCGGGCAGCTCGGCCGGCCAGCGCATGGGCCCGCGCACCTTCGGGCACCTGGGCTTCACGGGGACCAGCGTGTGGTGTGACCCAGACCGTCAGCTGGCGGTGGTGCTGCTCAGCAACCGCGTGCACCCCACGCGCAGCAACACCAAGATCCGCACGTTCCGGCCGGCGTTCTACGACGGCGTGGTTCACTGCTTCGACAGCTGAGCCGCGGCCCGCAAGCGCGCCCCGAGCTTGCTGTTCAGCTGGTGCACGTCGGCGTTCTTCGCGGCCTTGGCCATGGCGCGCGGGTCGCCGAGCAGCACCACCAGGCGCTTCGCGCGCGTGACCGCCGTGTAGAGCAGGGCGCGGTTCAGCAGCATGTGATGCGAGCCGTGCAGCACCACCACGATGCCCTCGAACTCGCTGCCCTGGACCTTGTGCACGGTGCTCGCGTAGGCCAGCGTCAGCGCGTCCAGGTGCTCGAACTTGTACTGCACCTCGCGCCCATCGACCATCACGTAGGTGATGCCCCCCTGGATGCGTCGAACGGTGCCGAGGTCGCCGTTGTACACGTCGCGCTCGTAGTCGTTGCGCAGCTGCATGACCTTGTCGCCGGGCCGCAGCACGGCGCGCTTGCCCTCGGGGCTTCCGTCGGTGGCGGGCAACGCGGGGGTGGTGCTCGGGTTGAAGCGCGCCTGCAGCACCTCGTTGAGTTTGAGCGTGCCGGCGGGCCCGCTGCGCATGGGCGACAGCACCTGCAGGTTGCTCATCTCGATGCCGTAGACCGTGTTCATGCGCTCCACCAGCTGCAGCAGCTTCTCGTGCAGCGCTTCTGGCGTGGTGGCCCGGATGGTGAAGAGGTCGCCTTCGCCGCGCTCTCCGGCCGGCGTGGGCTCGGGCAGCTCGCCGCGCAGGATGGCGTGGGCGCCGCGCACGATGGCCGAACGCTGGGCCTGCCGGAACACCTCGCCGAGGCGCACCACGGGGCAGATGCCGCTGTCGATCAGGTCGCGCAGCACCTGGCCCGGACCCACGGGCGGCAGCTGGTCCACGTCGCCCACCAGCACCAGCGTGGAGGACGGCGGCACCGCGAGGAACAAGCGCTCGGCAAGCCGCACATCCAGCATGGAGGCCTCGTCCACCAGGATGAGCTCCGCGTCGATCGGGTCGTCGTCGTACTTCTGGAAGCGCGCGAGGGCCGGGTTCCACTCGAGGGTGCGGTGCACGGTCTTCGCTTCGTGGCCGGTGGCCTCGGTCATGCGCTTCGCGGCACGGCCCGTGGGCGCGCACAGCACCACGCGCCTCCCGAGCGCGCGATGCGCCGCCACCACGGCCTTGATGGTGGTGGTCTTGCCGGTACCCGGCCCGCCCGTCAGCACCATGAGCCCCGTGCTGAGGCTGGCGCCCACGGCCGAGCGCTGCGTCTCGCTGAGCGGCGAGTTCTGGAGCGCGGCGGCCACGGCGGCGTCGGCCCCCGCGGGGAGCGTGCGCGTGCGCGCGAGCGTGGCCAGTAACCCTGCGACGCGCCGCTCCGCGCGGTGCAGCGGCGGCACGTAGAGGTCGCCCTCGTCCTCGATGACCAGACCCTTCAGGAACAGCGTGGGCAGCGCCGCCGTGACGGCGTCGGTGGGCACCCGCAGCTGCGTGCAGCCCTCGAGCAGCTGTGCGCGCGTCAGGAACAGGTGCCCGTCGTCGGCCGCCTTGCCCAGCAGGTGCAGCGTGGCGCCCGCCGCGCGGCGCGGGTCGTCGTCGGGGATGCCCAGCCCGCGGCCGATCTGGTCGGCCGTGCGGAAGCCGATGCCGCTGACCTCCTCGGCCACCATGTATGGGTCCTCGCGCACCTGCCGGACCGCATCGCTCTGGTAGCGCTTCATCACGCGGTCGGCGGCGGCCTGCCCGATGCCGAGGCCGCGCAAGAACACCATGGTCTCCACCAGCGCGTGCTTCTCGCGCACCGCCGTGGCGATGGACATGGCGCGCCCCGCGCCGATGCCCGGCACCTCGCGCAGGCGCTTGCTCTGCTGCGTGATGATGTCGATGGTCTCGTCGCCGAAGTGCTGCACCAGGCGCTCGGCGAGCCCCTTGCCGATGCCGCCGATCAAGCCGCTGCCGAGGTAACGCACGATGCCCGGCGCGGTGGTGGGCAGCACGGGTGTGAAGCCGCTCACCTGGAAGCGCCGCCCGAAGCGCGGGTGGTCGGAGAAGCGCCCGCGCAAGCGCAGGGTCTCGCCCACGCTCACGTTGCCGAGGTTGCCCACGGCGGTCACGTCCGGGTTCTCGGCGCTGTCACGCGTGCGGAAGGCGCGGACCACCGCGAAGAGTCCGTCTTCGCTGCGGAAGAGGACCTCCTCGATGCTGACCTCGACGACCTCTTCGTGACGGCTCGGGCTTTCGTTCACCGCCAACGCGCTTACCACGTTTCCGACGCCGCGGCGCGGCCCGGGGTGCACTCCACGCGCGTCACGAACGAGGCTAGCTCGTCGCCGCGGGGATCATCGCCGACACGCACGAGGCAGCGCCCTTCGACGCCTCCGGCCACGCCCGGGACCGCCGAGAGCCGCCGCCCCTCCGCGTCGCGCAGGAAGAGCGGCTCCCCCGTGTTGCTGAGACCTCCGGTCGCGATGGGCCCGTCCAGCCTCACCAGCGGCAGGCCGGGTGGAATGGGCGCGTCGCCATGCGTGGCGCTGGCCTCGAAGCGCGCCGCCACCAGCAGCACACGTCCGCCCGGGGGCACCACCACCCCGCTGGTGATGCGCTCACCCTCGCGCTCCGCGGAGTCCGCCAGCGCCAGCCCCGCCAAGGGCACGGGCACGTCTCCGTAGTTCAGCAGCTCCACGTACTCTTGCTCCGGATCGGGGCCGAGCGGGTCGGCCAGCACCTCGGTGATGGTCAGCCGTGGGAGCGCAGGGTGCGTGCTGATCAGGGTCTCCACCTCCGTGGTGGCACCGCTCAGGCTCTCGGCCGCCATGCGCAGCGGGTAGAACGTGTCCGGTACGAGAGCGCGCAGCCATAGCGTGGTCTCGGCGCGCTCGGCCAGGGCACGCACCGTCTGCTCGCCCGCGCCCAGCTCCACGATGGCGCTGGCCGTCAGGAAGGCGCGCACGCGCAGTGAGTCGTCGCCGCGCAAGAGGCAGAAGCCAGAGACGCTCGCTTCGTCGCGCTCGCAGTCCGCCGTGCTGGGGAGCGCCGGGTCCACCTCCACCGAGGTCACTTCGAAGCCCACGAACGCCGGCATCACGGGCTCTCCCCGAGCGTCGAGGCTGCCTTCGTCGAGGCCGAGCTCATGCGGCCCCGCGGGCAGGCGCGTCAGCGGATCGAGCCTGAGACAGACCGCCGCCTCCACCCCCATCTCGCGGCACGGGCGCTCCTCGGCGCGGTGCGGGACGGCGCCCTGAGGACCCCGCCACCCCGTGGCGATGCGCTGCAGCGGGCCCTCCGTGTGCAGCGCGATCCAGGCACGCGGCAGCTCGTCCGGGACCCCCATGCTGCCCGCGGCCGGCCACGTGGCCACCACCAGCGGGGAGGGCAGGGGGCCGGCGTCGGGATTCACGGGCGGATCGCTCGGGAGGCTCAGGTCGAGGCACGCGCCCAGCAAGAGGGCCGCGCAGCCCAGGGCGACGATGCGGACCGACCGCGCGAAGAGACGAGGGGCGTGCGACATGCCGCGGGTATCGGCCCCCGCAGCGGGGAGTTGCGGGTCATCGGTCGGGGCGGTGCACGATCTCCACGCGCACGTCGACCACACCGGCGCGGATCATGCCGAGCTCCTCGGCCGCGGCCCGCGACAGGTCGATGACGCGGCGCCGGTCGCCGAACGGTCCGCGATCGTTCACGCGGGCGTAGGTCACGGCGCCAGTGTCCACGCGCGTCACCCGTAGGATGGTCCCGAAGCGCAGGTCGCGGCTGGCGGCCGTGAACTCCGTGGTGCGATAGGGCTCCCCGCTGGCGGTGCTGCGGCCCGCGAGGCGATCGCTGTAGTAGCTGGCCCGGCCGGTCAGCGTCTCGAGGGCGCGCGCGTCTCCGTACTGCGCGGCGTAGGGGCTGCTCGAACTCGCGGTGACGGAGGCCACCGAGGGGCCCGTGGATCCCGACGAGGCCGCGCTGCCGGTCGACGCGGGCGCGTCGGTCTCGCGGGGGCTGCTGCCGCCACTCGAGCTCGAGGCGCGCGGGGTGGTGTCGCCGGTGGAGCCGCCGGTGCCGCCGCAGCCCAGGGCGGCGAGCACCAGGCACACGAGCGCCAGCCGAGACGCGAGGGCTCGCCGGTTCATGGGATTCAGGTCGCGCATGTGACTCATGGGACTCCTGTCACTCACGGGGCACCTCCACTCGCCGGCAGCCCGTGACCCGGCACCCGCAGGGTGTTGCGGAAGGTCTCGTACACGAAGCGATCGCTGTGCTCGGGGTTGTGGCACCCCACGCAGACGCTCTCGGGCACGTCGCGCCGCGCGGGCCGCACACGCCCTTGCGAGGCCACGTGCGCGCTGGACGGCCCGTGGCAGTTCTCGCAGCCCACGTTGATCAGGGCGCCGTCGTTCAAGTGGGTCACGGTGGACCCGCCGGGCTGCAGGTAGCCCGTGACGTGGCAGCCCACGCAGCTGAGGTTGAACTGCTTGTGCCGCACCTCGAGCGTGCTGTACGCGCGGCCGTGCGGGTGACTGCTCCACCACGCGTACGCCGCGTTGTGGCAGCTCTGGCAGGCGGCCGAGCCCACGTAGTGCGGCTCTCCAGCGGCCGCCGGCTCGGGGGCCCAGCTCGCGAGGGCCACGCGGTTGTGCTCGTTCACCCGCCGCGCCAGCGCCTCCATCGCGGCGGTCACCTCGGCCGACTGGGGGGCGTCTGGGGGCAGCTCGAAGAACGTGGCCGCGAGCGCGAGCTGACCCGAGGGCAGCGCAGGTGGCACCACGTTGGCCAGGTCCGCCTGCATCCCGGCGAGGCGCGCCTCCTGCCGCGCGATCTGGCTCGCGTCCGCGCCCTCCTCACGCCAGCGGGCCACGTTGGCTTCTAGCTCGCGAATGTCGGCCTGCAGCGCCTCGCGGCGCCCCTCGGTGCTCCACGGGCTCACGTCCACGATGGGATTCGCCGCAGCACCCGCGTGGGGGAGATAGATGCCGGCCACGGTCACGCCCTGTCCCTGTCGACTGGCATGCAGGACCAGCGCGTCGCCCACGTTGGCGGGGGGCAGCGCCTCGTCCACGTCGGCCCCGCCCAGCACCACCACGTGGACACCGGGCACCTGGGCCACCGCACGCGCCGTGCGACGGCCGGCCCGCGTCAGCGCCACCACCAGATCGCGGTCCGCGTGGTCGGGCGCCGCGAGCAGGGCGCGCACCGCCTCGGACGCCGCGCTCGGGTCTTCATCATTGATCCCCAGCACCAGCACCTTGCGGCCGGCCACCTCGCGCAGCACCGCGTCGCTGGTGCTCATGCCCAGCAGGGGCAGCCGGGCGCGCGTGGCCAGCGCGGTCAGCGCCTCGGCGTTCTCCCGGTCGTGTGCCCCAGGCAGGGCGGCCCCCACCTCGAAGCGCCCCACGACGTCCGCCACGGCTTCGGCGTTGAGGGCGTCCTGCCCGGCCTGCGCGCGGGCCGCGAAGTCGGGGCCGGCCGCCGCGGCGGGGGCTGGGGGGGCGTCGTCCAGCCGGGCAGGTGCCGGTGCCGGTTCTCCGTTGGCTGGTCGGTCGTGGTGCGGGGCGGCCGTGTGCGGACCGTGGCTCTGACCCGAGAAGAACAGGTCGCCGGCCATCAGGGTCAGCGTGGGGCCGGCCGCGCGGGTGGCTTCGACGCGCGCGGCCACCCGATCGATGCCGCCGAGAGGCCGGCTCGTGCAGCCGCAGGGCTCGAGGTAGCCCTTCAAGTCCGTGATGATGGCGAGCGAAAAGGTGGGCGCCGGAAGGGTGGGGGCCTCCGTGGGCGGGTCGGGGGTGACCACTTCATCGGACGCGCCCCCGCAGCCGCGCGAGGAGCACGCCGCCAGCAGCAACGCGCACGCGAGCGTCCACGGCCAGGCCGGGCGTCTCGAGCTGCGCTTGGCAAAGGCCTTTGGCATCGCAGGCACTCATAGCGATAAAGTGCTCGCGGAACAAAGCATTCCCACAGGCCTCCGGAATCGGGCGCGAGCGGCCACTCAATGCGCCAGTCGCCTTGACGCTCCGCAGCAAGCCCGCTAGCTTCCGCCGCCGGTTGCCCCCGAGGACCTTTCCTTGGCGCAAACATCCCGGAAAAAGAGGAATCTCCCCATGGTCGTGGTTCGACTTGCCCGACGCGGCGCCAAGAAGCGTCCGTTTTATCACATCGTCGTCACCGACAAGCAGAACGCGCGTGACGGCCGTTTCATCGAAGAGATCGGCTACTACGATCCCTCGCGTGAGATCACCGAGGCCCACGTCCTCTACGAGCGTCTCAACCACTGGGTGTCGCAGGGCGCCCAGCTGAGCGAGCGCGTCGAGAAGGTCATCAAGGCGCACAAGAAGGCCAGCGCCGCCGCGGCTGCCTGAGTCCGAACCAGCTCTTGCCTGGCGCTCGACGTCACGTCGGCACACAGCAGAGCTGGTTTTCTCATTTTCACTCGGGGCTCGTCGGTACCTTGCAGGACCTCAAAGATCTCGTCGCTTACATCGCCCGTGCGCTCGTGGACGATCCCGACTCCGTGGAAGTCTCCGCGGTCGAGGAAGACCGAGCCATCGTGCTGGAGTTGAGCGTGGCCGAGGACGACCTCGGCAAGGTCATCGGACGCGAGGGCCGGACGGCGCGCGCCCTCCGTACCGTCGTGGCCGCTGCCTCCACCCGCTTCGACAAGCGCGTGGTGCTCGACATCCTCGAGTGATCGGCGAGCGCGACCGCAGCGCGCCGGATGGCAGCGATCAGTGGGTGGCCCTCGGGGCCATCTCGCGACCGCACGGCGTCCGAGGCGAGCTGCGCGTGCACCTGTTCAATGCGGACTCCGAGCTGCTGGCCACGCGCACGCGGGTCCACCTCCGCGACGCCGCCGGCAAGGTGACCGCGCACGAGGTACGCTCTTCGCGGCGGGCGCCCAAGACGTGGCTGCTGGCCCTCGAGGGCGTCACCACCCCCGAGGCCGCCGAGCTGCTGCGCGATCACGAGGTGTGCATCCCCCGCGACGAGATGCCGGCGCCCGACGAGGACGAGTTCTACCTGCGCGACGCCGTGGGCCTGCCGGTGGTGCGTGAGGGCGAGAAGGTGGGCGAGGTGCTCGAGGTCATGCTGTACCCCAGCATGGAGTGCTTCCGCTGCCGCTTCGCGGACGGCATCCGAGAGGTCCCCGTGATGCGGCCGTGGGTCGAGGGCGTGGACATCGAGGCGGGCGAGGTGCGGGTGGGCGATCTCGACGATCTGCCCCTCGAGAAGCTCGGCGAGGGCTGATGCGCTTCGAGGTGGTCACGCTCTTCCCGGAGCTCTTCGCGGCAGCGGACGTGGGCTTGCTGGGAAAGGCCCGCGAGCGCGGCGACGTGTCACTCACGCTGCAGTCGCCGCGCGAGTTCGCCACCGACAAGCACCGCTCGGTGGACGACTACCCGTACGGCGGGGGCAGCGGCATGGTCTTGATGCCGGCGCCCATCATCGAGGCCCTCGAGCACCTGGACGCCCAGCGCGGCGGGCCCACGCGGCGCGTCTTGCTCACCCCGCAAGGGGTGCCGTTCACGCAGCGCACGGCGGAGCGGCTGGCCACGTACCCGGCGCTCACGCTGGCCTTTGTGTGCGGGCGCTACGAGGGCTTCGACGAGCGCATCCGCAGCCACGTTGACGAAGAGATCTCGCTCGGCGACTTCGTGCTGCTGGGCGGGGAGATCGCCGCGCTGGCGGTCATCGAGGCCACGGCCCGGCTGCTGCCCGGCGTGCTGGGCAACGAGCGCTCGGCCACCGACGAGAGCCACGCGAGCTTCCTGCTGGAGTACCCGCAGTACACGCGGCCGCCGGAGTTCCGCGGGCAGGGCATCCCGGACATCCTGATGAGCGGGCACCACGCCAAGATCGAGGCCTGGCGGAGGCGCGAGTCGGTGAAGCGCACGCTGCAGCGGCGCCCGGATC
>CAZEAA010000188.1:0-779 GCA_964510015.1 uncultured Sandaracinaceae bacterium
CGATGAACATCAGCGTGTACAGCTTCACGGCAGTTGCCCAGCGCGCGTCGGGGAACTGCGCAAGAAAGCTCTTCACGTCCATGACTGATCTCCTCTGGCTTCTTTGCTGGCCTCTTGGCCGGCTTGGTGGCGCGCGACCTGGCGCAGGTGCTGGGCGGCGGCGCCCTCGATGCAGGCCGAGAGGGGCTCGACCTTGATGTTTCCCTGGACCATCCCGCGCAGCACGCCGAGCTCTTCGTAGACGGCGCGCGCGTGCGGGGTGGTGACCACCTGCGCCTGGGCCAGCTGCCCCAGGTCGCGAGCCAGGTCGTAGTGGAAGAACTCGCGCAGGCCGCGCTCGAGCGTCTCGCTGCGCGCTTGGTCTCGCTCCGGGTTGGGCTCGCCCTCGCAGAGCGCCACGTAGCAGGGGCGCTCGGAAGCGCCGTGGAGCCCGCTTGGCAGCGGGATGAGCGACAGGGGCTGGCACTCGCCGCTCATGTCGAGCGTGCTGAGCGCACGCGCGGCGGCGTCGGGGCTGAGCTTCTCGCCCACCATGTCGGTGTCGTCCATGCGCCCCTGGAACTCGAGGCACGGCGTGTTGCCCATGAAGCCGCGCACCTTGAGGCGGTCGCGCAGGCCGTAGCGCAGGAGACCGGCGCCCGTGGTCAGCAGCGGGCGCACCTCTTGCCCCTCGCGCAGCTCCCACGCGAAGTGCGCGCGCCCGGTGTCGAGGTCCACGAACTCGAGACCGAACTGCTGTGCCAACGCCCGGCGGTCGACCTTGCCGATGCCGCGGCGCG
>CAZEAA010000188.1:789-11683 GCA_964510015.1 uncultured Sandaracinaceae bacterium
GTGGTAGGGGATGGTGACCACGCCCTCGGTGGCCCACAGGCCCTTGCCCTGGAAGCGCGCGTGCGGAGCCAGCTGCTGCAAGCGCTTGGCCCAGCTGGCGGAGGACGAGGTGTCCCACGCGCTCACGAGCGAGAGCGAGGGCCACAGCGCGTGCAGCAGCTCTGGCGTGGCGGGGCCACCGTGGCTGCGCAGGATGGCAGCCACGTCGCGATCACGCGGCGCGGAGCCGGGCAGACCCTTGCGCTGCCAGCGCCCCTGCGCGAGCGTGTCGCACAGCTCGGTGCGATGGCGCTCGAGGCCCTCGAAGAGGTTGAGCGCGAAGGTGGGGCTCCACACGGAGATGAGCGAGAGATCCCGCGCGGCCAGCAGCCACGCCAGCGTCGCGAAGAGCGAGTCGTCCGAGGACTCGGCGAAGGCCACCCAGCGCGGCACGGGCGCCATCAGCGCGGCGGCGGCGCGCTTCTCCCACGAGAGCAGCTGCGTGTCGTCGTTCACGTTGCCCGGCGTGTCCGCGCGCAGCTCGGTGGGGATCCACGAGAGCGACCAGTAGTGCCGGCCCGCGCGCACACCCGGCACGCTGCGGTAGAGGTCCGCCACCCACGGCGTCACGGCCGCGTCGAGGTCCGCCAGGAAGCCGGGCGTGTAGGGCACCCACTTCACGCGCGAGCTCGAGCCGCTGGTGGGCTGGTAGCGCTCGCAGGCCTCGCCCGTGAGCATCTTCGCTTCGCCGCCACGCTGGCGGTTGACGAGCGTCTCCACGTCGGACCACGAGTGCTCGCCCACGCGGCTCTGGAACGCCTCGGCGCTCATGCCGGGGGTCAGGCCGAGCTGCTTGGCCTGCAGCCCGCCTGCGTAGCGGTCGAGCTGGCGAGCGAGCGTCGCGCGCTGGGTGCGCTCGACGTCTGCGAGAGAGTCGTCGAAGCGCCGCGCGCCCCACGCACACACGGCGCGAGCCGCTTGGTGCGCCAAGGGTCGCAGCTGGTCCTTCACGGGCGGTCCTCCACCGCGGACTCGCTCTGCCCGCTGAGCTGACGCGCCAGGTCGGCCAGGGAGGGCATGCGCTCGCCCAGCTCGACACCCAGCGGACCGGGGGGCGGCGCGGAGCTGCGCATGCGCGACGACTCCTTCGCGAGGTACGGCCACAGCAGGTTGAGCGACACCTCGCCCACGCAGGGCAGCTCCACGCCGCGCTGCCACTCGGGGTTCTTCTCTTCGAAGAACGCGATGGTGGGGTTCTCGGCGCGCAGCTCGTCGGTGATGGGGGCCACCGGGTCGCGCAGGCACTGCGAGCCGTCGCCGAAGTCCAGCACCCCCTTGGTGGGGTTGTAGGCCCGCGGGAAGAGCGCGCGGCAGTACTGGTCCACGATGCCGCGCAGGCGCGGGTCCGACGGCTTGTCGTGCCGGGGGTAGTAGGTGACGAAGTTGTTCGCCAGCAGCAGGTAGGTCTTGTAGCCCTTCGAGATCAGCAGCCAGTAGATGGGCGTGCGCGGCATGCGCGCCTTGACCCCGAGCATGTAGCGGACGAAGCCGTCCTTGAGCGCGCGGTCACCCCAGTAGTCGGGGTGCAGGATCGTGTCGCCGCTGAAGACGCCGATGGCCGGGCGGCCGCCGTCGTCGAGCTCCACCTGCTTGATGGTGCTGAAGCCGCGGATGGTGCCGGCTGCGTTCTTCTCGCGGACCATGATCACGCCGGACTTCTCGGAGAGGTCCTTGATGAAGGTCGCGAGATCCGCGTTCTCGTAGTAGCGCGAGAAGAGCGCGTGCATCTGCGTGAGCTCGACGGGGGAGATGGATTCCACGCGGCGAAAGCGCGCGGTGAGCGGAGCGAGGGGGGATTCGTGGTTCACGGGGGGCACCTGATTCCTTCCAAATCTGAGCCATCGTGTACATCACCAAGTTCCGAATTGCGATTGCTTTATTTGCGAAATCTTCTCACAAACATCTTGTCAATAAATTCAGAGTTACTTGTCGGTAAGTTTTCGCCGGCCGTCTACAACACGGCGCTACACCCGCGAGTTCACGTTGTAATTGACCGTAGAAGCCACGCTTGCGGGTGACGGCCGAGAGACCTGGACGGGTCGGTTCACGGATTGATTTGCCGTGTGCATCCTTCGCACAATGCGAAAATGTCGGCGTTCATGCCCAAGGTGAGCGAGAAACCGCTGTTTTGACACTGGGTGTCAGCTGTTTCCGCGCTTCCGGCGAACGACCAGGACGGCCAAGACAGTGACCGCAGCGGCCACGAGCCAGGCGGTGACGGGGACGCGCTGGGACAGCGCCACGGCCTCCGGACCCCAGTAGACCATGAGCCAGAGGCCGGGAATGCAGCCCAAGAGAGCGCCGAGCAGGCACGGAAAAAAACGCGCGCGGGACAGCCCCATCACGTAGGCGGGGCCCGGCGCGAGGAACAAGAACGACCTCATGCCGAGCGACACGAGGAAGGCGTTGTCGCTGACGCGCGACTCCCACTGACGGAAGCGCTCGGGCAGGCGCGCGCTCACCCAGTCACGCGCGAGGTAGCGCGCCAAGCAGAAGCCGAAGGCCATCCCGCCTGCGCTGCCGAGCACGCACACCGCGAGCGCCACGGGCTTGGTGAAGAGCACCATCGCCGCGATGACGATGAACGTGGCGGGCACCCCGAGGCCCTCGAGCGTGGCGTGCACGAGGATCCACGCGATGGGCGCGAGCGGGCCGAGCTGACTGACGTCCGCGCGCACACGGTCGGTGTCGCGCAGGTAGTCGAGCGCGCCGGTGGCCCACAGCGTGCCGGGGATCACGAGCAGCAGGATCAGCCACCGCATGGAGCGCCCCGGCGGAGGCGCCTGCGGAGAAGCGCGCTCGGTGGTCGGGTTGCTCTGGTCGTTCGGGCCGCTCTTGTCGTTCGGGTCGCTCATGCGCCCACTCCGCGTGGGGCTCGCTGGCAGCGCGGGCAGACGTGCGTGCCGCGCTGACCGACCACGAACTTCTGCACCGTGGCACCGCAGCGGCGGCACGCGCGCCCGTCGCGCCCGTAGACGCGGAACTGGTCCTGGTAGCTGCCGGGCTGGCCTTCGGGGGTGCGGTAGAACGTGTCGAAGCTCGAGCCCTCGCGCGCGATCGCTTCGCTCAGGATCATGCGGATGGCGTCCACCAAGCGCTCGGCCTGCGCCTTGGTCACGCGGTCGGCCGACATCAGCGGGTGCAGCTTGGCCTCGTGCAGGGCCTCGTCCACGTAGATGTTGCCGAGCCCCGCCACGAACTCTTGATCCAGCAGCAGGGGCTTCAGCTGACGTTGTCGCCCACGGAGCGCGGCATGCAGCCACTCACCCGTGAAGTCGCCTTCGAGCGGCTCGGGCCCGAGGTGCGCGAGCGTGGCCAGCGGGTCTTCAGTGAAGGTGAAGCGCCCGAACTTGCGCACGTCGTCGAAGCGCAGCGTGTGCTCGTCGCTCAGCTGGAGCGCCACGCGCGTGTAGGGCCCGAGTGGCAGGCTGCGGGGCTCCACGTGCAGCCGCCCGCTCATACGCAGGTGCACCAATAGCGCGCCGCTCGGCTGCGCGGGCTGACCCGGTCGCGTGAGCGAGAGCACGATGTACTTCGCGCGCCGGCCCACGTGCGCGATGGTGGCGCCGCGCACGCTCTCTTCGAAGTCCGCGAGGCTCGGGCCGCCCAGCGAGCGCAGCCAGCCCGCCTCCGCAGAGAGGATGGTGCGACCCGTCACGCGCGGGGCGATCAAGCGCGCGACGGTCTCGACTTCGGGGAGCTCGGGCATCGTGCCCGGAGCCTACGCGATCAGCACGTCATCACCACAGCGCATCTCACGGCTCCGAGATGCGCCAGCCCATCATCAGGCCATCATTTTGCCGAACTTGGCGGTCAACACGGGATCGGAGGCGAGCTTCACGCCCCAGGCCTGCGCCACCTGCCCGTAGGAGCCCATGTTCAGCCCGTACATCTTGAGCGCACCGTTCATGTCGCCCGTCTGCATGTGCTTCATCATCTTCACGTAGTCGGACAGCTTGGCCACGGGCTGGCCGGGGAACACGACGGGGTCCGGGTCGCCCATGTCTTCGCCGGCGGCCATCTGCTGCGCCACGGCCTGCGCGTTGACCTTCGCGCCCTCCACGTCGAAGTGGCCACCGCGGATCTGCTCGGCGATGCGCCCCTCGTGGCTGTTGGGGTCGATGCCCTCGAGGCGCAGGCGCGTGAGGTTCATCTGCTGCTCGAAGAACTTACGCAGGTGCTGGTCCCCGCGCAGCCGGTTCTCCCAGCCCTCGATGCGCCCGCTGGCGGACGCGTTGTCGGCCTTGAGCCCGTACTCACGACACAGCGCCTCCAGCTCCTTCCACTGCTCGTTGCCGAACGCGCTCGCGATGGCGGCCAGGCGACCCCCCGTGTGCTGCGCGTGCTTCGCGGTGATGAAGTCGCGGCGCGCCGAGAGCGCGGCGTACTGCGCGATGGTCAGCCCCTCGTGCTTCTCTTCCTGCTGCTGCGAGCGGTTGCGCGCGTCCATGTCGTTCAGCCAGGCGTCGAAGCCGTCGAGCTTGGCCTTGTCGTGCCCGCCCATCGCGATCCACGCCATGACCAAGGGGCGCTCGAAGCTGGTGTAGCCCTCCTTCGGGATGCTGGCGCGCAGCTCGGCGAAGAGCGCCTCCACGTCCGGGCGCAGCGCGGGCTCGTCGCGCGTGAGCCAGGCCAACACGATGACGGCGGCGTCGGTGGTCCAGTCCACCGGGCCACGCGCCAAGTTGAAGAGCGCGAACTTGCGGCCCGCCTGGTCGCTCCAGCTGTTGTCGGTGCGCGCGATGACCAGCGCCGCGGCCACCTGCATGCGCTGCACCCACGCGAACGGGTCCATGTTGGGCGGGAGCGGCGGCGGATAGACCATGCCCGACAGCAGCTGCTCGATCCACGCGGGGCCCATCTGTGCGCCGAGCGGCTTGGCGGCAGCGTCCCAGCGCTCGAGCACGAAGGTGTCCTTGGCGATGTTGGCCACCGCCTCGGTGGCGCGCGGATCGGGCGCGGGCACGTTGGGATAGCCCCGCTGCGCGTCGAAGCGCCACAGCGAGAAGGCCACCTGGCCGCGCGGCATGCGCCCGTCCGGCTGCTGCGCCTTCTCGTATTGCAGGCCGACGCCGATCTGGACGTTGCGCGCCTTGGCCCACGTCTCGAAGGCCAGCAGCACGCTGGGCGACTCGGGGTGCGTGATCTTCATGTCGAGCTTGCCGCCCTGCGCGCGCTCGGGGTGCTGCGTGAGGTCGCGCACGATGTTGCGCAGCGCGTTGGCGCTGGCGTCGCCCGGCCCCGGCAGGAAGTGCACGTACTCGCGCTGGGGCTCCATGTCGCACAGCAGCTGCCACGCGCGGCCCGAGTGCTCGGCCTGGTCGTAGAGCGCGAACTTGTGCGCGGGGTTGCCGGTCTTCTTGAACTCGGCGTACGTGATGGACGACTCGGCGTGGCGGTGCTTGGGGTTCTGGGCCAGCACGTCGCGATAGGCCGCGATGGCCTCGTCCCAGCGCTGTGCGCCGAGCAGCGTGTCACCGATGTCGAGCTGCGTGGACACGGGGTCGGCGCCCTCGAGCGAGAGCGAGTAGCGGTACCACTCGATGGCGCGGTCCACGCCGCCCGCGTCGCGGTGCGCGGTGGCCACCATGATCGCGGTGCTCCAGCGCTTGTCGAGCTGATGACACTGCTCGGCCAGCTGGATGGCGGGCGCGAAGTCTCCCGCGCGGCGCAGCGCCGACGAGCCCGCCATCAGCACCATGGGCTCCTGCGCGTGCGACTGGCGGAGGATGGTCATGACCCGCACGGCGGCCAGCACGTTGGGCTTGCGGTAGTCGTCGTCCGCCACGGGCGAGGGGCACTCCGAGAGCCAGCGCATGGTGGGGATGACCACGAGCTTCACGGCGTCCTCGGTGCTCATGCCCTGCAAGCGACCCTCGGCGGCCCACTCGGCACCCCACTGGAAGAAGGGCACGTCGGGCCGCAGGTTCACCACGAAGCACAGCTCGCGGAAGGCCTCCACGTTGTTGTTGAGGCGCGCCTGCACGTAGGCCCGCGTGGCCACCGTGATGTAGTCGAACTTGGCCTGGTCGTTGCGCACCAGGGTCAGCGCGTCCGCGCCCACGCGCTGCACGATCTGATCGAGGATGCCGCGCATCGCGACGTTCTGCGGGTCCACCGAGAGCACCGAGCTCGCATGGAAGAGCGCGCTGCTCAGGTCACTGACCTGGAAGGCCTTGGTCGCGCTCTCGATGTTGGTGCGCGTCCCCTGCTCCGTGAAGTCGACGTTCATGCTGAATACCCCCGAGGTAGAGCGCGGAAGCTACCAGCCGAGGCGCAGCGGCGGGCGCAGATTCGTCCACTTCAGTCTCTGTGCAAGTGTGCAGCAGTGGCGGTGCGCTCTGATACCCTCCCATGTGATGACACCGCACGCCGTCCCCGCCCCTCGTCGCCTCGCCGTGCTCACCTCGGGGGGCGACTCGCCCGGCATGAACGCGTGCGTGCGCGCCATCGGCCGCGTGGCCGAGTCGGCCGGCGCCGAGCTGCTGGCCGTCATGGACGGCTACGCCGGGCTGCTCGACAACCGCATCGCGCTGCTGGACCGCGCCGAGCTGGACGCGCGCGCGTCGCACGGTGGTACGCGCCTGGGGACCGCTCGCTGCGCGGCCTTCATGCAGCCGGAGGGGCGGGCACGCGCCGCGGAACACCTGCGCGCGGCGGGCGCGGACGCGCTGGTGATCATCGGTGGCGACGGCAGCATGCGGGGTGCGCTCGCGCTCATGAACGAGCAGGGCATCGCTGTCGGCGGCGTGCCGGGGACCATCGACTGCGACGTGCTGGGCACGGACGAGACCATCGGCTTCGACACGGCCGTGGGTCGCGGCGTCGAGGCCATCGATCGCTTGCGCGACACGGCGGAGAGCCACCACCGCGTGTTCTTGGTGGAGGTCATGGGCCGGCACTCCGGGGCCATCGCCATGGCGGTCGGCGTGGCCGGAGGGGCGGAAGCCATCGTCACCCCGGAGTGGCCCACCGACGTGCCCGCGCTCGCGACTCACTTGATCGCCGAGTGGGCCAAGCGCACGTCGAGCGTGGTCGTCGTATCCGAGGGTGACGACCACGGTGGCGCGGCGGCCCTCGCGAAGGCGCTGCTCCCGCACATGCCCGGCGCCGACATGCGCGTGACCGTGCTGGGCCACGTGCAGCGTGGCGGCGCTCCGAGCCCCCGGGACCGCATCCTGGCCGCGCGCCTCGGCGCCGACGTGGCCAGCGGGCTGCTCGCCGGGGAGCGCGGCTTCATGTCCGGCATCTGGAAGGGTGACCTGCGGCGCATCCCGATGGCCGAGGTGGCGTCTGGCAACCAAGAGCCGGCGGTGCGCCTCGCCGACCTGGCGCGTGCGCTGTCACGGCTCTGCTGAGGTCGCGTCCGAACCTGAGAGCTCTCTCAAGTTGGTCTCAGGGGGGCGTCGGTCGCAATCGCTAGACCGGCGCCATGCTCCGCCGTTCGCCTCTCGTGCTCGCCCTCTTCCTGCTCGCCGGCCGTCCGGTGGCGCCCGTCAGCGCGCAGGCGCTCTCGCGGGAAGAGCCTCGTCCAGCTCACCCGGAGGTCCTGGAGCTCACGTTCGCCGAGGCGATCGACCTCGCGCTGCGGCGGCCCGAGGCTCGGGTGGCCGAGCAGGTCCGCTCCCGCCGTGCCGGTGCGGACGCTGACGTGGGCCGCTGGGTGGGCAATCCTCAGGTGCAGGTGCAGGTGGGCCGGCGCCGACGCCCGGAGACCGACGTGGGCGTCGAGGCGCAGATCACCATGCTTCAGGGGTTCACGCTCGGGCGCGTGGGCGCCGCGCGGCTGGACGCGCTCGCGGCCGAGCTCGGTGCTCTCGACGTGGAGGAGCGGGCCGAGCGCATGTTGGCGGTCCTCGAGGCGGGGGAGGCGTGGCTGGTGCTCCACCTGGCCGAGCAGCGCTTCGCCGCCACAGCCGAGCGCGAAGCGGTGGGTCGGCAGCACCACGAGGTGGTGGCGCGTGCCCGCGTGCTCGCGGCGGCGACGGAGGACGACGTCGCCGAGGCCGCGCGCCTCTTGGGCGAGCTCCAACTCGCGCGTGTCGCGGCCGAGGCCGAGGTGCGAGCGGCATCCCTCGAGCTGGCCCACGCGACGGCGCAGCACGGACCCCTCCGCCTGGCGACCCTGGGGCCGGCGCCCGAGGTGACGCTCCCCGGTCTCGACAGCCTGCGAGTCGACGAGCGTCACCTCGACGGTTTGCCCACGCTCCAGCTGCGGACGGCGCTCCTCCGGGTGGCCGAGGCGCGGCTGCGCGAGGCGGAGCGCGAAGCGCACGGAACCGGCGCGCTCGGCGTCTACGTGGAGCGCGACTCGCCCCGCGGCATCGTGGTGGCTGGCGTGGCTCAGTTCACGCTCGGCGTCGTGGACCGCGGCGGTCCAGCACGCGCCGCGGCAGCGGAGGAGGTGGCGCGCGCGGAGGCGCAGGTGGTCCGCGCCAGCCACGAGTCGCACGCGGTGTTTCATGCGGCCATCGACGCGGTGGAGGTGGCGCTCGCGAGGCGCGACCAACACGACAGGCAGGTGCTCCCCGCCTACCGTGCGCGCGTGAGCGCCATCGAGCGCAGGCTCGCGCTGGGCGCAGCGACGCGCGCCGAGCTGCTGCGCGCGTCGCTGGACTTGGCGCAGGCCCAGATGGATCACGAGGTGCTGGCAGGCGACGCCGCGCGCGCCGAGCTGCGCCTGCGCCTCTTGCTGGATGCCACCGTCAGCGCGGAGGTGCAGCCGTGAGCCGCTGCCTCCACGGTGGGCAGCTTCGCGCACGGCTGCTGCTGCTGTTGGCCCTCGGCGCGTGCGGTGGCGAGACGGGCCGCGAAGGGCCGGGCGCCGCCGCTGAGCACACCCCGCCCGCGGAGGTGGCTGGCGCGCGCACGGATCAGCCCAGCGAGGCTCCCGGGACGACGGCGGCGGCGGATGCGCCCGAGGCCCCTACGAGCGCCGACCGGGACGCCGAGGAGACCCTCGGCCGTGTGGTCACGCGCGGCGGTGTGGTGGAGGTGGGGCTGGCCTTCGAAGGGCGTGTGCGCCGACTGCTGGTCAGTGTGGGCCAGCCCGTGGAGGAGGGCAGCGTGCTGGCCGAGGTGGAGGTGCCCGAGCTGGCGGTGGCGGCCGCCGAGGTGGCCGGCCTCGGCCATGAGCGGGAGGTGCTGGGCGCCCGCCGTGAGCGCGTGGGACAGCTGGTCACGGAGGGCCTCGCGCCACGTGAGCAACTCGAGGCCGTGGACGGCACGCTGGCCGAGCTCGGGACGCGCCGCGACGTGGCGCTCGCCAAGCTGCGCGCCGCGCACGTGGACCGCGCGGACCAAGCCCACCTGGTGCGTCACGGCGTGCTGAGGGTGAGAGCGCCGCGCGCCGGGGTGCTGGTGGAACTCATGCTGGCCGAGGGGGGCGTGGTGGGTCCCGGGGTGCCGCTGGCACGCCTGGTGGGCCCGAGCGAGGCGGTAGTCCAGGTCACCACGGCGCGGCGGCCCCCCAGCGGGCCCGTGGTCATCGTGACCGACGACGCCACGCTCGCGAGCTCGGCGCTGAACGAGCCTGTGCTGGATCCAGGGACCGGCCTCTTCCACACGTTCTATCCGCTCAGCGAGGTCCTCCCGCACGGCGCGCGTGTGACCGTGCGCTTCCAGACGAGGCGCCCATGATCCAGCGCCTGCTGCTGGCCTCCATCGAGAAGCGCGGGCTCGTCCTCGCCGTGGTCGCGGCCCTCGCGGCGGCGTCTCTGCTCTCGGCGCGCAACCTGAGGCTGGATGCGTTGCCCGACGTGACGGGGCAGCAGGTGCAGCTGCTGACGCAGGCGCCCGGCTACACGCCGGAGGAGGTGGAGCGTCTGGTCACGCGCCCCATCGAGATCGCGCTCGGTGGGCTGCCCGGCCTCGCCACTCAGCGCTCGCTGTCGCGCTATGGACTCAGCGTGGTCACGGCGGTGTTCCACGACGACGTGGACCTCGTACGGGCGCGGCAGCTGGTGGCCGAGCGCCTCGTCGGGCTGCCTCAGCTGCCAGCTGGCGTCGAGACGCCCGAGCTCGGGCCGCTGACGGGCGGCCTCGGTGAGATCTTCCACTTTGCGGTGGAAGGGGAGGGCTACGACGCCACGCAGATCCTGGAGTTGGTCGAGCTGCGTATCGCTCCGATTCTGCGCTCCGTCCCGGGCGTGGTGGAGGTCAACACCTGGGGGGGCACGCGCCGGACCATGGACGTCATCGGTGACCCCATCGCCATGGCCGCGCACGGCGTCTCGCTCGCCGAGCTGCGCGACGCGGTGTCGACCTCGAGCGGCGCGGTGCCTGGCGACGCCCTCGCCGCGGGCGCGGGGCGCGTGCTCATGCGAGGCCGCGCGCTCCCTACCCAGCCGCGTGACCTCGAGCGCTCCGTGCTGCGCGCGGCGCCCAGCGGCGAGACCCTGCGCATCGGCGACGTGGCCTCGGTGCGCGCCGGTGCCGAGCCGCGCCTCGGGACGGCCACCGCGGAGGGGCGCGGTGAGGGTGTCTACGTGATGGTCCAGATGCTGCGCGGCGAGAACGCGCTCGAGGTGCTGGAGGGCCTGCACGCGAGGCTCCCCGAGGTGCGTGCCGTGCTTCCGAGCGGCGTCGCCATCGAGCCGATCTACGATCGCAGTGACCTGGTGAACGCGACGCTCCGCACGGTGGGCAAGAACCTCCTCGAGGGTGGCTTGCTGGTGGCCGTCATCCTGTTCCTCATGTTGGGCAGCCTGCGAGCCGCCTTGGTGGTGGCCCTCACCATCCCGCTGGCCATGCTCGGCGCGGTCGTGGGCCTGGTGGCCCTCGAAGTGCCCGGCAACCTGATGAGCCTCGGCGCCATCGACTTCGGCCTGCTCGTGGACGGCGCGGTGGTGTTGGT
>CAZEAA010000189.1:0-11605 GCA_964510015.1 uncultured Sandaracinaceae bacterium
CGCGCCGTCTCGTCGTCGCCGCGGTCGATGGGCCGGGCCACCTTCTCTTCGAAGGTCTTGAGCTGCCCGAGCAGCCCCGGCGACACGAAGTCGAAGATGCTCCACAGCTCGCTCAAGCGGTTCTCGATGGGCGTGCCGGTCAGGGCCAGGCGCCGCTCGCTCGCCAGCTTCTTGGCCGCGCGCGCGGTCTGGCTGAGCGGGTTCTTGATGTGCTGCGCCTCGTCCAGGATCACGTAGCGCAGGTTCAGCGACTGGAGGAACTCCTCGTCGCGGCGCAGCAGCGCGTAGCTGGTGATCATGACGTCCGCGGTCTTCAAGTCGTCGCGGCGCTCGTGACGGTCCGGGCCCTGCCACACCACGCACTCGAGCGACGGCGCGAACTTCTGGATCTCACGCTCCCAGTTGGGCACCACGGAGGTGGGCGCGACGACGAGGCTGAGCTTGTCCTCCTCCATCTCGCCCTTGGCCCAGGCCAAGAGACCGATGGTCTGCAGCGTCTTGCCGAGACCCATGTCGTCCGCGAGGATGCCACCGCTGCCCAGCTCGTGCAGGAACACCAGCCACGAGAAGCCGAGCTTCTGGTAGGGGCGCAGGGTGGCCTTCAGCGTGCGGGGCTTCGCGATGCTCGGCACCTCGTCGATGTTGTGGAGCTTCTGGAAGAGCTCCTTGGCCGACGTGCTGACCTTCGCGTTCGGGACCAGCTTCATCAGGTCGCTGATGCGCCCGGCCTGCGACAGCGGGATCTTGCTGGGGTCGTTGCCCACGGCGATCTCGGCCATGCGCGTGAGGATGTCGCCCACCTCGTCCACGTCCACCGGCGCGTAGCTGCCGTCCTCGAGCTTCACCAGCTTGCGGCCGCTCTCGAGGCACGCCAGCAGTTCGTCCTCGGCCACCACCAGCTTGCCGGAGCCGAACACCATGTCGAGCGCGAGCCAGTCCACGCCGCTCGACACGCTCATGCGCGGCGACACCGTCTCCTTGCGGATCTTGATGGCGCGCAGGCCCTCGGGGATGAGCTTGTCCCACTCGGCCGGCAGCGAGGCCACGCCCTGGGTCCAGAACGACACGGCCTCGTCGCCCACGGCCTCCATGTACTCGCCGTCGTCGTCGGGCTCGAAGCCCATGTTCATGAGGATCTGGATGGCGGTCAGCTCGAGGCCCACGTCGCGCCGCACGATGCGCGGACGCCCGCCCGGCTTCTTCGGGGGAAGGAAAGCAAGCGGCGGCGGCAGCCCGATGGACGGCACCTCGAAGGTCTGCGACCCGTAGATGACGTCGAACTTCACCGACGCGTTCACGATGTCGCCGTGCGCCTTCATGCGGATCTGCGCGGACTCGTCCACCAGGTCGGCGGCCGAGCTGAGGTCCGGCAGGTCCGAGCCCAGCACCATGGCCACGCGCGGGATGAAGTCCGTGAGCAGGCGCGGCAGGTCGTCGTTGGGGTGCACCAGCGCCGACTGCTGACGCAGGCGCGTGAGCATGGCCGGGCTGACCGAGTCCGCGAGCGGACGCGCGACACCGTCGGTCACGTCGATGTGCCAACCGGGCGTGCCTTCGAACCAGCTGCCCGCGCCGATGGGGAAGCGCCGGCCGTTGTCGAGCGCGAAGGCCACCTTCACGCGCATGTGGTCGGCGTTGGCGCGGTCCAGCTCGACGCGCGGCTTGAGCACCTCGGCGGAGAAGCGCAGCTCCATGCTGGCGGGCTCGAGCAGCACGCGGCGACCGCGCAGCATGCTGAGCACCTCGGACGCCTCTTCGCCGCGGATCTCGGCCGTGGCCGGCTGAGACCGGCTGGCGTGACGCGCGAGGGCACGGAACAAGCCGCGATCGGCCGACGACACCATGTTGAACGACTCGAGCGCCTCGATGATGGGCGCCGAGCGACGCTGCCCCGAGATGACCGGCGTCAGCACGATGGACGTGGGGCGCACCGCCATGCGGTACTCGAACTCGTACGGGCGCTGCAGCGCCTCGGGTGGCAGCCAGAGATCGAAGAGCCCGCGCGACTCGCCGAGCGGCCCCTGCAGATCGCGCGCCGAGAGCACCTCGATCTTTCCGTCGGCGGCCGTCCCCCGGCGACGCCTGCGGCTGCGGCGGCGCTTGGTCCCGCCCACCGAGACGGTCTGGGGCACGTGCACCACCTCGGCCTTGGGCTCCTTGTTGCCCTTGTTCTTCTTTTTCTTCTTCTTGCCGTTCCCGTTGCCGTTCGCGTCACCGTCGCTCTCGACGGCCTGCCCTTCTTTGGCACGAGGCGGCCGCACCTGATCGCGCAGGGCCACCATGATGGCGGCCACGTGCTTGCAGTGACCATCGGCGCCGCGCCAGCCCGGGCAGGTGCAGTGGGAGGACCAGACGTCCTCCTCGTTCACCGTGGCGGACGTGGTGTAGGGCTCGTCCGACGAGCGGACGTTGATCTCGCCCGTGACCGTGTCGCCCTCGGCGACCAGATCTTCCACGGACTTGCGCCGCGCGTAGAGGCGGCCGCGCAGGAAGGCGTTGCCTCCCGTGACGCGCTGGATGGCCCGGTCGCTCATCTTGGACACCCGCTGGGCGACGAACGGGAGCTCGTCGTAAGGCACCAGCAAGCGGTCTTCGTATTGATCCTCGTCGCTGTCGTCGAGGTCGTCGTTCATCTCATCAGTGAGATCACTCACCGCGGTATCACCCATTGAAGGCGTCTCCTCGGCTCCGCTCGATCGGGTTGCGGAGCACGAACTCGGCGTTGTGCGTGTTGGCCGTAGGCTCGGGCGGCGAAGGGGCAGCCGCCCGACGGGATCGCGAGTACGTGGGCCGAGCCATCGCGACGGTTGCTCCCACCGTCGAGTTTGGAGCTGGGTTCAGGGGGTACACCCTGTGAGCTCGGCGCGCCGCGCGCGTGTCAAGCGAGCGACGCCAGCGGTATTGCATGGCCCGCGGAGAACCGCAAGGGGCTCACTGCACGCGCTGGTATCGGATGAAGTCCACCTTCTTCAGCTGGGGTGTGCCCTCGGGCGCCGGGATGACCTTCACCTTCTGGACGCCCGTGAGGCCCCCGAGCGCCTGCGCGACCTGCCCACGGGCGAAGAAGCCGCTCTTGCCCACGCGCGCCATCACCTCGGCCAGCGTCAGCGCGGCGCCGTCGGACAGCGCGCGCTCGATCTCACCGGCCACCCCGGTGCCGAGCTTGGCGTTGCGACGATGCCAGTAGATCATCGCCAACGCCGTCACCATCCCGATCAGTGCGCCTTGCAGCATGGGGCAACGATAGAGCGGAAGGCTGGACGGCCGCAAGCCCCGGCCCGTGCTCGCTCACGGGCGGCGCTTGGCCCTCTCGCGAGCGGCCCCCAGCGCGACAAAACAGGACTTCAGCGTGGGCCCGCCGGGCGGCGCCGGAAAGTCCAGCCCGGCGGGGGAGTCCACGATCCGGCCGCTGCGTCCCGCTCGGGCGAGGCCGGCCTCGATGTGCTGGCGAAACGCGCGCTGGCTCATGCGGCGATCGTTCGACGACAGCAGCAGCGTGCCGGACGGGGTGGTCACGGCTGCGGCCAACGCGGTGAGCTCCACCCAGTCGGCCCCCGAGGTCCAGCGGTTGTGCTTGGTCTTCGAGTAGGTGGGGGGGTCCACCACCACCACGTCGAACGCCCTGCCCTTGCCGGGCTGCGCGCGCAGCCAGCCGAACACGTCGGCGCGCACGAACTCGTGCTGGCCGCCCTGCCCCACTGGGCCTAGGGCGCGCACTTGGTCTTCGGCCCACGCGAGCGCGGGGGCGGCCACGTCCACGGTGCACGTGCGCGCGGCCCCGCCCACCACGGCCGCCACGGTGAACGGCCCCGTGTAGGCGAACAGGTTCAGCACGCTGCGCCCGCTGGCCAGCTCGCGCACGCGGCGGCGGTTCACGCGCTGGTCGAGGAAGAGCCCCGTGCTCAAGCCGTCCGCGAGCCGCACGCGGTAGGGGACACCGTCTTCGTGGACCAGCTGCTCGGCGCTCTCGGTGGGCTCACCACGCGCCGGCCGCTCGGGGGCCAGCGTCTCGGTGCGCGTGTCGGCCAGCTCGTTGCTCTGCTTGGGGCGCCGCTTCACGTAGACGCCGCGCGCACCGAGCCCCGCCAACACGTCCAGCACGGTGTCTTCCTGCGCCAGCAGCGACTCGTCGCGGAACTGCGCCACGAGGTGCTCGCCATAGACGTCCAGCTCGAGGCCGGGCACGCCATCGCCCGCCTCGTGCAGGAGCCGAAACGCGGTGGTCTCGCCGCGCTCGTGCTGCACGAAGAGCCCATAGCGCCGCGCGCCGGCGCGCTCGAGGGCTTGCCGCAGCGCCTCCGTGAGTGCCGCCGCCGAGAGCCCGGCTTCGGGCCCCGCGAGCCGCAGACGCTCGGGCAGCGCGGGCGCCGAGAGCTGGAGCGCAGCCTGCGTGACCGGGTGCCGCAGGCGCAGCTCCTCGGCGTGCAGCATCAAGCGCCGCGCGGGCTGCCCTCCGTAGAGCGTGTCGCCCAGCAGCGGAAAGCCACGCGCCGCCAGCTGCGCGCGGATCTGGTGGGTGCGCCCGGTCTCGATGTGCACCTGCACCAGCGTGAAGGGGCCCTCCACGCGCTCGCGCTTCACGTTGGTGATGGCCAGCTGCCCTTCGGCGTGCTTCTTCGGACGCACCACCATGCGGCCGTCGCGGCCCTCCTGCAGCTTGTCTTCGAGGCGCAGCGTGGCGGGCGGCGCCCCCGTCACCCACGCGCGATAGCGCTTCTCCACCGCGCGCCCCTCGAACTGCGCGGCGAGGCCCGGGTTCGCGGCGCGCGTCTTGGCGAACAGCAGCACGCCCGAGGTCTCTTGATCGAGGCGCTGGTGCACACCCAGATACGGCAGTCCGTCACGCCCCAGCTCCGTGGCAGCCGCCGAGCTGCGGTCCGGCCTCGCGCCTCCGTCCCGCTCGGCCAGGTGCTTCGCCAGACGGTGGCGTGCGTCGTCCGGTGCCTCCGGGCGCGCGCTCTGGCTGGACATGCCCGCGGGCTTGTCCATGGCGATCACGTGCTCGTCTTCGTAGAGGATCCACGCGGGGTCGAAGCGCGTGAAGGTGCGCGCGAGCCCCACGGCGGCGGGCCTCAGCTGGCCTCGGCGCGCAGCGCCTCGGGGATGAGCAGGGACGGCGTCCCGCTGGACGTCACCCACAGCTGGTGGGCGGCGCGCGTGGCCGCGATGTGCAGCAGGTGACGCGCCTCGTCATCGGCGGGGAAGGTGGTGGTGTTGCACTCCACCAGCACCACGTAGTCGAACTCGAGGCCCTTCACCTGGCGCACGTCCGTGACGTCCACACCGGCACGGAACGGGAAGTCCTGCTCGGCGATGCGCCGCAGGTTCGGGACCTCGCCGCGCTTGAGGCCGTCGAAATACTCGTCGGCCTGCTCGGGGTAGCGCGCGATGACGGCCACCGAAGCGAGCGGCTCCGCCAGCGCCAGCGCACGCAGCGCCTCGGACAGGAAGCCCACGGCCTCGCCGCTGCCACCAAAGCGGAAGAGCTCCACCGGGGCACCGCCGCGGATGGCCTGCCCGGTGACCTCGTTGCGCAGGTGACCGAGGATGTCCGTCGCGAACTCGATGATGGGCGCGGTGGAGCGATAGGCCAGCTTGAGCGGCTCGATCTCCACGCTCGACAGCCCAAGCTGCGCCAGCACCGTGCGCCAGTCCGTGAAGCCGTTGTCCATGTGTAGGCGCTGCGCCACGTCGCCCGCGAAGGTCACGCTCTTGTCGCCCGCGTAGCCGGAGACGGTGTCGAGCACCACGGACATCTCGACCGGGCTCAGGTCCTGCGCCTCGTCCACGAACGCGTGCTGGTAGATCTCGGCCTGCCGCTTCTTCGAGCGCAGCGGCCCGATCAGGCGCTGGTAGGCGTGCAGCAACAGCGCGTCGTCCTCGCGGTCCAGCAGGAAGACCTCCTTCTCGCTCGCGCCGTCGATGCCGTGATCGTGGTCGCTCTCCTCCTCGGCAGCCGCCTCGCCATCGCGCTCGCGGTCCAGGCGCTCTTCGCGGTGCGTCACGATCTCGCTGCAGCGCCGCGTGCAATACGCGTGGCACCAGCTCAGCTCGGCGTCGCTCAGCCCCGGCTTCTCATCCCGATGGAACGCGGCGCGGATGAGGCCCGGATCCGTGAGCACCTCGGCCCACAGCGCGACCACGTCTCCCGAGCGCTCCACCTCGTTGCCGATGGCGCGCAGCAGCTCGTGCCGCCCGCTGGCTTCCACCATGCGCGACTCGTTCTCGGTGTTCTCGAGCCACGTGGAGAGCGCGTGCAGGCGCGACATGATCGGCTGCCCCTCGCTCTCGGCGAAGGCCCGCAGCGCCCGCGCGCCACCCTCGTAGCGCTTGGCGATGTCCACCACGCGCATGGCGATGCCGGCCGCGATCTGAGCGATGCGCTCGTCGAAGACTTCTTTCAGGCGCGGGTGCTTCTTGAAGCGCACCACGTGCACCGGCGTGTCCTCGGACACGGCCAGCGGCAGGTGCGGGAAGTGCCGGCGACGCAGCTTCTCGGCCCAGTCTTCGTACGTGACCACCTGCACGCCGTCCACGCCGAGCGACGGGAGCACGCGCGAGATGTAGCGCACCAGCGCGTCGTTGAAGACCACCACCAGCATGGACTCGGGGGTGAAGCGCGCCTTGTCCTGGAACGCCAGGTAGGCGAGGCGGTGCAGACCGATGGTGGTCTTGCCGCTGCCGGCGCCACCCTGGATGACCACCACGCCCGACGTGGGCCGGCTGATCAAGTCGAACTGCCGCGGGTCGATGAGCGCCGTGATCTCGGCGAGGCCCTTGTCCTCGCGCGCGTCGGCGTCGCCCACACCCAGGGTCCCGGGCTTGTGGTGGGACTCGGGCCGCATGGCCGCGCCCTGCCCGCCGCTGAGGGCCACGGCGCTCGCGCCGAGGCGTCGCCACGTACCGTCCACACGGCACTGGAAGCTGCCCTGCGGCGAGCCGATGCGCTTCAGCTGAGCGTTCGAGATGCCGAGCGTGCGCCGCAGCAGCACCTCGCCCTCCACGTCGCGGTCGCCGAACGTCTCCTCGTAGTCGTCGCCCTCTTCGTAGCGGTAGTAGATCCGGCTCACGGGCGCGTCGCGCCAGTCCACGATGCGGATGCCCGTCTTCGGGTCCAGGAACGTGGCGCGGCCGATCAAGACCTCACGGCGCTTCTCGTCCTCTTCCAGCACCAAGCGCCCGAAGTAGGGAGAGCGCTTGTCGATCTGGCCCTCGCTGACCTTGGCCCGGCGGAGCTGCACCTGCTGCAGGCGCTCCATCTCCTCGACCAGCGGCGGGATGTCCTCGAGCCGGGCGTCGCGGATCTGGTCGCGCAGGGCCACCAGGTCGGCGTCGTAGTCGGCCTGGCTCGCCACACGGCGGGGGCCTTCGTCACGAGCCACCAGGGTGCGCTGGACGCGCGCGAGCACCTTGAGTTCCTCGTCGACGATCTGCTCGAGCTCGGTGTCCGTGACGGTCGGCGTGGCGGAAGGAGTCGTCATGAGGCTGGCCGCATTGGGGAGAGGGGGCGAAGCCGAGAACGCTCGGGTTCGAGGGGCGGACGGAGTAGCACGGATCAAAGGTCGATCCAGCCGGTGAAAAGCACGTCCGCGCTGCACGAGTGGAGCGCCGCGCTTCAGGAACGAAAGGGCCCGGCCCGTCAACGCACTGCGTCAACGGAATACCCTGACGGAATCGTTGAGGTTTGCCTCGCGACTTTCGCTCCCCCAGCCTGGCACGGGGATCGCATAGTGGCGCTCGGGCTACGGAGCGAGTGACACGTGCAAGCATCGGGACTCTCCCACATCGGTCGTCGACCGAACAACGAAGACAGCTACCGCATCGAGCCGGAGCTGGGACTGTTCCTCGTTGCGGATGGCATGGGCGGCTACGAAGGTGGCGAGATCGCTAGCCGGTTGGTCGTCGACACGCTGACCGATTTCTTCACACGCAACCGCACGGACGTGGACATCGCGGACGGAGAAGAGCCGCACGACGAAGACCAGACGCCGCCCGAGCAGCGCATGGCGCTGGCCATCCGCATGGCGCACCGCGAGGTGCAGCAGGAGGCCAAGGGGCGCCTGCGCGAGATGGGCTCCACGCTGGCGGCCCTCCAGGCCCACGGCGACAAGGTGCTCGTGGCCCACGTGGGGGACAGCCGGGTCTACCGCATCCGCAACGGGCACATCGAGCAGCTCACGCGCGATCACTCGCTCACGGCGGACCTCGAGGCGGCGGGCTGCGAGAACATGCTCGCGCACCTGCCGCCGCACTACCGTCACATGGTGACCCGCTGCATCGCCGTGAACGCCAACGCGCAGCCGGATTTCCGCGTACTGGAGACGCGCCCGGGAGACACGTACGTGTTGTGCAGCGACGGTGTACACGACGTGCTCGGTGGCGACGCGATCCTGGACGCCGTGCACAACGCGGGCTGCGCGGAGGCCAGCGAGCGTGTGGTCGCGCGCGCCTTCGCCGAGGGCACGCAGGACAACATCACGGTGGTGGTGGTCCGCTTCTGAGGCCCTTGTCTCGGCGATGCATGCTGTGAGGTGAGGCGTACCGCCTCACCGCGGGCGTTCATGCATCGGCGCGCTGCAGCGTCTTGATGAACACCTTCGAGCCGCGCCCGGGGTCCACCTTCGCCTGTTTCAGCGCGGGCAGGTCGGACTTGCGCGCGGGCACGAAGCCGCGCTCCAGGAACCAGTGCGCGGTCTGCGTGGTGAGCACGAAGACGCGCGACATGCCCAGATCCCGGCAGCGCTTCTCCACGAACGCCAGGAGCTCCTCGCCGCGACCCGTGTGCCGATACTCGTCGTGCACGGCCACGCAGGCCAGCTCGGCCATCTTCTTTTCGGCGTAGGGGTACAGCGCCGCACAGGCCACGATCATTCCGTCGCGCTCGATGACCGTGAAGTGGTTGATGTCGTCTTCCAGCATCTCGCGCGAGCGGCGGACCAACACGCCGCGCTCCTCGAGCGGCTCGATCAGCGCGTGGATGCCGCCGACGTCGGCGCGCCGCGCCAGACGCACGTCTTCGAAGGTCTCACTGGTGACCAGCGTGCCCACGCCGTCGCGCGTGAACAGCTCGCGCAGCAGCGCACCGTTGGACGTGCGCTCGATCAGGTGACCACGCCGCACACCACGCCGCACCGCCGTCGCCGCGGCCTCGAGATGACGCCGCACGTCTCGCCCCAAGCGCCGACCGCTCTTCGCGATGGCCTCGGCTTCGGCGGGGGAGATCTCGCCAAGGGCATGGCCACGCCCGTCGGTCAGCGGCTTACCCTCGGTGAGGCAGATGATCTTGTCGGCGCGCAGCGCGACCGCCGCTGCCGAGGCCACGTCGGGCGTGCTCACGTTGAAGGCGGCGCCGGTGAGCGAGTAGCCGATGCTGCTGAGGAGCACCACGGCCCCGTCGTCCAAGCGCTGGCCGATGGCCTCGGCGTCGATCTTGCGCACCAGGCCGCTGTGCTCGTAGTCCACCCCGTCGATGACGCCCACGGGCCGCGCCGTCACGAAGTTGCCAGAAGCCACCCGCACGCGGGCCCCCGCCATGGGCGAGTTGGGCAAGCTGGTGGAGAAGAGCGCCTCCATCTCCACGTCGATGGTGCCCGCCGCTTCCTTCACGCACGCGAGCGCCACGTCGTCGGTGACGCGCATGCCGGCCACGTAGCGCGGCTCCGCCCCACGGCGGGCCAGCGCCGCGTCGATCTGCGGGCGCGCCCCCGCCACCAGCACCACGCGAATGCCGAGGCTCTGCAGCAGCGCCACGTCGTGGATGAAGTCACGCGCACCGCGCGTCTCGAGCAGCTCGCCACCGAAGACGATGACGAACGTGCGGCCGCGGTGCGCGTGGATGTACGGCGCCGACGACCGGAACCAGTGGACGAACCCGTCACTTGGGGCAGACATGGGCCGCCCCCTATCCCCGCCGGTAGTTCGGCGCCTCTTGCGTGACCACCACGTCGTGGACGTGGCTCTCCTTGAGCCCCGCACCGGTCATGCGGATGAACTTCGACTGCGTCTGCAGCTTCTCGATGGTGTTGCAGCCCGTGTAGCCCATGCCGGCGCGCAGACCGCCCACCAGCTGGTAGACCACGGAGCCGAGCGAGCCGGCGTAGGGCACGCGGCCCTCGATGCCCTCGGGCACCAGCTTCTCGGCCTCGAGCACGTCGCCCTGCGAGTAGCGGTCGGCCGAGCCGCGGCGCATGGCGCCCACCGAGCCCATGCCGCGGTAGCTCTTGAACGTGCGGCCCTGGAAGAGCACGAGCTCGCCCGGTGCCTCGTCGGTGCCTGCGAAGAGCGAGCCGATCATGACGGTGCTGGCGCCGCACGCGATGGCCTTCACCACGTCGCCGCTGAACTTGATGCCGCCGTCGGCGATGATGGGCACGCCGTACTTGCGGCCCACCGCGGCGCAGTCACGGATGGCGGTGACCTGCGGCATGCCGATGCCGGCGACAACGCGCGTGGTGCAGATGGAGCCGGGCCCGATGCCCACCTTCACGGCGTCGGCGCCCGCCTCGATGAGCGCCTCGGTCGCGGCCGCGGTGGCCACGTTGCCGGCCACCAGCTCGATGTGCGGGTAGGTCTTCTTGGTGGCGCGCACGGCGTCGATGACGCCCTTGCTGTGACCGTGGGCCGTGTCGATGACGATGACGTCCACGCCGGCCTCGGCCAGCAGCTTGATGCGCTGCATGCTGTCGGCGCCCACGCCGGTGGCGGCACCCACGCGCAGGCGGCCGAAGCTGTCCTTGATGGCGTGCGGGTGACGCTCGGCCTGCAGGAGGTCCTTGATGGTGATGAGGCCGACGAGCTCGCCGTTGTCGCCCACCACCAGCAGCTTCTCGATGCGGTGCTTGTGCAGCAGCACCTTGGCCGCGTGCGTCTCGACGCCAGGCGAAACCGTCACCAGCTCGCGCGTCATGAGGCTCATGACGGGCTGGTCGAGGTTGGTCTCGAAGCGCACGTCGCGGCTGGTGAGGATGCCCACCGGCTTGCCGTCCTGCACCACCGGCAGGCCGGAGATCTCGTGCTGCCGCATGATCTCGAGGGCCTGCGCCAGGGGCTGGTCCGGGCGCACGGTGATCGGGTCCACGATCATGCCGCTCTCGGCGCGCTTCACCTTGAGCACCTGCGTGGCCTGCTCTTCGGCGGTCAGGTTCTTGTGGATGATGCCGATGCCGCCCTGGCGGGCCATCGTGACGGCCGTGCGCCACTCGGTGACGGTGTCCATGGCGCTGGACACCACGGGGATGCGCAGCTCGAGGCCGCGCGTCAGGCGGGTGCTGACGTCCGCGTCCTTCGGAAGGAAGTCTGCGTAGCCTGGCTCCAGCAGCACGTCATCGAAGGTGAGGGCCTCTCGGAACGCGCTTGTCTGATTGTCTTGGGTCACGGCATCACTCCGGCGAGCGGGTAAGGCGGCCGAGTATAACCGGAATACGCCGAGGCGCTACGGGGCGGGCGTGACCGGGACGTCGATGGGCAGCGCGCACATGGGGTCGGGGCGCACCGCGCAGCGCGGAGCGCTCCCCGAAATGTCGCAGAATCCAACCGTGCACGGCACCGACGACGCGCAGGGGTCCTCATCGGAGACCGGCTCGCAGGTCTGCAAGTCCAGGTTGCA
>CAZEAA010000190.1:0-11602 GCA_964510015.1 uncultured Sandaracinaceae bacterium
CTCGGACGGGATGGCGTCCGGCGCGGCGAGCGGCCGATTGCAGTCGATCACCAAGCGCGAGTACGTCTGCGCGATGGCGATCGCGTCGAGACGCGTGGCGAGCGCCTCGGCCAGCCCGGCCACGCCGATGTCCCACCCGATGTGCCGGTCGAGCTCCGACTGCGGCAGCCCCAGGCTGCTGAGCGCGCTCGGCACCGCTTGTCCCGCGTGATCGCCGACCAGCACGAAGCGGGAAGTGCCGTGGGGACGATGGACGCGAAAGGGAGGCGGGTCGCTCGGTCCGAGGAGCGGGGCCGCGGCACGACCATGGGATGGCGAGTTGGTCATGACGGGGGATCCGCGAGCGCGTCGGGGACGACCGGCGGCTCGGGGACCGGGCGCGCCAGCGGCTCGTCGTCGTGGCTGCTCGGCGAGTAGTCGCGCTGGTACATGCGCAGCAGCGTGAGCCACATGGCGATCACCAGCGGCCCCACCAACAACCCGATCGGGCCGAACGCCGCGAGTCCGCCGAGCAGGGCGAAGAAGACCACCCCCGCGTGGATCTCGACGCCGCGCTTGATGAGCAGCGGCTTGATCAGATTGTCCACGAGCCCCACCACGAAGACGCTCCAGATGGCGAGGAAGAGGGCCATGTAGGGGTGCCCGGTGACCAACAGGAAGAGCGCCGCGACCATGGACACCGACGCGGCGCCGATGGCCGGGATGAACGCGGCCACGAACGCGAGCGAGACGAAGAAGATGGGGCTCGGCACGCGCGCGATGTAGAAGCCGAGCAGCGCGGCGAGCGCCTGTACCGTGGCGGTGGCCAGCGACGACACGATGACCGCGACGGACACTTGCTTGAAGCCCGTCAGCAGCTCGCGCGTCTGGCCGCGACCGAGAGGCGAGATGCTGTCGAGCCAGGCCACCAGCTCTTCGCCATTGGTGAGGAAGAAGTAGAGCGCGACCAACATCATGCCGGTGTGGAAGAGGAACGAGCCCGTCCCAGCCACGGCCGCGCCGACCACCCGCGCGGTCTGACCACCGCTGGCGCCCAGCAGGTCCATCAGCTCGTCCGGGCTTCCGGGCAGCTGCTCGAGGCCCGCGTTGACCACGTCCTGCGCGGTCTGCGGCAAGCTCCCCACCAGCTGCGCGACGCCGTGGCCGTGCAGGGTCTGCAGCACGTAGCGCAGGCCATCCCACCCATCGCGCATGATGAAGGCGCTCAAGCCCCAGAGCGGCCCGAAGAGCGTGAGCGCCAGCGCGGCGGTGAGCAGACCGGCGACCAGCCCGCTGCGCTTCGTGCGGAGGCGCACCATGAGCCAGTCGTGCAGCGGCCACAGCGCGGTCGCGAGGACCGCCGCGAGGATCAGCTCGCTCGCCATGGGCCGGAGCACGAACCCCAGCAGCAAGGAGAACCCCACCATCAGGAGGAGGAAGAATTTCGGAGGCGGAATCTCGGAGGCCATCCGGAGTTCCCGCTGACGCGCAGCCAGCGACTTGGGCATAAGCTCAGCAGTCTGCACAAAACAGGCCAGGCAGGTTACCTATGTCTCGAGTCAGAGCCCCGCATCGAGCGGGCGGGGCGCGGCGAGCAGCTCGGCCAGGTCGCGCACGTCGTGGATCTCCCGCGTGGCCCGCGGCAGCATGAGCGCGGGCGTGCCCGAGGGGGAAAGGGCATGGAAGGCACGCATGCGCCGCAGGTCGGCCTGGTTCTCGGCGTGGGCGGCTCGTCGCACCTCCGAAAGCCGCGAGAGCAGCTCGTCGAGCGCAGGGCCGAGGTCCGCGTGGCGCGCGTCGCGCGGCGGGTGGAGCGGCTCGACGTCGAACGCCGTGCCGCGTTCGTCTGCGCCGAGCTCCGCGTGCGGCTCGGTGGTGAACGCGCGATTGAAGAGCAGCAGCGACAAGGGGATGCGTCGCTCGATCAGCCCGTCGAGCAGGTTGCCCGCGTCCGCGAGACCGCTCGGCATGGGCGCCGCCGTGAGCACGAAGGCCGTGGAGGGACTCGTGAGCAGCGCGGACGTGCGGGTCGCGCGCTCGCGAAACCCCTGGCGCAGGTGAGCGAGCACCGAAAAGAAGCCCACCAGCTCGGCCACCAGCTCCGCGCCCACCACGACGCTCAGCAGCTTGAGGGCGGCGCGTCCGCCGATGCCGCGCGCGCCATCTTCGCTCGCGTCGTCGGCGTCGTCTCCCTTTGCGTCACCGCCCTGGCCGCGCAGGAACCACTGCACCACGCGCTCGTCCAGGAAACGCGCCAGGCGCTCGGGCGCGTCCAGGATGTCGAGCGCGCTGCGGGTGGGCGGGGTGTCGAGCACGATCAGGTCCCAGCGCCCCTCTTCCACCGCGTGCAGCAGACGCTCCATGGCGACGTAGGCGTGCGAGCGAGCCATGGTGCGGGAGAAGGCCTGGTAGGCGCGGTTCCCGAAGATGCGCTCGCGCGACACCGCGTCCGTGATCCGCGTCAGCAGCGCGTCGTAGCTGGCCTTGGTGTCCAGCATGGCCGCGTCGAGCGAGCCCACGGCGACATTGGCCAGGAGCGGTGGCAGCTGCTCCACCCCCGGGACACGGCGCACCTCGTCATCGAGGCCATCGAGGCCGAGCGCATCGGCCAAGCGCTTGGCCGGGTCGATGGTCAGCACCAGCGCCCGGCGACCCATGCGCGCGGCGCGCAGCGCCATCGCCGCCGAGCTGGTGGTCTTGCCCACACCGCCGGGGCCGACGCACACGATCAACCGCCGCGTGCGCAGCAGCTCGTCGAGGGCCGTGGTGGAGGCGTTCATGGGTCCCCCAGCAGCGTGGCGCCGAGCTGCGCCAGCTCCGCCTGCCCCAGCACACCCGTCACCCGCGGGAGTCGCTTGGTCGGCAGCGGCACGCGCTCGCGCAGCCAGGCTTCGGCGCTGCGAGCCTCCCCCACACCGCGCAGGACGCGGCGCGCGAGCGCGATGTCGCCACGTACGTCGGGCACGCGCTCGGCGAGCTGCGGCAGCTGCGCCACGTCCGCCTCGGTCAGCGGCTCGCGCGGGACCCCATTGAGGACGAGCGCGCCAAGGGGCACACGCGCAGGGGAAGTGCCGTCCCCTCGCAGCTGCATGAACAGGTCGCGCGTCTCGTGCGCCGGCAGCTCGAGCGGCAGCGTGACCAGGTGCAGCACGGTGGTGCGCTCGTCGCGCAGCAGCCTCGAGAAGCCGTCCAACAACGCCCGCAGCGGCCCGCTCGAGGCGAGGCCCTCGAAGACGCGCGGCAGCTCCAGGAACATGAGCGCGTGCCCCGTGGCGTCGAGGTCCACCAGGATGGGGCTGAAGCTCCCGCGCGCCCCCGCCTCGGGCTCGGCCAGCCGACTGAGCCGCGCCAGCGTGACCACCTCGCTCACGGCGGGCGCCGCGTGGAAGAAGCGCCGCAAGCTCTGGTTCTGCGTGATGGCCCGCGCCACGCGACGCACGCGCACCTGCGCCGTGAGGTAGTCCTCGAGCGCTTCGTCGAGCGCCATGTTCATGGCGAACACGCCGGGCACCAGCTCGACGGGCGCATAGCCCACCGCGACCGAGGAGTCCTTCCCCAGCAGCGCAGGGACGCTGGCGCGGTGCCCCAGCTCGACGATCAGCGGGCGATGTCCACGCCGCGCGGCCTCGAGCGCCAGGCCCAGCACCACGCTGGTCTTGCCCACCCCACCCTTCCCCGTGAAGAGCTGGACGCGCCGGTCGAAGGGCGCCGGCAGCGGCAGGGGACGGGGAGGCATGGGCACGGCATAGCACAGGCCGCAGCGCTCGCTCAGGACTCCGCTGGTCCACCCGGCGCGCGGGAGCGTGCCTGCTCGCGCAGCATGAACTGGTAGAGGCTCTCCACCTTGGTGCGCGCCCACGGCGTGCGCCGCAAGAACTTCAGGCTCGACGCCACGCTGGGGTCCTGCTGGAAGCAGCGAATGTCCACCTGCTGCCCGAGCTCCTCCCAGCCGAAGTGCGCGACCAGCTCGGTCACGATGCGCTCGAGGGTGATGCCATGCAGCTTGTTCTTGGGTTGCTCGTCGCTCACTCGGACCTCTCAGGCGCTGAGTCTGCGCTCACTGCAGGCCACGTGCACCTCACACGGGGGTCACCGCGACGGGCACGCCCGTCATGTGCGCTTGGTTGCTCAGCTTCTCGTAGCTCCCCGGACCGCTCGGCAAGAGCGTGTTGACGTTCACGCCCGGGTGGCGATGAGCCACGCGCAGCCCGGGCGTGCGCTCGTTGCCCCAGCCGTGCGTCATGGCCACCACGCCGGGGCGCAGCGTGGGGTCCACCCGCAGCGTCGCCTCGATGCGACCCCACTGGCTGCTGACCGAGACCGCCGAGCCGTCGCGGAGGTTCAGCCGCGCGGCGTCCTCCACGGCCATGTGGAGGGGATTGCCGAGGTGCTTCCTGCCCTTCAGCTTGGTCACGTTCTGGTACCAGCTGTTCTGCATGAAGTTGGTGCGCAGGCTGATCAGCTTGAGCTGCTCCGGCGAGGTGTCCCGCAGCTCGTGAAAGAGCGCGTGAGCACGCTCGAGCGCTTCGTCGAACAGCGCTGGGCAGCAGTCCACGCGCTTGTCGGCCGTCTGGATCCACTCCGTGTAGAAGCGGCCCGTGCTCAGCTCGGGGAGCACCACGGTGTGCTGTGGCGCGGCTCTCAATTGCTCCACCGACAGCGCGCTCGCGCGCAGCATCTTGTCGAGGCGCGCGAACACGTCGGGGGTCTCGCCGGCGTCGAACACCGAGCGGAGGCCCATGGCCTGCTCGAGCTTGCCCAGGATCCACCACTCTTCCTTGCGCTCGGCCGCGGCCGGCACCACCGCGTCGGTGTACTGCACGAACGGCTGGTGCTGCATGCCCAGCCCGCAGATGTTGAGGTCGCGGCGCTCCAGCATGTCCGTGCAGGGCAGCAGGTAGTCGGCGTACTCGCCCGTGGCGCTCCGGAACATGTCGAGCACCACCAGCAGCTCGAGCTTCTCGAACGCCTTGCGCAGCCGCTCCCCGCCACCCATCGACAGGACGGGGTTGCCCGCGATGACCACCAGCGCGCGGATGGGTTCCTCACGGCTCTCGATCATGTCGGCGAGCAGGTTGCCCGGCAGCGCGCCGCGCACGTGCCGCAGCTCGCCGTGCTCCGAGGGGAAGAAGACGTTGCTCACGTCCAGCTTGCCGGCCTTGGCCGCGGGATAGAAGCCCAGCGAGTAGAGGTTGCCGCCGCGCCGGTCGAGGTTGCCCGTCACGAAGCTGAGCATGTGGAGCAGCCAGTAGCAGAGGGTGCCTTGCCGCCCCATGTTCACCCCGGTGCTCATGTGCACGCAGGCCGACGGCGCGCTTACGAGCTCGTGCGCCACGGCACGGATGGTGTCCGCGGGGACACCCACCACCTCGGCCACCGCGTCCGCGCTGTACGGCGCGATGAACGCGCGCAGCCCCGCCAGGTTGCGACCGTGCTCGGCGAGCACCGCTTCGTGAAAGCGCCCCGCCGCGTCCAGCTCGTGGAGCAGCGCCGCCATGAAGTAGAGGTCGGTGTCCGGCTTGATCTGCACCACCTCGCCCACCGTGGCCGACTCGATGCGCCGCGGGTTCACGAAGCGAATCGTGGCGCCGCGCTGCTTGGCCGCGCGCAGCTTCCCCATGGGGTCCGGCGTGGACATGAAGCTCATGTGCGAGACCTGCGGGTTCTCGCCGAAGATCAGCGCGTAGTGCGTGTGCTCGAGGTCCGGCACCGGGTGGAGCGTGCTGGTGCCGAACACCGCCTCGCTGCCCGCGAATTTGTTGGAGCAGTCCTGCGTGCCGGAGCTGAAGAGCCGCTGGCTGCCGAGCTGCGCGAAGAACGACGTGAGCGCCTGGCTGCCGAGCGCGTTGAACGCCGTGGGGTTGCCAATGTAGCCCGCGATGGCGCTCGGGCCGTGCTGCTGCTGGATGGTCCGCAGCGCGGTCGCGATCTCGGGCAGCACCTCGTCCCACGACCGCGCGCGGAACGCCCCGGGCTCCGTGCGCGGGCTGGTGCGGTGCAGCGGGGCGTCCAGCCGGTCGGGGTCGTGGTGCACGTCGATGAACCCGATGCCCTTGTGACAGGCGAAGCCCTGCGTCACGGGGTGCTCGTCATCCGGCCGGAGACGCACCAGGCGGTCGCCTTCGACCTCGGCCACCAGGCCGCACGAGGGCTCACATACGCGGCAGAAGGTCGGAATCGTCTTCTTCATCGGCTGATCTCAGGCCCTGACCACCGGCTCGCGCCTCGCCGCCGGCGCGCGCTCGGCGGCCTTCGCCATGTCCAAGAAGGCCTGGTCCACGCGGCGCTCGAACGGCCCGGGCTGCGTGCTCTCGGCCTTGTGCATGGCGTAGCGATACCCGCTC
Source organism: uncultured Sandaracinaceae bacterium (assembly GCA_964510015.1). Lineage (GTDB taxonomy): Bacteria > Myxococcota_A > Polyangia > Polyangiales > Houyiibacteriaceae > JADJJE01. The sequence continues at coordinate 6,324 of CAZEAA010000190.1, forward strand.
GTGTACCGCAGCGCGGCTGGGAGCCGCGGCATGCCGAAGCGCAGGGCGGTCATGCTGGCATCGAAGGCCACACGCTCCGCGCGCCCCCACGGAAACTGGTAGCCGTGCCGGATGCGCGGCGGCAAGAGGCCCGTGGTCATGAGCTTCAGCCACGCGAACGCGGGCGCAGCGCTGGGTGTGGGCGGCGAGAGCACGTACTTCGCGATGTCGAGGCTGGCCTGGTCGGGCGTCAGCACGTCGCTCGCGAGCATCCGCGCCATGTACTCCTGGAAGTCGCCGAAGGTGGGCGGGATGATCGCCTCGTCGACGCCGAACAGCAGCGCGAAGAGCTTGCTCTCTTCGTTGTACTGCTCGCGCTCCGTGCGGCTCAGCGGGCCGTGGATGTGCTCGTACATCTGCAGCGCGCTGTCCACGCCGGTGGCGTGCACCCAGAACTGCGAGTGCTGCTCGTTCGCGGCGTAGCGGTCGCCGGCCTCGTAGGCGCCCACGCGGTTGGCGATCTCGCCCACGATGCGGGTGTGCACCCGGAACACCGTGCGCGCCGCCGTGAACGCCTTGTCCATGTCGCCGTACACCCAGTGGAGCACCGCCCGAAACGTGCGCTCCGTGCGCCCCTGCGGGTCGGTCCGGTAGGCCGACTTCTGCTGGACCGAGTGCGCGATGTACGGGTGCGCCGTCTGCAGCAGCAGCGCCCGCAGCCCGGCGACGTTCGACGCCTGGTCGCCGTAGACGCGCCAGAGCAGCGAGCGCGGCCCGAACAGCCCGTGCTTCGGGTTCTTCACCCGCGACCGGATGATCTCGAGCCCGGCCTCGAGGCGCTCGCGGTCCACCACGTTGGCCTCGTCCACCACCGAGTAGGTCTGCAGCCAGGGCGTGCCCGCGGCCTTCACGGCGGCGATCTCGTCGAGCGCGCTCTTCAGCATGCCTTGCCTCCACGGCTCTTCCCCGCGCCCGACGCGGCGCGCTTCGCGGCGGATGGCGCGGCGGCGGTGGAGCTGACGACCAGCGTCTTCACCAAGCGCTCCAGCATCTTCATGCGCGCGTCTTCCAGCTCGGGCACCGCGTGCACGTTGCGCGTGAGGGCCTCGCCGTCGAACAGCAGCAGCACCGACGACACGACCACGGCGAGCACGTCGGGGGGGAAGCGCTCGGCGCCCGGCATGCGCGAGACCGACTGCCAGATGGTGTTGGCGTAGTTGGCTCCGAACGCCGACAGGGCCCGGTGCAACGCGGGGTCCCTGCGCGCCGCGACGATCAGCTCGTGGAAGACCTCGTTGATGGGCGCGCGGCTCGCGTCGCGCACCACGTGGAGCATGGTGATCAGCGGCTCGTCGCTCGCCGCCGCGTGCTGCAAGCGGTCCTCGATGGCCGCCACCTGACGCCGGCCCACCTCGTCGCTCGCAGCCATGAGCAGGTCGAGCATGGTGCCGAAGTGCCGGAAGAGCCCGCCGTGGGAGACCCCCGCGCGACGGCAGACCTCGCTCACCGAGGTGTTGGCGTACCCCACCTCGAGCAGCGACGCGATGGCGGCGTCCACCAGCTTGGCGATGGTGCCTTCGCGCCGCTCCCGCTGCGAGCGACGCGAGGGCGCGAGGTCATGAACTTCCGGGGCGCGCGAACCAACCATGCCGCCTGATGCCACAAGATTGCGAGTGACCGCAATCTAAACTTCCCAACCGACCGGACTCGGGGATGCCGACCACGCGGTCGGGGTCACACCGTCACCGTGGAGACGTGGCCACGCAGGCGTCTCGAGACGGTCGGTAGCGCCTCGAACTCGCTCGCGTCGACGGCGCGCTCCCAGTCGGCCTCCGCGGCGAACGCGGCACACAGGGCATCGTGCAGCGCCAGGCAGTCGTCGAAGCGCTGGGCTGGGTCTTCGGACATCGCCCGGCGCAGCGCCTGCGCCACGCCGCGAGGCAGCTCCCCGAGCGCCTCGTTCGTGCGCGCGACCGCGTCGGGTGACCAGCGCCCGAGCGCGCGGTCCAAGTTGGTCATCACCGGGTTGAACAGCGTCAGGCACTCGAGCGCCACCACCGCGAGCGCGTAGACGTCCGCGCACTGGTCGACCGTCGCCCCCTCGATGCACTGCTCGGGCGCCATGTAGCCCAGCGTGCCCACTTGTTGCTCGGTGGTGATGCGCCGGTCCGACTGCCGCAGCAGGGCGATGCCGAAGTCGAGCACGCGCCACGAAGGCGCTCCGTCCACCAGCGTGCGGAAGACGTTCGCGGGCTTCAGGTCACGATGGACGACGCCGTGCTGGTGGGCCGCGTCGAGGGCTCGCGCCACGTCGTGAACCATCGCCAGCACCTCGTCGGGCACCAGCTCACCGTGGCGCACCAGGAGGATGCGGTCGGGCACCGTGGCGATCAGGTCGGTGCGCGAGACGATGCCGGGCACCGCCAGCGGCGACGAGGTGGAGACCACCACGCGACGCACACGCCTGCGGCGGTCGAGCGCGCGCTCCACGTCGGCGTCGGAGGAGCCTGGCGTCGCGATCACCACGTGCCCGGCCGCGAGGTAGCCCGCGAGCGTGAGGCGCTCGGCCAGCTGCGGATGGCCACGCCGCACCAGGCACACGCTCCGGTAGCGCAGCAGCGGCTCGCGGTGCACACCGCGCCGTGTGTCGGGGGCCAGGCTGATGGCGGCGTCGAGCCGGCCACTCGCCAGCGCCTCGCCCAGCTCGGCGGGCGGCGTGGCCTCCGTGACGATGCGCATCTGGGGCGCTCGGCTCGCGAACGCGGCGGCCAGTTGCGGCAGCACACCCGCCTGCGTGGCGTCGTCGAGCCCGAGTCGAAACGTGGCCGAGTGGGTGCTGGGGTCGAAGGCAGGCAGCGGGCGCAGCGCACGCTCCGTCTGCTGGAGGATGGCCCGCACTTCGGGCGCGAGCGCCCGCGCCCGCTCGGTGGGCACCATGCCCTGCGGCGTGCGCACCAGCACCGGGTCGTGCAGCAGGTGGCGCAGCCGCGCGAGGCCGTGGCTGGTGGCCGACTGCGAGAGCCCGAGCCGGCGCGCCGCGCGCGTGACGGTGGGCTCCGTGAGCAGCGCGTCGAGCACGACGAGCAGGTTGAGATCCACGCCTTCGAGCCTCATCCCGGCATCATGCACCACATCGATGATGAACATGCTGGATATGCACTTCGCAGATGGGCATGGACGGGTCAGCATTCAGCGCATGTCACAGCCCACCATCCTCGCAGGCCCCAACTCTCGCATCCTCGGCGCCTACAGCGCACGCATGACCGCCGGCGACTACGACGCCGTGTTCGATCACTTTGGCGAGGGCTTCTTCAGCCACGTCACCGAGCGCGCGCACCCCGCCTCGCTCGACACGGACATCCGCCACGTGGAGGCGCGCTACTACCGCGACAGCAAGGCCGCCATCCCGGACGGCGTGTGGACGGTGGAGGTGCTGGTGGAGCGCGACGACATCGTGATCTCCAACTGGACGTTGACCGGCACGCACACCGGCGCGCCGTTCTTCGGAGTGCCGGCGTCGGGCGAGAAGGTGACCATCAACGGCACGGCCATCCTGCGCTTCAAGGACGGCAAGATCGTGGAGCACTGGGGCGGCCCGCACTGCCCGCGCGGCATCGGCCTCTGAGCCGCGCGGTGCGAGCCGCACCGGGAGAACTCGACACGGCCTTGGGCGCGGTGGTCTTGGGCTTCGCGGGCGCGGCCGGGTAGAGTGCCGCCCACATGGCCGCGTCATCGCCCAGCGCCCCCGTTGCGCCCGCCAAGCGCTCTAGCCGCATCAAGGCGTGGGTCCGGGCTTCGCGGCCCCACTCGCAGGCCAACATCGCGCTGCCCATCGCGCTCGGCGTGGCCGCGGCCCTGGGCACCGGCGCGCCACTCGAGTCGTGGATGCTGTGGGCCTGCGCCGCGTTCTCGGTCATCGACCAGCTCTTCATCGTGTTCGCCAACGACTACGCCGACCGCGACACGGACAGCGCGGAGCGCACGTGGGTATCGGGCGGCTCGGGCGTCATCGTGGACGGCTCCCTCAGCCCGCAGCACGTGCGCCGCGCGGCGCTCGCCCACCTGGTGGGGCTCTTGATCCTGGCGCTCGTGCTGGCTGGGCGCCGCCCCTGGCTCATCGTCGCGTGCGTCAGCGCCATCCTCCTGATGCAGCTCTACAGCTACAAGCCCGTGCGCCTCTCGCACCGCGGCGGCGGCGAGTGGCTGCAAGGCGCGGGTATCGGGCTCGTGTTGCCGTGGGTGGGCTACTACCTCGTCACGGGCGACCCACACTCGCCGCTGACCATCTCGCTGCCCATGGTGCTCTTCGGCGCGGCGGGGAACATCAGCACCGCCGTGCCCGACGTGGAGAACGACCGACGCGTGGGGAAGCGCACGCTGCCGGTGGCCATCGGTGACGTCCGCGCGCGCGTGGTGGGTGTGGCGTTGCTGCTGGGCGCGATGGTGCTGGCCGCGTACCTGGCGCGCGGGCAGCTCACGCCGTTTCAGCAAGCGGCGATGGCGAGCACGAGCGTGCTGTGGCTGCTGCACCTGCGGTTCCGGAAGCCGTTCGCATACGCGATCATCCAGGGGGTCAGCATGACGCTGTGGCTGATGATCTACGCGTGGGGCCTGAGCGGGCGTTGATGCTCGGCTACGACTTCTGCAGACCGAGCTTCGCCGCGACCACCTCGCGCTCCGCATCGAAGTCGCGGTCCCAGCGCGGCTCGGTGCACAGCGACCACGCGGGGTTCGGGATCGCGTCAGCAGCGGCTAGCGCTTCGAACAGCGTGCGCTCTTCGTCCGGCGTGCGCGTGAAGCTGAAGGGGTTGCGGAACTCGCCCTCGGGCACCTTGTGGTACTTCGCGTCGTCGCTCTCGATGAGCGCCAGCAGCTCGAGACCACGATGCCGCGTGCGGGCCACGTAGCGCTGGGAGAAGGGGCCCACGGCGGCACGCCCGGCCGGCTCGCGGCGCACCCACTCGGCCCAGTCGAAGCCGTAGACGAAGTCGTGCACGTACTGGAAGCGGATGGGCGACTCGCGCCCGAAGAGGTCCATCAGCTCCGCGAGGGCCTGGGCCAGGCGCCGAGTGTCGTCGAGCGAGGTGCGGCTCACGCGGTGCAGCTCCGCGAACACACCGTCCATGTCCCAGAAGAGGTTCAGCGGGAAGGCGTGCAGCACCGACTTGCCCACCAGCACCAGGGCCTCGCCGAGCACGGCCTGCACGTGCGGGGCCTCGTCTCCCGCGGTCATCAAGAGAGCGTGCATGCGCGTGGCGCGCCTCCCCGGCTGCCGCGGGTCCAGGCTCCGTCCGCCACCC
>CAZEAA010000191.1:0-11447 GCA_964510015.1 uncultured Sandaracinaceae bacterium
CCGCGCCGAACGAGTCCACCTGCACGTCGGTGGCTTCGATGGGCGCGCTCTCGCTCGGCCCCAGCAAGCGGATGGAGATGTTGCCGCGCGCGGCCACCACGTCACCCCGCTCGACCTTGCGCAGGGTGGCACGCACGCGCACGCGCTCGCCCGGGCGATAGGCGCCGCGGTCCGTGAACACGTGGGCGCTCGGCAGATCCGCAGCCCCTTCGGCGGCTCCCTCGCTCACGTCGAAGTGGCCGGCGCCGATGGCGCGGCCGCGCTCCACCACCACCACGGCCCGGCTATTCTCGGTGCGGGTCACGATGGCGACGCGCTGCGCGGCGAGGCCGGTGGCGCGCAGGAAGGCCGCGCCGTTGGCGTCGGTGCGGGCGCGCTCGACGGCGGCGCCCAGGTCCGAAGGCGACGTGGCGTTGCGCGCCACGCGGTACAGCTCCACCGCGGCGTTGGCCACCGGCGATCCGTCCGAGAGCTTGGTGACCCACACCAGCGCGCCGCGGCTGGTGACGCGCACGTTGGGAGCGAGGTCGCTCTGCTGCACGAAGAGCGACTGCGACTGAGCGCGTGCGCCGGCCGCGGCGCGGAAGCTGAGCGCCGCCATGTCGGCCCGCCGCGCGCTTCCATCCCGCCAGCGCAGGGCGCCTTCGCCCCAGCGGTTCGCGCGCGACTCGGGTGCCAGCGCTTGCAGCGGGATGGACGAGCCCTGCCCCGAGTCCGAGGCGTGCGTGGGGAAGAGCGCGGCCAGCGCCTCGCTGCCGTTGGCCACGGGCACGTAGCGCGCCACGGCCGTGTCCGCGTGCACCGCAGCGAAGCGAATGTCGGCGGCGGCGTCGCTCTCCATGGCCACCAGCTGGCCCTCCGTGTGGACGCGCACCTCCGGGTTGAGCCCGCGGCTGCGAATGGCGTAGGGCGGCGTGCGCTCGAGCCGCACGGAGCCGGCCGTGTCCAGGTTGCCCACGCGCACCTCGTAGACCTGATCGGGCTCCCAGTCGGCGGTGATGCCGAAGCGCCGCGGCTGCTGGGGGTCGAAGCGCAGCGCGAGGTTCGGCGGCGTGGGGCGTACGCGAATCTCGCTGAGCACGGGCGCCGTCAGCGCCTCGGACGCGCGGAAGCTGAACTCCTGCTCGATGTCGAGCACGGCACCCGGCTCGCGGTCGGCCGAGCAACGCAGGCCCGTGGACTGACAGTTCACGCCGTCGATGCGCGGACGCGGCAGCACCGAGAACGCGACCATCTGCGGATAGGAGCTGGTGCCTCCTGCCCAGCGCGGTGTGAGCGCCATGTGGATGCGCGCGCCGAGCTGCAGCGGGCGCGTGGGCACCACGTCCACCTGGAAGCCGCGGTCTTCGACGACGCCGCGCGCCCGCACCGAGACCGGCAGGGTGCGGTGGCCGCCGTCGGCCTCGAACACCAAGAGCTCACGACCGAGGTCCGTGGCCGACACGCTCGCGTCGAAGAAGAGCGGCATGGGCTCACCCGCGGTGATGCTCTGCGTGCCGCTCGAGCGCAGCCGCGGCGTTCCGTCGAAGACCACCAGGCGCTCGTCTCCGTCGTCCACCAGCGCGCCATCGAGAGAGGCCAGCGCGGTGTCCAGCGTCATGGTGGACTCGCCGACGCTCGAGTTGGGCCAGGCCCGCGCGTCCGGCGTGAACACCAGCGTGCTGCGATTGGTCCAGGTGGCCGTGCCCGCGACGGCGGGGCGAAAGACCAGGGGTATGGCCGTGACCGGGTCGCCCACGGCCGCGCGCCCGACCATGGGCCGGTTGAAGCGCAGCGAGATGCTCTGCCCACGCCGCAGGTGGATGGAGTTCCCGCGCGGCGACAGCAGCACCAGGGCCTCGGGGCGGTCGGCCGCCAAGAGCGGTTCGAGCGGCGCCGCGGTGCGCGAGGTCCCCGGGTCGCCCGGAAAGCTCTCGAGCGCCGCGAGCCCCGTGGGCAGCGGCACCGCGTGGGTGGGCTCGGTGGTCGGCCCGGTGATGCCACCGCACGACACCCCGAACACCACGCCGAGCGGCGCGAGCACGAGCGACACAATCCAGATGGCGCGCGCACGAGGGCGCGGCGGCGTGTGACTTTCCAGACCCATGCCGGACGGCGTAGCACAGACTGGGCCGCGACCGTGAGCCCCGTCCGAGTGCTTGCTGGCAGCGGGTTTGCTCGGCTCAGGCCGAGACGGACGCGTTGCTCTGTGGCTCCGGCGACACGGGCTCGTTGCGCGCGGGACGCGATCGGGAGCGCGCGGAGACCACCAACCCGAGCAGCGCGAGCAGGGCCAGCCACTCGAACGCGCGGCCGACCCGCACGTAGAGCGTGCGCCCGATGGTCCCCTCGGCAGCGCCCAGCTTGGGCACCGTGGTCACGAAGGTGGCCTCCTCGTAGGTGCGCGTCAGCACCACGTTCTCACCCGTGGCGGCGACGTGGCCGCTGACCCCGGTGTTGACCGCCCGCACCAGATCGCGGCGGGTCTCGATGCTGCGCATGCGCGCCACCATGTGGTGCAAGTGGGGCTCGCTCGTGTCGCCGAACCACGCGTCGTTGGTGACGTTCACCAAGTAGTCCGGGCTCTGCTCGGCCACGGCCCGCCCGTAGTGGTCCAGCACGTCTTCGTAGCAGTTGAGCACCCCGATGCCCGAGCCGGCCAGGGTCAGCACCTCGGGCGCCTCGCCCGGGTAGACGCCGGGGCACTCGAAGGCCCACTGCAGCGGAGGCAGCTCCTCCCAGAGCGGCACGCGCTCGCCGAAGTAGAGCAGCTCCACTTTGTCGCTCTGTCCGCTGATCCGGCCGTCGGCCTCGAGCGCCAGCACCGAGTTCCACACCGCGCAGCCGTCACCATAGGTGGCCGTGCCGACCAGCACCGGGCCGCGCACGCCATCGCGCAGCACCGCATAAGGGCCCACCCGATCGCGCGGCGAGTCGCGGTGGAAGCCGAAGGGGTAGGCCGTCTCGGGCCAGATCACCACGTCGGCGCCGGCCGCCTCCACCTCGCGGGTCTGGCGCCGCAGCACCTCCATCTGCGCCCGGAAGTAGCGGCGATCGTGCTTCTCGAAGATGCCCACGTTGGGCTGCACCACGCCCACGCGCGTGCTCGGGGCCGCCTCGCGCGCGGCGCGCACCTCGGCCAGGCGTGGGTAGCCGTACGCGAGCGGGAGCAGCAACAGCACCACGCTGCCCACCAGCAAGGCCGCCCGCGCGCGCTTCGACGACGGCGCGGGCCCGAGCGGTGTGTCGAACGCGGCGAAGGCCATGCACCCGCCCGTGAACAGCACGAAGTCCAGCAGCGCCTGGCCAGCGATATCCGTGGCCTGCACCCACTCGAGCATGGGCAGCATGCCGACGGTCGGGTGCCACGGAAAGAGCCCCCACACGAAGGCGAAGCCGACGGTCAGCGTGACCGGCAGCCCCACGGCGAGCGGCACCCCGCGCGCCCGCAGCGCCCCCGCGATGGCCCCGCCGAACATCATGGGCCCGGCCTGCCCCGCCCAGAGCAGGAGGCCCACCAGGAAGCCAGCGATCCACGGGAACCCCGCGAAGTCCTGCATCAAGCCGACCACCCAGTAGAGCACCAGCGCGTTGCACGCCGTGCCCGCGACCAGGCCGACCAGCAGGCCGGCCTTCGCGCCCTGCTTCACGCTCTCGAACGGAGCGCGCAGGCCAATGGCGATGCCCAGCAGCGGAGCGAAGAACACGGGCCCCCCCGGCACCTCGTGGGGGGCCGCCGCCAAGCCGAGGAAGATCCCAGCGAAGGCCGCCAGCAACAGGGAGCGGAGAACAAGCACGGTGCCGGACCCTGCGCGAAGTGCGCCGCCCGAGCAACATCCGGGCAGCGACATCCTCGACATCCTGCTGGAAAACCACTATCCATCGCGCGTGCCCACCGCAGAGAGACGCCACGAGCTTCGGCGCACGCACGCGGCCACCGGCGCGCCGACCTTGCTGGTCGGTTGGGTCACGGCGCTGCTGGTCGGCTCCCGCTTGCTCGCGGGCGTCACGGCGCGACCCGACTGGCTGCCGAGCGCCACCGCGCTCACCGTCTGGTGGTGGGTGATGGCCGCCGCGGCCGCGGGCCACCTGGGCTCGTGGCTGGGGATGCGCCGCGCCTCGAGCAACGCCCGCGCCGAAGCGGATGCCGGCGGTGACGATGACGATGACGTGGCGGGCCGGCCGCTGCGCATGGGCGCCGGCGCGCTCGCCCTCGCGACCGGCGTCGCACTGCTCTACCTGGTGGCGGGCGTGGTGTTCTCGGGACGCACCGCCCCCGAGGTCCACGCCGTGATCGACCGAGCCCTCAGCGGCTTCGTGGGGGTCGGGGTCGCGTGCGTCCTGCTCGCCGCGAGCGCGCTCTACTTCTCGGAGGAGCTGCCGCGCGCCGCGCACACCCTCGGCCTCGCGCGCAGCGAGCGTGGACGACGCGCCTCGCAGGTGATCGCGCTCGTCATCGCCTGTATCCTCTTCGGCGCGAGCATGAACATCGTCAGTCACTTCAGCGTGGGCGCCGCTCTGTTCGGGGGGGCGCCATGAGTCGCATCTACGCCATCGCGCTCAACACCTTCCGCGAGGCCGTCCGCGACCGCGTGCTGTACGGCATGCTGGCCCTCGCCATCGGGATGCTGCTGTTCAGCCTGGCCCTCGGCGAGCTGTCGCTCGGGCAGAACGATCGCGTGGTGGCCGACGTGGGCATGGCCTCCATCTCCTTCTTCTCCGTGATCATGGCGGTCTTCCTGGGCGCGTCGCTGCTCTACAAGGAGATCGAGCGCAAGACCCTCTACGTCATCCTCCCCAAGCCGATCGCGCGCTACGAGTTCCTGCTCGGCAAGTACTTCGGCATCGTGGCCACCGCGGGCGTGTTCGTGGCCATCATGGGCGGCGTGCACCTGTGGGTGACCGCCATCCAGAAGGGCGCCGACGTGGTCACCAGCCTCGGGGTCGTCGCGCTGGCCCTCGCCGCGCTCGCCGGCATCGCCTACCGCGCCACGGACCGCACGGCGGTGGTGGTCCCGTGGGCGCTCGGCTTCCTGGGCGTCATGGCCCTGTTCGCAGCGAAGCACGAGGCCGACGTCAGCTACCTGCTCGCGGCCTTCGCCCTGAACGTGGGTGAGCTGGCCCTCGTGGCCGCCGTCGCGCTGCTCTTCTCCTCCTTCTCCACCCCCTTCCTCACCGGGGCGTTCGCGCTCGGTGTGTGGGTCATGGGCCGCTCGGCCGACACCATGGCCTCCATCCGCGGCAACCGCGTCCCCGAAGAGGTCCGGGCGCTGCTCCACACGGTCGTCGAGATCGTCCCCAACTTCCACCTCTTCGTGCCCGGTCGCCGCGCGCTGACAGTCGGCTTCGTGGAGCAGGGTGGCGCGTGGGTCTACGTGGCGGAGACGCTGCTCTACGCCACGGCCTACGCGGGGCTCTTGCTGGTGGTGGCGTCGCTCATCTTCCGGCGCCGAGACTTCCTTTGAGCCGGGGTCGTCGTCTCGCGCTCCGGGTGCTCGCCGCCACCCTCGCCCTGCTGGCGCTGATCGCCGCGCGGGTGTTCGTGGAGTCCGCGCGCGAGCTGCGAGCCGCCGACGTGGCCACCGCCGAGGGCGACCTGCCGAACACGATGGTGCACCTGCGCCGCGCCGCGCGCTGGCACGCCCCGCTCAACCCCGCATGTCACGACGCCCTCGAGCGCCTGCAGCGGCTCGCGGAGCAAGCCGAGGCCACGGGCGACATGCCCACCGCGCTCTATGCCTGGCGCGCGATCCGCGGGTCGAGCGTCGCGGGCGAGAGCCTCTTCACGCCTCACGAGGACGAGACGGCGCTGGCCGAGGAGCACCTGGCGGCGCTGATGGCGCGCGTGGACCCGCCGCAGATCGACATGAGCGACGACGTGGCGCAGCGGGAGGCGCGCTACCTTGCGGCGCTGCGCGACCACGGGCGCCCCAACCGCTTCGCGCTGGTGCTCGCGTGGCTCGGGCTGGCGCTGTTCGTCGCGGGGCTCGGCAACGTGGCCGTGCGGGGCTTCGACGTGGAGGACCGCCCGCTGCGCCACGCCCTCGGACGCCACGCGGCCATCGGCGCCGGCGGCCTGTTGCTGCTGCTGACGGGCCTGGCGCTGGCGTAGCCTCACGTTCCGCGTCGCCGCCGACGAGCCCGGCGAGGGTCGGCGCGGTTGGCGAGGGACGGCGGAGGACAGAGGGACGGCGGCCGCCGGCGTCGCTCGCAGGCCGCCACACCGTGAGAGCGCGCTTCCCGAGGAATCGGTGCGCCACGCGTGGCCCGGGGGCTGCATCCCGTCGCCACCATGATCCTCATGACGTCGGCCGACCGCCAGCCCAGCCCGCTCCTCGCTCCCCACGCCGAGGAGGACGACCCTGCCAGCGCCGCCGCGCGGCGTCACGGCCCGCGGGAGCGCCTGGTCGAGCAGGGGGCCGAGAGCCTCTCCGCCGAAGACCTGGTGGCGATCCTGCTGGGCACCGGCAGCGCCGCCGAGCCGGTGTCGGTGCTGGCCGCGCGGCTGTTGCACGACGTGGGCGGCCTCGAGGGGCTCGAGCGCAAGGGCCCGCGCGAGCTCGTGGCCATCCGCGGGCTCGGTCCCAGCAAGGCCTGCCGCTTGGCCGCCGCCGTGGAGCTCGGACGCCGCGTGAGCGCTCGGCCCATGACGCGGGGCGGTCAGCTGCTCTCGAGCGCCGACGTGGACGCCGCCATGCGCCCGCGCCTCGCGTCCTCTCGCGTGGAGGAGTTCCTCGCCATCCCGCTGGACGCGAAGAACCGCCCCACCGGCGAGCTGCGCGTGGCGATGGGCGGGCGCTCGAGCTGCCCGGTCGACCCGGCCGAGGTGTTCCGCCGCCTGCTGCGCGAGGCCGCGTCCGGCGTCATCTTCGTGCACAACCACCCGAGCGGCGAACCCTCGCCCAGCCCCGAAGACATCGCGCTCACGGCCCGCCTAGTGGAGGCGGGCGAGCTGCTCGGCATCCGGGTACTGGACCACATCATCGTGGCGTCCGAGGGCTACTTCAGCTTCTTGGACGCCGGGCTGATGACCCGCGCGTGACGCCGTCCGTCACGCCCTGGGCCTCACTCGAAGATGATCGTGTCGCAGGGGAAGCTCGCGTCGAGCGACGCGCTGGTGGCGTTCTGGAGCGCCATGCACGCGGTGCCCATGATCTCCACGGTGCTGGGCCCGGTCAGCTGCCAGCCGTTGCCCGGCGCGCAGGTCAGCAGCGTGCGCTGGTTCCCTTCCACCAGCTCGATGGTGCCGCCCGCGCACGGGTCGGTCATCCACGTGGGCACCATGCCGTCCAGCTGCACGGTGCACGAGATCTCGTCCCCGATGATGCCGGTGAGCGCTTCGTTGAGCGCCGCCACGTTGGTGACGCGCCAGCTCTCGGCCTGCGGGGCCGCCCCGGGGGCCCGCCCGATGCCCGCGTTGGCCAAGGCGTTCACGTGGTCCTGCGCCAGTTCTTCCTCCGGCGCCACGGCGAGCACGAAGGTGCGGATACCCGCCGCGTGAGCGCGCTGCACGGCTTGCACGGACCAGTCCTCCGGGCTGATCAGGTCACCATTCTCGTCCCGCGCATAGGTGAGGTTGTTGCAGTTGTTGCTGCCGGTCGGGTCGCCGTCGGTCGCCAAGATCAGGATCGTGGGATCGGAGGACCCCGTGACGGTGGAGGCGAGGCGCTCCATCAGGAAGTCGATCGCGGGTCCGGTCGGGGTTCCGCCGCTGGGCGCCGAGTTGAGGTACTGGCCGTCGTTGCTCCCGTTGCCCGCGATGACGTCGCGCGCCGACGGGGTGGAGAGCGGGTTGATCACGGTCACGCGCGTCTGGCCTCCCTCCGCGAGAGGCGTGTAGATGTTCATGGTGCGGCAGGCACCGTCGCCGCGCGTGTAGGTGAGCGCGCCGAAGCGAACCTGATCTTGCAGGTCGGCGATCAGGCCCTCGTCTGCGGGGGCTGCGCTCGTCCCGATGAGCGTGGAACGCAGGCCGCGCCAGCGGCTCAGATCGCGCGTCGCGCTGTTGGTCCCATTCGCGTAGCAGTCGGCGTCGCCATCGTTGTTCGGGCACTGCTGCCCGTCGTCGAGGTTGAGCTCCCAGCCCATGGAGCCGGAGCGGTCGATCAGGAAGATCACGTTCGGCGTCACCCGCGTGGCCTGCACGCTCACGCGCGCGCAGATGTCGCCGTCGGGCACGGGCCCGAAGTCGCGGGGTCCGAAGTCGGGGCGCGGACCGTTGTCCACGACCACCACGCCGCCATCTTCGACCGGGGGCACGCACACACCCGTGGCGTTGCACGTTCCGTTGCCGCACGAGGTGTCACCCGCAACGCAATCCGAGGTGCAGAGCTCGTCGTCGCCGCAGTAGAAGCCGATGGGGCAGCCGGTGGTCGAGCAGTCCACGCCACACCCCGCCGGCGGGTTCGCCTCCTCGCAGCGCTGGCCGCAGGAGTAGCCACCCCCGGGGCAGCGCCCGCCGGGCCCCGAATCGGAGCTGCAGCCCATGAACGACAAGGAAGCGGCGACGAGGCCGAGTCCGGCAAGGAAGAACGATGAGCGCAGCATGAAGACTCCCGGGGTGATTCCGAGCCCTGATTCTAGCGTGAACGGAATCCCTTGGCTAGCTCCTCTGCTTGACTGCTGGGCGACCTCCCGCACGATCGAGCGCATTGGGTATCGCGACTGACATCATCCTGCTCATCGTGGTGGGCTTCGGCTGCGGGCTGGTGCTGCACCGCCTGGGGCAGCCGCTCGTGCTCGGGTACATCCTGGCGGGCATCCTCTTGGGGCCCAACACGGCGGGCATCTCGGTGGCCAACAGCCACCAGATCGAGCTGCTCGCCGAGATCGGCGTGGCGCTGCTGCTCTTCGGACTGGGGCTCGAGTTCTCGCTCAAAGACCTCGCGCCGGTGCGCGGCATCGCGCTGATCGGGACCCCGATCCAGATCCTGCTGACCATCGGCCTCGGCGTGCTGCTCGGACCGTGGCTGGGGCTCGACTGGCGCGAGTCCGTGTGGCTCGGGGCGCTGCTCTCGCTGTCGAGCACGATGGTCATCCTCAAGACGCTGATGGCCCAGGGCCTGCTGGGGACGCTGTCCAGCAAGGTCATCATCGGGGTGCTGATCGTGCAGGACCTCGCGGTCATCCCCCTCATGGTGGTGCTCCCGCAGCTGAGCATGCCCGACGGCGGGCTCACCCCCGTGGCCTTCGCGGCGCTCAAGGCCGCGGTGTTCATCGTGTGCATGGTGGTGCTGGGGACGCGCGTGCTGCCGCGGCTGATCGGCCACATCGCCAAGCTCGGCTCGCGCGAGCTGTTCCTGCTGGCCATCACCGCGATCGGCCTCGGCATCGGCTACGTCACCCACCTGGTGGGCTTGTCGTTCGCCTTCGGCGCGTTCGTGGCTGGCATCGTGCTGAGCGAGTCCGACTACGGGCACCAGGCCCTCAGCGACATCGTGCCGCTGCGCGACTTGTTCGGTCTGCTGTTCTTCGCGTCGGTCGGGATGCTGCTGGACCTCGACTTCCTGGTGGCGCACGTGCGCGAGGTCGCCCTGCTGGTGGCCGCGGTCAGCGTCACCAAGGCCGTCATCTTCGTCGTGCTCGCGCGGCTCTTCCAGTACCGCAACGTGGTGCCGGTCGCGATGGGCTTCGGGCTCTTCCAGGTGGGCGAGTTCTCCTTCGTGTTGGCGCGCGTCGGCGTGTCCACGGGGTCCATCGATCACGACCTCTACTCGCTGGTGCTGACCACGGCGGTGGTGACCATGGCGCTCACGCCCGTGGTGTCCGGGCAGACCAGCCGCGTCTATGCCTGGCTCCGGAAGCGGGCCCCGCTGCGGCAGTTCGAGACCAAGAACATCCCCCAGACCGGGCTCCGAGACCACGTCGTGCTCGCGGGCGGCGGCCGCGTGGGCTTGCAGATCGCGCAGGTGCTGCACCGGCGCGGCTTCCCCATCGTGGTCGTGGAGCTGGACCACCGCCGCGTGGAGCAAGCGCACGAAGCCGGGATGCCCGTGATCTTCGGCGACGCGAGCCACGAGATCGTGCTGGATGCGGCGTGCATCGCGGCGGCTCGGCTGCTGGTGGTCAGCACCCCGGAGATGGTCGTGACGCGGTCCATCGTGGTGCACGCGCGCGCCCGGAACCCCGGGATCGAAGTGGTCGCCCGCACCTCCGACCCGCACTTCATGGCGGTCTTCAAGGAGCTCTCCGTGCGCGACGTGGTCCTGCCGGAGTTCGAGACGGGCCTCGAGATGACGCGTCAGGCGCTCGTGCACCTCTCCGTGTCGCGGGCCGAGATCGCCGACGAGATGGAGGCCGTGCGACAGGCGGTGTTCGCGGGGCTGCGGGAGCGCGAGGGGGACCTCGAGTAGGAGCGGGCGTCCGCTGGGGTTGAATCCCGGCCGGGGACGGTGTACCTCCATGTCTCAACATCGGGGTTCATGTGCGTCCTCTGCGTACAACCCCAACGCTAGGAGTTCCCATGATTCATCGTCAGCATGCGTGCTTGGCGCTCATCGCGACCCTCGTGGTGGGGTGCGGTGGTGTGACGCCGCTGGTCGTGGCCGACCGCCCCGCCCCGCCCCCCCCCCCCCCGCCGCCGCCCCCCCCGCCGGTGGTCGAGGTCACGGAGACCGCCATCGAGGTGCGCGAGACCATCAACTTCGCGTTCAACAGCGACGTGATCGAGTCGAGCTCTTTCGGGCTGATGGACACCATCGTGTCGGTCATCCAGGAGCACCCGGAGATCGTGCGCCTGAGCATCGAGGGCCACACCGACAACGTCGGCACCCCGCGCTACAACCTGGACCTGTCGACGCGCCGCGCCGCCTCGGTCATGCGCTACCTCACCGAGCACGGCGTGGCCGCCTCGCGCCTCACCAGCCAGGGCTTCGGCCTCACGCGGCCGCGCGCCACCAACGACACCGACGCCGGCCGCGCCGAGAACCGCCGCGTGGAGTTCAACATCGTCGAGCGCGCCCCCGCGGCCGCCGCGAGCGCCACCCCGGCCCCCTCCGAGGAGACCACGCCATGAAGAAGTCGTTCCACAGCATCACGGGCATCGCAGCGCTCCTCTCCCTCGGCGGCTTCGCCGTGGGCTGCGGCGGCGTCGGCACGGCCCAGGCCGACCTGCGCAACGCCATCGACGCGCGCCAGACCACACTGAACGAGTGCTACCGCGAGGCGCTCACGCGTGACGAGTCGCTCTCGGGCGACCTCCACCTGCGCGTGGCCATGGCCAAGAGCGCCACGAGCATCAGCGGCGTCGAGGTCACGGAGTCGAACGTGGACGACCCCCTCCTGGTGGCGTGCGTCACCGGGGCCCTCGAGGGCCTCAGCATCGACGAAGCGCCGAAGAGCGCGCTCACGGTGGACTACACCGTGCGCTTCACGCCCCGCTGACCTGCGCGCTGGCCTGCGTCACTCCTCGTGGCGCAGGCTGAGGGCGTGATGCGGGATGCCCGCAAGGGGATGGCGCAGGATGAGGG
>CAZEAA010000192.1:0-10837 GCA_964510015.1 uncultured Sandaracinaceae bacterium
CGCCGTTCTCGATCCAGGCGCGGATGTCGTCCAGCTTCTCCATGCTGAGCGCGCCACCGCCCGCGATGGGGTTGATGGGCATGCGCTGGCCCTCGATGGAGGGATCCCCGATGAGCTTCAGCCACAGGTAGCTGTTGGCGAGGTTGCCCGGGTCCACGAGCGGGCGGCCCATGGGGTCCGTCGTCGCGGCCATCATCAGGGTTTCGTACAGACCGCTACCCTGCAGGACGAGGCCCTCCTCGGGGTCGATCTCGCCGTGGCAGCCCGAGCAGTTGGCCTCGATCAACGGACGAATGCGGGTGGCGAAGCCGGTGCCCGAGCCCTCCAGCCCGAGGCCTTCCAGCAGCGCCGGGTTCTGCGCGTAGGAGCAGTTCCGGTAGTCGATCGGGTCGAACAGGTTGGTGGTGGTCACCGCCGGGTCGAGACCCTCGATGAAGCAGAAGAGCGCCAGCATCTCCGGCACCGACGGGGGCTCGTTGGCGAGCGGCATGCGCGTTCCGGGGATGGGCACACCGCCCATGTGGCCGCGCAGGCGTCCCACCAGGTAGCTGGTCTCGGGGTCGCCGGCGGTGATCAGGGAGACGGGACCCGTTCGCTCGCCCATCACGTTGGGCCGCGCCCCGTAGGTGCCGTTGCGGTTGAGGTCACCCTGCTCGATACCCGAGGCCATGAAGCTCTGCACCGCGTTGGCCAGGTAGCTGGGCACCTCGGCCACCACGTGACGACCGTCGTCGAAGACGTGGTAGCGGTTCTCGTAGCGGAAGTAGGTGAGGTCCTCGATGGTGTTTCCCGTCTGCACGAAGGTGCGGACGAAGCGCCCCACCGTGTAGCGGCCCGAGTACTCGGTGGCCACGGGGTCGGTGAAGTGCATGTGCAGGCCCGGCATCTCCGGGCTCACCACGAGCGGCTCTTCGCTGGGCGCGGGGATGTACTCCACCCAGCCGATCTCGACCTCCTGGTCGTTGTCGAAGGTGAAGCGGTCGCCCGTGCGCTCGCAGCGGTCGAAGACGCCTTCGGGCGTGCCCGACTGGATGTTGCACGGCGCGCCGATGACGGAGGCGAAGTTCGCCGGCGTGTGCAGGTCGGGGTACTCCTTCTCGTTGTGGCAGACGCCGTTGATCGGACCGCAGCTGCGGATGACGACCTCGGCCTGGAGCTCGATGCCGGTGGGCAGGTTGGTCTGCGCTTCGAGAACGGCGGCTTCGTCACCGGTGTACGGCTGGACGGTGCGCGTGGGCCCGAAGAACGGGGCGCCGGCGTCGGGCAGCCAGCCAAGACCGGGCGGGGCCTCTCCGGGAGGCTCGTGACGGAAGCCCCCGTCCTGACACGCCACGACGGACGCGAGGGCCGAGGTGAGCAGCAGGAGGGAGAGGAAACGGCGCTTGTTCATGGGGTTTCCGTTCATCCGAAGAGGTCCGGGACGACGACGTCCGCCGGGAAGAAGACCTCGGGGTCGCATCCGAGGCCGTCCATCAAGGTGTTGAGCAACCCGCGGTAGGAGTAGACCGTGCCTTGGGCACGCAGGTCTTCGCGCGCGGTGGTGGCGCCCACCGTGCGGCCGCCGGGCACCGGGCCTCCGAAGAAGGGCATGGACATCCAGCGCGTGGAGTTGTCGCCGTTGTGGTCCGACCCGCGCGCCGAGTTGAAGCGGTCGCCGCCGGCGGTGCGCGAGAACTCGCTGCCGAACACCACCAGCGTGTGGTCCCAGTAGGTGCCACCGTCGGGGTGCGTCATGCGCGGCAGCACGTGGATGAGCGCCGAGATCAGGTGGTTGACCGCCTCGAGCGAGCCCGGCAGACGGTCCGCTTCGCCCGAGTGGTAGTCGTAGCCGCCTTGGTCCAGGTACACGGCCGGGCAGCCGAAGTGGAACAGGCGCAGCGCCAAGCTCACCTCACGGGCCGACCCGCTGGTGCCGAAGAGCATCTGCAGCTCGGTGTTGGAGATGCCGTCCACGATGTCGGCGGACGCGCGGTCCGTGGCCAGCAGCGGGTCGGAGAAGATGGCGGCGTAGGCCGCCGTGGCGGCGCGCGACTGCACGTACGCGTCCACGCGGTCGCGCTGCTGGGTGTGCTGCCGGTCGCGCATGCGGAGATCGGTGCCGGTGACCATCGGCCGGGCCCACTCGGGGATGGCGCCCGAGGCCGTCGCCGCGAAGCGGTCGAACGAGCCCCCGCTGAGCACGGGCGGACGGTGCGGGGCGTAGACACCGAGGCCACGCGCCATGGCCGCGCCACCCATCACGAAGGGCGGCAGGAGCACGCGGCCGTCGGCGACCGCCGCGGCATAGCGGTCGGCGAGACCGAGGTTGATGCGCGTGAAGAACCCCGCGGACCCGTTCACGTAGCCCGTGAGCCAGCGCTCGAGCGCGGTGGTGTGGTTGCCGTCGGCGTAGCCTGCCAGCGGCTCGTGGTCGACGGTGGGCATGACGGTGATGCGGTCCGCCAGCTGGTGCGCGGGCAGCATCCCGGCCGCCGTGCGGTTCGCGTCCAGGAAGCCCGAGCGCATGAGCAGGTTGCTCACGCCCCACTCCACACCGTCGGGGACGCCGGAGGCCAGGCCGAACGGGTTGAAGGCCCCCGAGACGTCGGCGTTGAACGCCGTCGGGAAGCGGAAGCCGCCCGAGAGCCGGATGTACAGCAGGTGCTTGATGGTGTCCCGGCCGCCGGTCTGCGCGATGGCCCGGTTCGGGATGAAGAGGTGGGGCGCCGAGCTGGCCGCGAGGCCGAGGGCGCCGGCCTTGAGGAAGCCGCGGCGGCTGACTCCGAGGGTGCTCTTGGGAGATGTTGGCTTGCGATGCGTCATGGCAACCTCAGTAGAAGAGCATCTCGCTGCTGGAGAGGAGGGCGTAACAGAGGACTCGCCCGAACGTCTCGGCGTCGCAGGGCTGGGGCACACAGGCGGCGCCGCCCACGCGGGCCATGTCGCGTTCTTCCGTGGTCGCGGCGCGACCGAAGAAGGTGCGCACTTGGTACTCGGCCACCTCTTCGGCGACGCTGTCGTCCAGCGCTCGGTTCCCGGCGATGGTCTCCGGCAAGAGCCGCGTCACGTCTACCGCGGACGTGGACGACCCACCGGGATTGCACATCTCGGCCACGAACGACTCCTGGGTCGCCGTGTTCAAGATGCTGATGGCCTGGAAGCGGCTGGTCACCTGGTTGTCGGGGCAGCCGCCGAGCGTGCGCGCCACGTCACGGTAGCGGCCATCCACCTCGCCCTCCTCATTGAAGGTCCACTCGGAGTTGGCGAGCACGTCCAAGCCGTTCACCCCCGCCTGCATCAGGTCCTGCGTGTTGGGGATGCGCCGGTCGCAAGCGCCGATCTCGTTGGCGCCGAAGCGCGAGAGCGTGTCGAGCCAGACCTGCGAGTCCACCTGCTTCAGCGGGCCGAACGTCCAGTCGGGCGGGTTCAGGTCGTCACCGCAGACGTCGTCGGAGCACGTGGTCGACTGCAGGTAGAGCTGCGAGGTGGCCACCACGTAGTGGATGCTGCGGATGTCGCCGCCGTGGGCGAAGAGGTACTCCACCAGCGGCTGGAGCACCGACGGGTTGTAGAACGCGAGGTTGTAGCCGAGGTACTGCTCGAGCACTTCGGACACGGCGTGCTCCCACGCCTCGCTCTGCACCGACAGGATGCGGCCGGGCGTCTGCAGCAGGCGCCACTCCTCTTCGGTCAGGTTCTCGGAGGCGGTGCGGCCGTCGATGGCGCGGAAGTCCGGACGCAGGATGACCTGGTTGTACCCCCACAAGAGGCTGGTGCACTGGCCCGACGTGTTCGGGTCCACCTCTCCGCGCTCGTCCACGCAGGCGTGCTGGATGAACGCGTCGGGGAGCCGCATCCCCAGCTGCGGGTGGTCGATGTAGTGGTTGTTCCAGAGCCGGTAGAGCTTGGCCATGTCGGCGCGCTCGTTGTCGAAGGGCGGGCGCCCCAGGAACAGCGTGAAGAGGGCCTCGGCTCGGTCACCCGCGTTGTCGTAGCGCCGCGTCAGTACAGGGTGGGCGCTCAGCACCTCGAGCAGCTCGTCGTAGCGGATGAGCCCGCGGTAGGCCTTGCCCACCGTCTCGTCCGCATCGTAGATGCGCTCGAAGTTCACGCTGATGTTGTCGTAGCGGAGGAGGTCGGCCCAGCGCAGCTGGTTCACCCGCACGAACTCCTCGGACGAGATGAGGCGCAGCGCCACCTCGCTGACGGGACGGTCGAGGCAGCTGCGCTCGATCTCGAACAGCGTGGGAAAGAAGCCCGCGAGGTCCACGTAGAGGCGTCGGCACGCCTCCGCCTCGTCGATGGGCCGCGTGTCGAGGCCGGTTCCCCACAAGTGCGGGCACATGGCCTCGTCGAGGGGGTTCTCGAACGTCTGCGCGGCGCAGTGCGCTTGGCAGGCGGCCCCACACGAGAGCCAGTCCGGAATCTGACCGACGTCCAGCGCTCGGGCCGTGGTGTCCCCGCCCGCGCCACCCGCGAAGGTTTCGTTCAGGGGGGTGTCACGACCCACGTACTGACCGGGGCCCCGGCCGGGGGCCTCCGCGTCGAAATCGCCGTCTCCCGCGCACGCCGTGAGGGTGAGCGGGAAGAAGAGGAGGGCGACCGTGGTTAGGCGAGCAGGACCATAGAGACTGAAGCGACTGCGGGACTCGAGGGGTTCCATACGGTCTCCGTGGGGGGCTGGTTGCGTTTCCTGGGCGCCGAGGGCCGAGTTACCGCAGCACTACACAGCCTAGAGAGGTCGGGGTGACTGTGCAATAGATGTTGGCGGACCTCCGGATTGGGTATGCTCGCCGGATGAGTCGCACCTCCCCCCTCCGCTTTTGCGTACGCTTCACGGCCATGCTCGGCATCGTCGGGGCCCTGATTCCGCTCCCAGCGCTCGCGCAGGAGGGCGATTCCGAGCCCGCGGCCGACGCTCCGGCCCTCCGCCAGCGACGTTCCAGTGACGGTGAAGACGCCCCGAATGCGTTCGTACTGGAAGGCGCGATGCGGGTGGACGTGCAGCGGCTCGATCGCTACCAACGCACCAATCGGGTGGTTCGAGACGAGTCCGACTCCGGGCGCGACGTGTTCGGGTCGCTCTACCTGGGCCTCATGTTCGGCATCAGCGACAACATTCGCCTGGGAGGCGGGTTCGGCTGGGGCGGATCGCTGACCGTGAACCCCGACGAGGGAGACACGGTGGGTCTCGGGCAGCTGCTGTTCCTGGACGTGCGCTTGGACGTGCTCCTGCCCGTGAAGCGCGGTCTCTCGGTCATCCTCACCCCCAGCGTGGGGGCCACCATCATCGCGCCCGGGGACGAACTGCGCACCGCCATCAATGACGCCCGCAACACCGGCTACAACACATGGCGAGGGCCGCGCTTCGGCTTGGCTGTCGGCGCCGACGCGGGGGTGCGGTGGGAGGCGGCCAGCTGGTTCGCGCTGCGTGGAACGGTCGGCTACGCGTGGTCCTGGTCGCCGTTGCTGCGCTCGACGGCGGAGTCCGACGTCGCCACGGCCGAGCTCGACTGGACGCTGACCACCCATCGCCTGCGCATCGCGGTGGGCTGCGAGGTGACGTTCTGATGCGGGCTCGGGCTGCCCGCCTGCTCGCTGCCGTCGTCTCTTCGAGCGCGCTCTTCGCCAGCGCTTGCACGCCCTCGGTGGGCGTGTGTGACGAGCTCGGGGAGCAGCTCGTCGTCGACGGCGAAGGCCGCATCATGTACGCCGGCCAGGCGTTGCTCAACGGCTCCTGCGGTGCCGGACGCTGCCACAGCGACGCCGCGGAGGGGGTCCAGCGTGAAGGCGTCCCAGCGGGGCTGGACTTCGACCTCCCCGTGGGCACCGTGGACAACCTCGGCCGCCCCGACGAAGACTTTCTCACGCGCCTCGGCGGCAACTTCGACACGGTCAGGGGGCACCGCTCGGACATCTGGCGCGAGGTGCACCGTGGGACCATGCCGCCGCTCGACGAAGACATCGCGGGCACCGCGCCGGGCGGCTTTCGCCACGTGGAGTTCGAGCTGGGGCGCTGCAGCTTTGGCGAGCCGCTCGAGGCCGTGAACACCGCCGCGGGACGTCAGGTCCTGCGCTCGTGGATCGCGTGCGGGGCTCCCGTGACCGAGGCCTCCGACCCCGCGCTCGCGCGCATCGACGAGGGCGAGCTGGGCCTGCGCACGCCCGTGTGCGAGGACGACTCGAACACCACCGGCAACCTGTTCCAGCGTGTCCACGAGGACGTGATCGCCGTGGGCTGCGTCATCGGCTGTCACGCCCCCGGCGGCACCAACGCGGACTTCGACCTGTCCACGCCCCTGCTGGCCTACGAGGCGTTCACCAACCCCAGCCACGACACGGGCTACGCCGTTCCAGACTGCGACACCAGCATCGCCGACGTGCTGGTGGACACGGCCAACCCAGACCAGTCCTACCTGCTGCACAAGCTGGCGGACGCCACCATCCCCGCCGCTCAGCGGCCCGTCTGCGGGCGTGTGATGCCGAGCGGCCAGCCCCCCCTCGCGCGCGGCACCGCGCTGGTGCGCGCGTGGATCGAGGCGGGCGCCCCGCCGCCGCCTTGAGGGTGCACCGCTCATTCGGGGTTTCGCGTCGAAACTGGCGCGAAATAATCACGAAATACATCTGCACCGCGCGTGTCATCGAGGTGTCACGCAGCCACCCTTGAGGGCGCTCTCGCTCGGGAATTCAAGGGGTGTGCGAAGACGTATCGGGGCGTGTGAAGAAAGCTTGCGCGAGCACACGGGTGAATCTAGCCTGCAACCATGGAATCGCCTCGGTGCTTCGACGAGATGCTCGGTCAGGGTGAGACGACGCGAGGGCCCTACGCGGACTACAAGGCCTGGTTCGACGACGAGGAGACGGCCCGCCTGATGCAGCGCTCGGCCGACGCCGAAGCCTTCTTTCGGCGCACGGGAATCACGTTTAACGTCTACGGTGACGAGGACGCCGCAGAGCGTTTGATTCCGTTCGATATCATCCCGCGGATCATCTCCGACCGCGAGTGGACGCGGCTGTCCAAGGGCATCGAGCAGCGCGTCCGCGCCATCAACGCGTTCCTGCACGACATCTACCACCGGCAAGAGATCCTGCGGGCGGGCCGCATCCCCTCGCGGCTCATCGAGCAGAACGAGGCGTTCCTGCCCGAGATGGTGGGGGCCACGCCGCCCGCCAACGTCTACACCCACATCGTCGGGGTGGACATCGTGCGCACGGGCGAAGACGAGTTCTTCGTGCTGGAGGACAACGCGCGCACTCCCTCGGGCGTCTCGTACATGCTCGAGAACCGCGAGACCATGCTGCAGATGTTCCCCGAGCTGTTCGCGCGCAAGAAGGTGCGCCCGGTGGGGGACTACCCGAAGCACCTGCGCCGCTCGCTCGCGGCCTGCGCTCCGGTGGGGTGCGAAGGTCGCCCGGTGGTGGCGGTGCTGACGCCCGGCATCCACAACTCGGCCTACTTCGAGCACTCGTTCTTGGCGGACCAGATGGGCGCCGAGCTGGTGGAGGGCCACGACCTGCGGGTGGTGGACGGCCGCGTCGCCATGCGCACCACGCGCGGCTACAAGCCCATCGACGTGCTCTACCGCCGCGTGGACGACTCCTTCCTCGACCCGCTCACGTTCCGGCCGGACTCGGTCATCGGCGTGTCGGGCATCATGGACGTCTACCGCGCGGGCCGCGTGACCATCGCCAACGCGCCCGGCACCGGTATCGCCGACGACAAGGCCATCTACTCCTACATGCCCGAGATCGTGCAGTTCTACACGGGCGAGCAGGCCATCCTGAAGAACGTGCCCACCTGGCGCTGCTCGGAGCCGGAGTCCCTCGCCTACGTGCTCGAGCACCTGGCCGAGCTGGTGGTGAAGGAGGTCCACGGCTCGGGCGGATACGGCATGCTCGTGGGCCCGGCCGCCAGTCGGAAGGAGCTGCTCACCTTCATGGCCAAGCTGAAGGCCAACCCGGGCAACTACATCGCCCAGCCCACGCTGTCCCTCTCCACCGTGCCCATCCTCACCCGGGCCGGCCTCGCGCCGCGCCACGTGGACCTGCGCCCCTTCGTGCTCATGTCGCCGAACAAGATCTACATCACGCCGGGCGGGCTCACACGCGTCGCCCTCAAAAAGGGTTCTCTGGTGGTCAACTCCAGCCAAGGCGGCGGCACCAAAGACACCTGGGTGCTGGAGGAATAGCCCGGATGCTCGGCAAGACGGCTGGTGGTCTGTTCTGGATGTTCCGCTACCTCGAGCGCGCCGAAAACACGGCTCGCCTGGTGGACGCGGGCCTGCGCATCGCGCTCACGCGCTCCTCGTCCGAAGAAGACGAGTGGGCGTCCATCGTCGCCACGTCGGGCGTGCGCGACGCCTACTTGGCGCGCCACAAGGCCTTCGACGCCGAGCGCGTGGTGGACTTTCTGCTGCGCGAGCGCGAGAACCCGTCGAGCGTGCTGTGTGCCATGGAGGGGGCGCGCACCAACGCACGCATGGTGCGGACCGCGCTCACGCGCGAGGTGTGGGAGGCCACCAACGAAGGCTGGATGACCATCCGCGACCGGTTGGCCGAGCCCCCCGAGAGCCGCGATCTTCCCCGCATCCTCGACACGATCCGCCACCAGACCGCGCTCGTGCGGGGCGTCATGCACGGCACCATGCTGCGCAACGACATCTACGACTTCGCGCGCATCGGCACCTACCTCGAGCGCGCGGACAACACCGCCCGCATCCTGGACGTGAAGTACTACGTGCTGCTTCCCTCGGCGGCCAGCGTCGGGTCGTCGCTCGACAACGTGCAGTGGGAGACCATCCTGCGCTGCGTGTCGGCTCAGCGCGCCTACCACTGGCTCAACCAGGGCGACGTGAACCCGCAGAGCATCGCGGACTTCCTCATCCTCGACCGGCGCATGCCGCGCTCGCTCGCGTTCTGCTACGACCAAGTGGTGGACAACCTGGCCCGGCTCGCCGAGAGCTATGGCACGGAGTACGCGAGCCTCACGGTCGCCCAGCGCACCCGCAAGGAGCTCAAGGGCCAGCGCATCGAGGCCGTCTTCGAGTCGGGGCTGCACGAGTTCATCGAGCGCTTCGTCGACCAGAACAACGCCCTGGGCCTCGAGATCGAGCGCGACTTCCGTTTCTACGAGTAGGATCGTCCCGACGCGACCATGCGACTGACCATCTCTCACACCACCCGGTACAAGTACGACGCGCCCGTGCGCTATGGCCTCTCCCGCTTGCGCCTCAAGGCAGGGACCGACGCGTGCCAGACGGTGATCTCGTGGAAGACCGAGATCGTGGGGGGCAAGAAGGAGGTGGCCTACTTCGACCACTTCCACAACGCCGTGGAGCTGGTGAGCCTTGACCCGGACGCGCAGGAGATCCTGGTCCGCAGCGAGGGCGTGGTGGACACGTGTGACCGGGCCGGGGTGGCGGGGGAGCACCTGGGCTTCGCGCCGCTGTGGCTGTATCGGCGCAACACGCCGCTGACCACGCCCGGTCCGCAGGTGGCCGACTTGGTCAAGGCGCTCGAGCCGGTCGGTGGCGACACGCTGGCTCGGCTGCACGCGCTCACCGGCCTTATCGCCGAGCGCGTGGTGTATCGCTCCGGGCAGACCACCTCCGCGTCCACCGCCGAAGACGCGCTGACCGCGGGGCACGGCGTCTGCCAGGACCACGCCCACGTGTTCCTCAGCGCCGTGCGCGCGCTGGGGCTGTCGGGGCGCTACGTCAGCGGCTACCTCATGATGGACGATCGCGTGGAGCAGGACGCCAGCCACGCCTGGGCCGAGGCCTACGTGAAGGGTCTCGGGTGGGTGGGCTTCGACGTCTCGAACGCCATTTGCCCGGATGATCGCTATGTTCGGGTGGCCACCGGCCTCGACTACGACGATGCGGCGCCCATCTCCGGAATGCGCCTCGGAGCCGCCTCGGAGTCGATGGTAGTCGCGGTGCAGGTCAGCGAGCAGTAAGCTACGGCTCTCAGGAACCAAGCGTCATGACTTACTGCGTCGGTCTGCGGATGAAGCGGGGTCTCGTGTTCATGTCGGACACACGAACCAACGCTGGTGTCGACAACATCTCGATGTTCCGGAAGATGTTCACGTGGAACGTGGAGGGCGACCGCGTCATCACGCTGCTGACGGCCGGGAACCTGGCGACCACCCAGGCGCTGGTCAGCCTGCTGGACGAGCGCGCCAAGGCCCCCAAGCGGGAGGGCCGCGAGCCCACCATCCTGGAGGTCCCCACGCTCTTCCAAGCCGCGCGGCTCGTGGGGGAGACGCTGCGCGAGATCATCGTCGACAGCAGCGGGGGTGGGCAGCGCGCCGACTCCACCTTCTCGGCCACCGTCATCCTGGGCGGGCAGATCAAGGGCGAGGGCACGCGCCTCTTCATGATCTACCCGGAAGGAAACTTCCTCGAGGCGTCCGAGGACACCCCGTTCTTCCAGATCGGCGAGACCAAGTACGGGCGGCCCATCCTCATCCGGGCCTACGACCCCGGCCTGACGGTCGAGGCGGCCATCAAGCTGCTGCTCGTGTCCTTCGACTCCACCATCAAGGCCAACCTCTCGGTGGGCATGCCGCTGGACGTCCAGGTCTACGAAGCGGGCTCGCTGAACGTCACGCAGCAGCTGCGCATCGGCCGGGATGCCCCGTACTTCCAAGGCATTTCCCACGGCTGGGGCGAAGCCCTGAAGCAGGCGTTCGAGTCGCTGGCCGAATTCGAGTTTCCGGAGCCCGCGGGGCCCCCCGACTTCGGTCACTGAACCGCACGGGCGCAAAACTTGCTATTTGGGGAGGCGCGGGATTAGATGGTTCAAGAACACTAACTATTTCCGTCACAAGGAGGACCCCGCGTGAATGAGCTTG
>CAZEAA010000192.1:10847-11397 GCA_964510015.1 uncultured Sandaracinaceae bacterium
TGCGGGGCGCTCGAGCGGATCCGCGCCCTCGGTGCGTGAATGAGCTTGCACGCTACCTGGTCGAGAACGCAATCATCGACTTCAAAGGCGGCATCACGATCGAGCAAGTCAGGGCCTTCCTCCGCACGGAAGACAGCCGCGAGTCGAGGGCGCTGCTGTCGAAGCTGATTGATGACAATGGCGTGGACGCGCTGATGCTCACCATCGCCGACTGTTTGAAGGACTACATCCGCTCGGGGATCAACGAAGACGTGGTGCGGGGTCAGCTCGCATCCTACAGCCAGTCCTGAGGGGTCCCGAGGGGCGCGAGCCGGGGGTGATGCGATGCTCGCAATCGGCGTCGAGGCTGCTACCATCCGGCCGCAATGACGTCGTCGGTTCTATCCTTCTCTGCAAGGTCGGTTGGTATGACCTTGGCGCTGATCGTCGCGGCTGGGCTGATGGGCTGCAGCGGGTGCGAGTCCACGGCGACCACCGCGACCACCACGGGACAGTCCGTGGTTCCCGAGACCCCAGCCGAGTGGGAGTATTAAAGATAACCGCTGGATCG
>CAZEAA010000193.1:0-11357 GCA_964510015.1 uncultured Sandaracinaceae bacterium
GGCGGGCAGCCGCTCGCTCGGCGGTGCGTCGGGGGCCTCGCTGGCCGTGGTCACGCTGTTCGCGGGCGGAGCGCGCCGGCGGCGCAAGCTGGCCCTCGGCCCCCTGGCGGCGGTGCTCGGCAGCTTCACGCTCGGCGGCGGCCTGTCGGCGGTCCTGGCTCTCTGGCCCACCACCGCGGGGCTGAGCGCGTTCTCGGGGCCGCACGCCGTCGCCCTGCTCGGCGACCTGCCGGCGCTGCTCGGCCTGACCGCGGCGCTGCCCCTGTTGGCTTACGGCTTGTTCGCCAACGTCCGGCGCATGAGTTCGTGGATCAGCGTCCTGTCGTTTGCGGTGGCGGGCGCGTTGGTGCTCGAGGCCCTCTCGCCGAGCGTGCGCCTGGCCCTGCTCCCCGAGCTGCTGACCGGCCCGTGGCTGCTGGCGAATGCGGCACTGTGTGCCTGGCTCGGCTGGGCCGCGGCGCAGCGCGACTGAGCCGCTCGGTCCACGCACCACGACATTCGTGTCATGGCTGAGCGCCTTCGCTGCGGAGGGTGTCGCGGCCTCGTTGTACGCGTCGCCAACCGCGTTGCCCCTTCATTCCCGAATCAATGCGGAAAGCAGCCTGAAACGAGACGGCTCGCGGTGACTGCGGCCAACCTGCGCCTCGCTCCCTCGCCTGGCACCCATGTTGCAAAGTCTCAGGGTCTTGCTTTAGGAACCAGACCGCGCGCTTCCCTTGCCCGGCATTGTGCGGTCTGGTTCCGACCTTGATTATCCGCTTGGATTATCGACCCTGATTAGCTTGCTTGAAGTGAACTTCTTGGTGCCTTGGCGAGGCTTGGTAGGGCGTAGAGTTCGGGAACGGCGTTCGTGGCTAGCGGCTTCGAGCGCCGGACCTGTTTAACGAAGGGTAGCAGTGTGACCCGGTGTCGTCACCGGCTAGTCACACTACGTATGTGGGACGTCCGGCCCGGGCGTTACATTCCCCGGCCCTCGAGAATCCCTAGACCGGGGTGAGCCACGCCTCCATGAGCGCCAGTTGGTCCGGCCGGCTCTCGCGCGGGCCGGCGTCGTCGAGCAGCACCAGGGCGTGCGCCCCCAGTGCCGTCGCCGCGCGCAGGCCCGCGGTGGGGTCCTCCGCCGCGAGCGCGCGCGCTGCCGCGAGGAGCATGGGGTTCTGGCCCGCGAGGAAGATGCGCTGGGCCGCCTCGTCGACGGTCATGAGGGGCTCGCGTCGGCGCGGGCTGATGCCGACTCGTATGGGGCTCCTGGCGCTGGGCCCCCTCGCCAGCGCCAGGAGCTCGGTCAGCTCCTCCGCCAGCTTCGCGAGCGCATGGGGCGCGGGCGCAGCGCTCGTGGCGTGCGACGCGGCAGGGGACTCGCGCTCGGTCGTCTCGGGGGACTCGGCCTCGGCCCGCTGCGCGGGCTGCTCCACGCCGCGCGGACGCCGCAAGCGCCCCCCGAAGAGCGTCGCGAGCGTGTGACTCAGCAACGAGCCGTCCGCGACCAAGAGGGGGTCCGCGCCGTGGGCCTCGGGCCCCTCCGGCTCCACCACGAAGACGGGCTTCTTGCCGTTCAGGAGCTCGAGCGTCGCGCGCAGCGAGATGGGCACGGGCCGGAAGCAGCTCAGCAGCCACGCGTCCACGATGGGGTGGGTGTCGTCCAAGCACCCCTTCGAGGCGCCGACGACGAGGTGCGCGTGGGCGAAGTCCTGCTCGGCGGGCGACCAGCGCGAGGCGTCACGCGCCCACACGGGCACGCTCGGGTCTTCGGTGGGAGCGGGGTGGTGGAGCCCGTTGGCGAGGTCCATCAGCAGCTGCGCGTAGGCGGCTTTCACGATGGCCTTGGCCTCGGGCAAGCTCACTTCGTGGCGCGCCGTGCGCTGGCTCGGGAGGCAGGTCCACACGTCGCCGCGCAGCGGATACTCCCGCGCGAGCGCTTGCTGTGGCGGCACGACGGCCAGCTCTCCCGGGAGCAGCGGGTCGGCGAGGCCGATGAGACCCACGCCGACGGTGCCGCTCGGCAGCTTCGCGTCGACGCGCCGGGTGCAGAAGTCGTCGCCGGGATCGAAGCGGTCGTGCAGCGCTCGCTGTGTGCGCGCATTCAGCTGCTCGAGCATCTTGGCCGAGCGCTCGTCGTACTCGGGCGCGTCGTAGCGGACGTTCGGCGTGAGGGTGGGGTCGTCCACCACGGCGAGCACGGGCCAGTCCGAGGGAACGGGGAACACGCCCAGCGGGTGGCGCTCGCGGTGGACGTGCAGCCCCGCCAGCGACGCGTGCTCCGGCGAGAGCACGACCAACGAACCGTGCGTGCTCTCGTCGCCGGACGGGTGAAGCTCCGCGTACGTCAGGGCGGTGCTGACGGCCTGCTCGGAGAGCGCAGCCAGCACGTCTCGCGCGTCGAGGCTGCGGACCTTTGGGCGCTTCATGTTCTCCACCCGGATGGCCTGCGCGGCGAGTCGCTCGGTGGCGTCCTCGAAGGCGAGCTTCTCGCGGACCGCGCGCGCCTCGCTCTTCGAGAGGCGAACCACGATGCGGTGCTCGTCCTCGGGCACCACCGTGCACATTGGATCCGTCGTGAGCCACGGCGGCCGCTCGGAGTCCATGAGCGCGCGCAGGGCGTGGAGGGTGGTCCAGCCCCCGGCGGTGGTCTCGAGCACGGGCAGGCCCGCCGCGACGTCATCGTCGAGGCTCTTCTGGCCGAGCCACGCGGTACGGGTCGCGCGACGCAGCGGCTCGCTCGGATGGGGCTGCTCGAACGCTCGCAGGACCAGCTTCGCCGACAGGCGCTGTACGCGCTGCGTGAGCGTGTGGAGCTTGCGCTTGTCCACTGTCGCTGCCTTGCGCGCGGGGAGGTAGCCGCTCGCTTCGATGGCCAGCTCGACCGGGGGAAACACGGGCAGCGCTTGAGAGCCGACACGCTCGCCTTCCACGAACAACAACACGGTGGTCGGGTTGGTGCCCTCGGCACCCAGTGCGAGCCTGGCCTCGCCCGGGCCGAGGCCGAACAGCAAGCGCTCGTCGTCTTTCAGTAGCCTGGCGAGGGAGATGGCGTCGGGGCTGCCGAGCCGGGGCATCTCGCTGGTCCCTTGCTCCACGCCTCGGCGCGCCTGGAGCTGCTGTACGGCGTGGGTGGTGTCGGTCAGCGGCCCCACGTCCACCAGCTCAGCGAAGCGCGCGAGCGCCCCGTCCTTCACCGCGTCGGCGACGGAGATGATCGGGTGGTCTTGCTGGACCTTGCGCTCACCGTCGCGCGGCCCGAGCCAGGGTCCCTCGAACACCGCCGCGTGGATGCGCCCACGGCGCTTCGCGTCCAGCAGGGAGACCAGCGGGCCTTGGACGCTCGGCCACGCGCGCGCGTGACTCAGCGCCTCGCGAACGCGCGCCTCGCCCTTGCGCCCCCCGCGGAGACCCGCCCAGGCGTTCAGCAGCGCCTCGCCCCGCGGGGACAGCAGCTCGCGCGCCGGGCCCTTGGCGAGGGTCACCAACAGGCCCTCCAGCTCGTCGCGCACGAGCAGGGCGAGCGCGGACTTGCCGGCGTCGTTCAGCGAGTCCCAGCCGGCGTCCACGAACGCAGGGGGCACGTCCAGCTGACCGCTGAGAGGCAGGTCGAGGGGACAGCGCTCCTTGCACAGGATGCGGCCCTTCACGGTGAGCGTGAGCGCGAAGGGGGGCTGGCTGGGGGCGCGCAACACGCCGGTGAGCTCACGCTTCTGGACGCCGCGCTCGAAGGGGTCCTGGGGGTCGGCCACAGGGGCGGGGAGCGACGTCTGCGCCATGACCCGCTCGCGCCGTGCCGCGCCGCCAGCTTGGCGCGCGAACTCGTGCTGCACTTCAGTTCCGTCGCGCAGGTCACGTCCCAGGGAGGCCTCGACCCACTTGGCCCACGCGGGGTCCACCACCACCGGCTCGAACTCCGGATGGTCGAAGTCGATGCGCGCTCCGGGCGGCAAGGACCAAGCGGTCTTCCGTGCCCGCAGCGTGCCGAGGGTCATCGTTCGGCCGCGCGCGGTCGGCAGCGGGAGCGCGTCGCTCAGGTGTCGGTAGTCGGCATCGAAGTGCTTGCGGAAGGGACGCGGCGCGAGCGCCATCGCGCGACTCAGCTGCCGCGCCACGTCGCTGGGCTTCTGCACGTAGAGCTCCGCGGGCGCCTTCCCGCGCGCGGCGGCGATCAGCGCACCGAGCAGCGCCTGCTCCCACATGAAGAGCAGCTCGTGGTGGTTGGGGCGCAGCACCACCTTGCCGGTCTCGGCGTCCACCACCACGCGCGCGTCGTCGATGTGCACGGCCGCGGGCAGGATGTGGGGCGTGACGGTGCTCTGCTCGAGCGCGACACCGTCTCGGAAGAGCGTCCAGCCGGCTTCCACGTTCCCCCAGCCGATCTCGCCCACGAAGCCGTCGCCGCGCACGCGCAGCACCGCGTCGGCCGCGAGGTGCGGGACCCACGGCGCCGAGCGCGACGAGGGGTCCACGCGCGCGGCGCGCACTCCTGCCAGGGTGGCCAGGGTCGTCACGCTCGCCTTGTCCAGCATCGCCAGCGGGTAGGCGCCCGCGGGCTGCCTCCCCCGGCCCGCGCGATACAGCAGCGCCTTGGTGTCACGGGCCCGCGCGAGCACCTCGCGGATGGACTCGTCGCGGCGCTCGCCGCTGGGGTGCAGTACCGAGATGCAGCGCACCCGCGTGAGCGGAGAGGCGTCCGCATAGGGGCGGTCGCCCGCGCGCTCCACCGCTGCCGTGTGCGCGGCCTCGAGCGCCAGCGCGTGCGCGGAGGGCAGCTCTCCTGGAGGCGGTGCGCCGCCCAGCACGCGTGCGCCCGCGAGGTCGAGCGGCTCGCCCAGCGCCAGCAACGCCGCGAGCTCCGCGGCCAGCACCACCGCGCGCTCCACCGCGTCGAGCACGTCGCGGCGCGGGTTGTCGTCTTCGACTCCCTGATAGTCCATCTTCGGCGTCAAGCGCGGGCACGCCACCACGGCGTGGAAGCTGCACGGCCCGGCCACGAGGACGTCTTCGATGGGCCGTGACTCGTGCAGCAGCGTGATGCGCCCGCGCGCCGTGCCCTCGCTCGCGTACAGCGCCACCTCGCCCTCGATGTCGCGCTCGGGCAGCGACTCGTGCTCCACGAACGACGCCGGCCGCGTGCCGCGGATGGGTACCACCACCCAGGCATCTCGGTCCGACGACGGAATCGACGCCGCCATGGTCGCCCCCTCGAGGAAGGCGGCCTTCTTCCGGCCCTTCTCGGCGGCGAGCGCGAGCAAGCGGTCCACGGCGTCCGAGTCGTACGGTCCGTCGGGCAGCAGCACGGTCGCCGCGTCGCCCAGCGGGATGAACGGCAGCTTGCGCAGCGTCTCGCCGTACAGCGCCTCCGACAGCGGGCTCGGGCCTCGATAGACGAGGCCGGTGGTGTCCCAGAAGTCGAGCACGCTCGCCGGGGCCCCGACCGCGTCGCGCAGCAACGGCAGCGCCATCAGCGGCTGGAGGGCGGTGGGCATGCTGGCCGGGTCGAAGCGCCACGGCTTGCCGCGCACATAGGCGGCGATCAGGTGCAGCACGCTCTTGCGCAAGCGGTGCCTGCGCGTCGCGGCGTCCCCCTGCTCCAAGCTGGGCTGCAGCGCCACCTCGCTGGTCTCTCCGAGCAGCAGGCGGTGGGTCTCTTCGAGCAGCCGCGGGACCCGCTCGATGGCCACGTCGAGGGCCGTGCGCAGCGCGTCGTCCATGCGCACGGACGAGCGCGAGGCGTTCGTGGGCAGCGACTGTCGGTCCAGGAACAAGCGGATAGGGACGCTGACGCGGGGGTCCTGCCACACGCTGGGCAGCGGCAGCGGCTCGCGCGTGAGGATCACGCCGCGCTCGGCGAAGTCCACCCATGCGGGTTGATTGCCCGCGGCCGTGGAGTCGGCGTCCACCAGCGCCAAGAACCCCTCGAGCCCCGCCGCGAGCGGGATGCGCACCAAGTCGTGGGGCGAGCCCTCGCGGTCGAGCACGTCGCCGCCGATGTGCAGCGGCACCGGCACGTCGTCGGCGCGCTCGCGCACCAGGCGCAGCTCGTCGGGCTCGGCACGCCCCAGGAACCTCCGGAACGTGTCGAAGCCGGCGCGACGCCGCAGGGTCACGCGCATGCCGGGGACAGCGCCCGCGTCGGCCGGCGCGATGCGCTCGGGCATGAGACTCTCGAGCCCCGCGCCGCTCTCCTTCACGGCTTCGCCCATCGCCGGGGCGTCGAGCAGGTCGCTCGTGTAGCGCACGCGCGTGCGCTGCCCGCTCGCATCCGTCCGCTCGATGTCCACGCGCCGCGGCATCCGCCCGAGGGCCGTGTTGAGTCCCGTGGCCAGGCGCCGGATGGCCCCGTCGTTCCGCAGCGCGCCCGGGTTCACCAGCTCGTCCAGCACGGTGCGCATCGTCTCGTCATCCAGCAGCCCGCCGTCCCAGGCGACGCTCACGTCGCTGGCGTCGCCGGCCACCTCGAGCCGCGTGGCGCCCAGCGTGATGGCCGCGCGCAGCACCTCCAGCACCCAGCTCTCGGGCTCGGCCAGCTGGTACTCGCGCAGCTTCTGCACGGCCCGCGCCGTGTCCACGCGCAGGTGCCCGGTGGACACCTTGCGGCCCGGCCCCGCGATGCGCCGCTTGCTCATGCCTTCTCCTCGTGCACGACCTGCGCCGCGAGCACCTCGCGCAGGGTGTGCTCCAGCAGCTCCGTGCTGCGCGCCGGGGTCAGCGCCTCGTGCACCCGCAGGATGGCGCGCGCGAGCAGGTCGGCGGCCAGCTCGGGCGCGTCGGTTCCCTGGCGCAGCGCCACCACCGTCAGCGGGTGCTCGGCGTTCACGATCAGCGGTGCACGAAACATGGGGAGCAGCGCGAAGGGGTTCGCCGGTCGCCCGCGGTGATCCGGCGCGCCGATGCACAGGCTGCGCCTGTGGGCGCCGCGAATCAGGCCCAACTGGACGTCACGCGGATCTCGGTATGCGTCGTTCAGGTGCTGCTGCACCAACGCCAGCACACGCTCCTCGGGGCTCCCTCCGGCGGGCGGCGTCAGCTCCACCGCGGTCAGCTGCTCGCTCCAGCGCTCGTCCACGCGCACACCGCGGGCGCTCAGACGCCGAACGAAGGTCTCGGGCACCGCACCGAGGTCGATCAGCGTCTCGCCGCGCTGCGCCAGGAGCGCTGTGAGCGCGGTGGCTTCCTTCGCACCGCGCAAGGGCTCCGCCGGACGGGACGCCGGTGGCACGAACGCGTGTCGACTCGCGCTCGCGTCGGCGCCGGCCGGTGCGTCCAGCGGGTGTAGGCGCCGCAGCGGGAGACCCACCGGATCGAGCGTGGTGCAGGCCACCGCGTGCGCCAGCGCCGAGTAGGCGGCCGCGTCGGCCGTGGCCGCGAGCAGGGCCTCGTGCGCGGCCCGCCGGAGCGCGCCATTCACCACCGAGCGCGCTCGCTCGAGCGTGCGCTGGAAGTGCTGATCGCGGCGCACGTTGTCGCGGCTGAGGGTGTGCTCGAGCCCTGCGTCCTGGATCTTGAGCACCAGCCCCGGGAAGCCCAGCGACTCCTCCGTCTCGGTCAGCAGCAGCCCGCGGTTGTAGAACGCAGCGCGGTGCGCGTCGCGCCCGCTCAGCCCCACCACGACGGTGGTCTCGCCATCGCTGCTGGTCGCTCGGACCGCACAGCGCGCGTCGTCCAGTTGCAGCTCGCGGTCGATGCGCTCTGTGCGCCCTTCGCCAAAGGCGCTCTCGTCCACGCGCAGCTCGATGGGGATCTGCGCGTGCTCGCACCAGCGCCGCAGCGACACACGCGCGCGCTGCACGTGCTCCTTGATCAGCGCGTCGGCCTTCGCCGCGGGGATGGGCACCACCAGCGTGACCGTGGTGCCGGTGGTCTTGGCGGGCGGGTGCTCGAACAGCTCGTAGGCGTGGTCGGCATACAAGTGCAGCGTGTGTCCCTTGCCGCCGCGCGTGGACTGCACCTTCACCACGGAGGGACCAAGCGCCAGCACCGACACGAAGCCGATGCCGAACTTCCCGATCTTTCCCGCCACCCCTTCTTTCCCAGAGCGGAACAGCACCAGCAGCTTGTCCTCGAGGACGGCGCGGTCCATCCCGTCGCCCGCGTCTTGCACCGAGAACAGCAGCGCGCCCTCGTCGTCGCGCGCGATGCCCACACGGATGGTGCGGCTCTCCGCGTCGATGGCGTTCTGCACCAGCTCGCGCAGGAAGGCATACGGGTCGGCGAACTGGCGGACCAGGTCACCGACGATGCCCGCCTGCCCGTCATCGGGAGCCCGCTCGTCGACGTCGCGCTGTCTGTAGGGCACGCCGGGAGGTTACCCGAACGGGCCCCCTACGGACTACCTATCGGGGTTCGTCGTCGTAGTCCTAGTCGTACTCGTGGTCCTAAGCGTGCGCGTGGGCGTGGTCCTCAACGCCACCGTCGACGACCACGACCACGGTTGGGCGGGCGTGGTCGTAGCCTCTTGGCCGCCTATCGACACCCTCAGTCTTCGAAGACGACCTTCTGCTTGCTCGCGTACCAGCCGTCGAGCTTCTTCTCGTAGGTGTCCTCGATCACGTTGCGCTTGATCTTCATGGTGGGCGTGAGGAACCCGTTCTCGATCTGCCACTCGTCCTTCACCACCGCGAAGAACTGCATCTCTTCGTAGTTCTCGATCTTCGAGTTCACGCTGTCGAGCAGCGCGCTCAGCTCCTCGGTGATGGCGGCCTTCGCGGCCGGGTCGCTCAGCTTCGCCTTCTTGTCCGGCGCGAGCATGATCGAGGCGTAGGCCGCGGGGCGACCCGAGCCGCTCACGCAGCTGACCTCCACGTTGGGGTTCGTGTTGATCAGGTTCTCGATGGGCGCGGGCGCCACGTACTTGCCCTTCGACGTCTTGAAGAGCTCCTTCACGCGCCCGGTGATCTTGAGGCGGCGCAGCTCGTCCTCTTCGCCGCGGTCGCCGGTCTTGAGGAAGCCGTCCTCCGTGAACGACTCCTTGGTGCGCTCCTCGTCCAGGTAGTAACCCAGCATGTCGGCGGGGCTCTTCACCAGGATCTCGCCAACGTCACTGATGCGCACCTCGCAGCCCGGATCGGGCTCGCCCACGTAGCCCGGGCGCGCGCGGCCCGGTCGCGCCATGTGCGAGTAGCAGAAGTTCTCGCTCATGCCGTAGCCCTCGAGCAGCTCGAGACCCAGGCTGCGGTACCAACCCACGAGCTCCGGCGGGATGGGCGCCGAGCCGCTGATGGCGATGCGGGTGTCCTGCAGGCCGAGACCCGTGAGCACCTTCTTGCGCACGATGTTGTTGAGGATGGGGATCTTCAGCAGGCGGCCCAGCTTCTTGGGCGGCATCTTCGTGAAGACGCCCAGCTGGAACTTCAGCCAGAGGCGCGGGACGCTCTGGAACAGGGTGGGGCGCGCGCGCTTGATGTCCTCCACGAACGTGTCGAGCGAGTCCGCGAAGAACACCTGGCCACCCGAGAAGATGCTGAGGCACTCGATGGCAGCGCGCTCGAAGACGTGCGCCAGCGGCAGGTAGCTGATGAAGCGGTCCGACTTGTTCACGCCGAACATCTCGACGAAGTTGCGGGCGGCCACGCTCATGGTGCCGAAGCTGTGCATCACGCCCTTGGGCTGACCGGTGGAGCCCGAGGTGTAGACGATGATGGCGAGGTCGTCGGCCGGACGGTTCGGCGTCCCGCTCAGGGGCTGGTGCTCCTTGATGATCGTGTCCCACGTGGGGTAGTCGTTCTTCGGGCTGAGCGGGTAGCTCACGCAGTGCATGCTCGCGGGCACGCCCGGCTTCATGTGCTCCCAGCCGTCCAGCTTGCCCACGAAGAGCAGCTTCACGTCCGAGTGCTGGAGGCAGTACTCCACGGTGTCCGCGGCCAGCGTGGGGTACAGCGCGACGGAGACGTGGCCGGCCATCCAGATGGCCAAGTCGCTCATGATGAAGTGCGCGCAGTTCTTCGAGAGGATGCCGATGCGCGAACCCGTCGGGAAGTTCTGAGCCGCGATGTAGGACGCCATGCGGCGCGCCTCGTCCAACGTGCGCTTCCACGTGAACTCTTCGACGCGCGCCCCACCGACGGGTTGGGTCATGTAGAGCTGGTCGGGAGCCGATTTCTCCCAGTGATAGACGCGGTCGAGCAGGAGCGGGGATGAACTCATCGTGATGCCTTCTGCCTGTCTGTTGCAGGCCCGGGGATGTTGCCGGCCATTACGCCTCCGTGCAAGCGCGGTCACGGGTAGTAGCCCTATCGGAAGCGACCCTTTTTTGCGCCGCGCGAGCCCTGCGGCGCAAGAGGTGCGCGATTGCTGCGCAGTGGGGCTCTCCCGCCCCTCGAATCCGCCTCGGTGAGCCGCCTCCGGCGCGCTTGGAACGGCTCGTGCTCTTGCTCGGCCCATGACCGTCGACCGAACGCCCGCGCCACCCGCCGACCGCTGGATGCTGCCTCGCGAGCACGGCGCCTATGCGCTGGTGATCGCGCCGCTGCTGACCGCGTTCTGCCGAGGGCACGCGTCGTGGGTGGGGGCGGGCCTCTCGCTCGCCACGCTGGCCCTCTTCGTGGCGCACGAGCCGGCGTTGGTGCTGCTGGCGCAGCGCGGCGGACGTGCCCAGCGGGAGCTCGGCGAGCGGGCCCGCGGTGCGTTCGCCTCGCGCGCGTGGGTGGCCCTCGTCGCTGGCGGGGCGGCGACGTACTTCGCGGACACGGCCACCCGGCAGGCGCTGCTGGCCGTCTGCGCGCTCGCGGCCATGGTGGCGGTGCTGGCCCTCCGGGCGCTCGAGAAGAGCGGCCTCGGCACCGTGCTCCTCGCGGTCACCTCGTCGGCGGCCGGGCTGCCCGTGGCGCTCGCCAACGGCTGGCCGCGGGGCGACGCTCTGCTCACGGCGCTGGTGTTCGCCGCTGCGGGCACGGTGGCCATGTTGACCGTGCGCGAGCTCATCCCCAAGCGGCAGCGTGAGCGCGGGCTCGCCACTCGCCTCGGCTGGCTCGCGGCGGTCGCGGTCACGGTGCTGCTGGTGGTGGGGGCGCTGCGCGGCGGCGTGCCGGCCCGCTTTGCGTGGGGGCTCGCGCCGGCTTCGCTCGCGGCGCTGGGGCTGCTGCTCGTCCACCCGCATCCGCGGCATCTGCGCCGGGTGGGGTGGACGTTGGCCGCGGCGAAGGTCGCCACGTTCGGGGTGCTGGCCTTCGGCTGACCGTGCGGGGATCTGCCCCGGCCACGGGCTCGCTCGACCGCAGATACTCTCTGGCAAGAGTCCGCGCGCTACCGGGCACCCCATACACCCGGCCGGTTCGCAAGGTCACCCAAGCCGGGAGCGAGCTGGGCTGTGTTTCCGGCGCTTCCGGGATTGGAGTGGAATTGGGGTCTTGATCGGGTGACCGAGAGCGGGCGAC
>CAZEAA010000194.1:0-9949 GCA_964510015.1 uncultured Sandaracinaceae bacterium
CCTCGCTTAACTGCGGGGGGCTTCGACCTTTTTAAGCCGCTTGATCAACCGCTCGTGCAACGCGGGGCCCGAGCTCGCATCCCCTCGGGCGCGACGGCCCTCGTTGCAGCGGCTGGGGCGCCTCGAGTCCCTCGCTACCCGCCGAGCCACGTGTTACACGTCCCTCGTGATGCAGGCGGCGGCGTGCGCGTTTCATGCTCAGCGGGAGGCGCTCGGCGTCTGTGTCGCATGTCGCTCACGCGTGTGCGCGGAGTGCACCACGAAGGTGGAGGGCATCAACTACTGCGTCCGGTGCCTGGCCCAGCGCGCGCGCAGCGAAGCGGAGCCCGACACGGCGCGGCGCGTGAGCTCGTCCCCCGCGCGATCTGCGGCGAGCGCCATCGTCTGGGCGGTCGTGCTTTGGCTGGTGCTTTGGGGCTTGCTCCAGATCGCGCTCCCGGAGGCCGCGTGAACGCGCTCGACTGGCTCGACCGCTCGTTTACGCTCGCCCGTCGCGGAGGCGCGCCGTTCTTCCGGCAGGTGTGGCTGGCCAGCGCGCCCCTCGCGTTCGTGACCGTGTTCGTCTTCTACCTCGAGCGGGTGGAGGGCATCCGCAACGTGCGGGCTTTCCTGGCGCTGGCGCTGGCGCTCGCGTGGTGGTGGCGGACGCACTGGCTCGGCCGCGCCAGCCGTGTGCTGCTACGCGATCTCTCGGATGAGCTCGCTCCGGCGCCGAGCGCCATCCACAGCCTCGGGATCGCCGCCATCGCGGGCTTGGTGCTGAGCCCCGCGCTGCTGCCGCTGGCCGGGCTGACGCGCGCCGGGGTGCTGGGAATCGTCTTCGGCACGGGCTTCCTCGTCCCGATGGGGTTGCTCGCCCCGAGCTGGATCGCCCGCGCCGGCGTGGACTCCCAGGGCGGCGCGCGGGCCTGGATCACGGCCTACCGAGACGCCGCCACCCTGCGCGGGAGCGCGCTGCTGGTCCATGGGTTCTTGCTGGCGGGGATGCTGCTCCTGTTCGTGAACCTCTTGGCCGTCGCGGGCATGCTGTTGAGCGCGGTCCAAGGCCTGCTGGGCGTGGAGGTCGCGGCGCTCGAGTCGTTTCTGTCGTTCGAGAACGACTTCGCCATGCTCGTGGTCGCGGTGCTGGTGGTCTTGCTGACCGAGCCGCTCCGCACAGCCCTCGCGGTGGCCGCCCTGGTGCACGCGCAGGCGCGTCGCGACGGCGCCGACCTCCGGCGCATGATCAACGAGCTGTCGGCCGGGGCGTCCCACGATCGCCCGCGCGCCCGCAGTGGCCACGGTCGCGCCGCGCTGATCGGGCTCTGCTTCGCCGCCGCCGTGTCTCCCGCACGTGCGCAAGCGCCGGCCGAGGTGCCTCCCTCGGACGTGCCGGCTTCCATGGGGGAAGCGTCTCCTGCGCCTCTTGCGCCCCCTGTGTCTCCGTTCGAGACGGCGCCGGACGCGCCCGTGCTCGAGGGAGACGCTGCCTTGCCGCCGGAGGTTCCGGAGCTCGCGCCCGAAGACCTCGCCACCGAGGAGGCGCTGGCCACCATCCTCTCGGGCTCGGAGTTCACGGAATTCAACGACGCCGCGAACGGGGGCGGTGGGTCGTCGACGGACGGAGACGGGCCCTCGTGGCTGAAGCGTCTGCTGGATGCGATCTTGCGCTGGCTCCAAGACCAAGAAGACACCGGCGCGAGCGGGGACGTCACGTCGCCGATGCCGCTGCCACCCGCGTGGGTCTTCGTGGCGCTGGCCGCGGCGCTCTTGGTGGCCGTTGCTGCCTTCTTGCTGCTCTCGCGCCGCAAGGACGAGGCGCTACCCATGAGCGAGCTGGCACAGGGGGTGAGCCTCGACCCCCGCGAGCGTGCCCCCGAGGAGCACCTCGACGAGGCCGCCCAGCTGGCCGCGAAGGGCCTGTATCGCGAGGCCTTTCGGTCGCTCTACCTGGCGACGCTGGTGGCGCTCGATCGCCACGGTGAGATCGACTTCGACCCGGCTCGCACGAACTGGCACTACCTGCGGCAGATGGGCGCGAGCGCGCGCGCTGGGCTGTTTCGGACGTTCACGCAGCTGTTCGACCGCAAGTGGTACGGCGACGAGCACACCACGTGCGAGGAGTACGAGCGGGGGCGCGCGCTGGCCACCTCGCTCACGGTGCCTCGCGCTGCGCCGACCGCCTTCGACACCCTCGAGCCGAGCGGGGCCGGGTCGTGAGGCGCGTCTTCATGAGGGCGAGCCTGACGGTGGCGGTGCTGCTGGGCTTGGGCGTGTCCGGCCTCATGTGCGCGCGCGTGGCCGACCGCGGACGCTACGCCACGCCCTACTCGACGTACAGCGCGGGGCCGCAGGGGACGCGCGCCATGCACGACCTGGTGCGTCGGCAGGGTCACCCCACCCAGCGCTGGGCCGAGGATCTCGAGGGCCTGCCGGAGCGCGGTGTGCTGGTGGCCCTCGGCGGGTGCCTGACACCGCAGCGGCGCCCGCTGTCGCGCTACGAGCGCGAGACGCTGCTCGAGTGGGTGCGGCGAGGGGGCACGCTGATGGTCTTCGGGGCCGCGAGCTACCTGCCGGAAGACTACCCCGCGCACCTCGACCGGCTGCCCGGCGAGTGCGAGGCCGAGACGCTGGGCGAGGTCCTTGGGGCCATCACCGGCGGCCCGACGCCCGTGGACGAAGAGTTCCCCGAGGGCGAACCCGAGAGCGCGCCCGCGGGGGAACCGACGGGCGCCGACGAGACGTCCAGCGAGCGCGAGGCCCAGCAAGAGGCGGCACGGCAAGCGGCCGAGTACGAGCTCGCGCCGTGGCGCGCCACGTTCGGTGACCAGGCGCCCGAGTACGACTCGCTGACTCACGAGGGGCCGCTCGCCCCGCTCGGGAGCATCCCGATGGTGCAGCCCGCGCAGGTGGTCGTGGCCGCGGGGCGCACTCCGGTGGTGCTGGCAGGCTTCGGTGAG
Organism: uncultured Sandaracinaceae bacterium; assembly: GCA_964510015.1. Lineage (GTDB taxonomy): Bacteria > Myxococcota_A > Polyangia > Polyangiales > Houyiibacteriaceae > JADJJE01. The sequence goes on from CAZEAA010000194.1 coordinate 2,940, forward strand.
CGCCCGAGCGCCATCCAGCTCGCGGAGGGCGAGGGCGCCATCGTGCTCGTGGCGTCGGCCAGCATGCTGCTGAACCAGACCATCCTCGACCAGCGCGGTGGCGTGCTGCTCACGCGCTTGCTCTCGGCCTATGCGCGGCCCGGCGCCGCCGTGGTCTTCGACGAGTATCACCTCGGGACGGGGAGCGCGCGCTCGCTCGTGCGCTACCTGCGCCAAGTGGGAGTGGGGGTCGTGCTGCTCCAGCTGCTGGTGTTGCTGGCGTTCTGGGTCATGCGCTCTGGCCGACGGCTGGGCGAGCTCGAGGAAGAACCCCACGAGCCGCCCGGCGGCACCGTGTCCTACGTGGCCGCGACCAGCGCGCTCTACTCGCGCAGCGCCGACCGCGGCGGCGTGGGCCGGGTGCTGTTGATCCGCGCGCTCGAGCGCATCGCCACGCACCACCGCATCCGCGCGCGCGAGCCGGAGCAGGTGGCCCAGCAGCTCCACGAGATGCGCCGTGACGACGCGGCCGAGGCGTGCCGCGAGGTCCTGCAGCTCTTCTCCGAGGCCGTCGTCAGCGACAAGGCCCTGGTGGCGCTCGCCGCGCGTGTCGACGCTCTCGTGGAGCGCGCCACCGCCCCGCGCATGGGCGACGTTCTTCTGCCGCGCGATGCGCGCGAGCCCGCGACCCTCTCCAACCCTGAAACGCACCCATCATGACGGACCTCGACCTCGACCTCGCTGCCTCTCCCGCGCCCCCGGGAGAGCTCGACTTCACGCCGGTGCTTCGGCTGCGCGACGCGATCACCCACGAGGTGCGCAAGATCGTGGTCGGTCAGGAGGAGGCCGTGGACGGAATGATCGTGGCGCTCTTGGCGCGCGGCCACGTGCTGCTCGAGGGCGTGCCCGGCACGGCGAAGACCCTCATGGTGCGCACCCTCGCCTCGAGCCTGGGGCTCGCCTTCGGCCGCATCCAGTTCACGCCGGACCTGATGCCGAGCGACATCTTGGGTACTCACATCTTCGACCTGCAGACGGGCGCGTTCCGCATGACGAAGGGCCCCATCTTCGCGCAGCTGTTGCTCGCGGACGAGATCAACCGCGCGCCGGCCAAGACGCAGAGCGCGCTGCTCGAGGCCATGCAGGAGCGGCAGGTCTCCATCGACGGTCAGCGGCACGACCTGGGCCAGCACTTCACGGTCTTCGCCACGCAGAACCCCGTGGAGCAGGAGGGCACGTATCCGCTCCCCGAGGCGCAGCTGGACCGCTTCCTGTTGAAGATCCGCGTGGGCTACCCGAGCGCCGAAGAGGAGGACCGCATCCTGCGCGCCGCGACGGCCGCCGTGGGCTCCGAGGACATCGCGCGGGGCGGCGTGCAGGCGGTGGCCACCCCCGCCATGCTGGACGAGGCGCGCGCGCTGGGGGCCCACGTGCGCGTGGAGGAGCCGGTGCTCCGCTACGTGCGCGACCTGATTCGTGCGACGCGCGAGAGCTCCATGGTGGTGCTCGGCGCGGGGCCGCGAGCGGGGGTGCACTTGCTGGTGGCCGCGCGCTGGGCCGCCGTGCTCGAGGGGCGCGCCTTCGTGACGCCCGACGACGTGGTGCGCATGCTGCCCTCGGTCATCGCGCATCGCCTGATCCTCTCCCCCGACGTCGAGCTCGATGGCCTCGACGGGCACGCCGTGCTGCAGCGCATCGCTGCCACGGTGGACGTCCCGCGGTGACGGACGCCCGCACGAGTAGCGACGCGACCTCGCGTGAGACGGCGCCGACGTCTGGCCCGCGTGACAGCGGGGTGCCGGGACGTCGTCTCTTGTTCTTGGCCTGCCTCGGGCTGCCTCTCGCGCTCCTCGATGGCGGCTCGGGGCTCGGCTTCGCGGCGGCCCTGGTCTACGACCTGTGCCTCGTGGCGGGCGCCGTGCTCGAGGCGCGCAGCCTGACGCAGCGCGTGCCGAAGGTGGAGCGCGCGCTGTTGGATCGCCTGGTGGTGGGGCGCCCCGCGCGAGCCGAGCTGCTCGTCCACAACGCGCGGCCCGGGAAGCTGCGGCTCCGCCTGCGGGACACGCCCCCGAGCGCGCTGGTACTCGAGCCCGGCGAGCTGGCCGCCGACCTCGGCCCCTACGCGCGCGCGAAGCTGGCCTACACCATCACCCCGGCGCGGCGCGGCAGCTTCGAGCTGGGCGACGTCTACCTGCAGATCGAGGGACCGCTGGGCCTCGGGGCGCTGCGCACGCGGGTGCCCCTGCGCGAAGCCGTGCGGGTCTACCCCGACGTCCTGGGCGCGCGCGGCGACGAGCTGCAGCTGCGGCTCCGCAACCAGCACAGCGCAGGCGCGCGGCAGGTTCGCCAGCTGGGTGGGGGAGGCGAGTTCGCCCAGCTCCGCGAGTACGTGGCCGGGGATCCGTTCCGCGACCTCGACTGGAAGTCCACCGCGAAGCGCCGACGTCCCGTCACCCGCGTGCTGCAGCAGGAGCGCAGTCAGACCATCCTGCTGTGCCTCGACGTGGGGCGCATGATGGCTGGCCGCATGGACGACGGCGCGACGCGCGCGGGCGTGACCAAGCTGGACCATGCCCTCGACGCGGCGCTGATGCTGGCCTGGTTCGCGCTGCGCCAGGGGGACTACGTGGGCCTCGTGGTCTTCGGGGCGGGGGTCTCGGCGTTCGTCCCGCCGGGGCGCGGGGCAGGTCACTACGCGCGGCTGCTCGAGGCCAGCTTCGACGCCGAGGCGCAGCCCACGTTCGTCAATTTCAGGACTCTTGTGGCATTCGTGCGAACTCGCGTGAAGAAGCGGGCCCTTGTCGTACTCTTCAGCGACCTCCTAGACGAAGAGCACGCCATGCCGCTCGCCGAGACCGCCGCCGTGTTGCGCCAGAAGCACCTCCCCCTGTGCGTCACGCTCGAAGAACCCGTGGCCGTGCGCCTGGCCGACGCGCCGGCTCGCGACGTGAGTGACGTCCACGCACGGGCCGCCGCGGCCGACCTGCTCATGGACCGTGAGCGCGTGAAGGCGCACCTCACGAAGAACGGTGTCGGCCTGGTGGAGGCCTCGGCCTCCGAGCTCGCGCTGTCCACCGTGCGTCGGTACCTCGAGATCAAGGCCAAGCACGCCCTATGACCTTCGACATGAGCCTGGCCGAACCGAACGAGCTCTTCATCAACCGCGAGCTCTCGTGGATCGAGTTCAACCAACGCGTGCTGGACGAGGCGAGCGACGAGAGCGTCCCGCTGCTCGAGCGCCTGAAGTTCCTCGGGATCTGCGCCAGCAACCTGGACGAGTTCTTCATGGTGCGCGTGGCCGGTCTGCTGGAGCAACGCCTGGCCCAGATCGACGGCGGGACCCCCGAGGGGCTGACACCCGCGCAGCAGATCACCGCCATCGCGGCGCGCGTCAAGCGGCTGATCGGCGACATGTCCGCCTTGTTCTGCGAGCGCATCGAGCCGGCGCTGCGCAGCCACGGCGTGACCCTGGTGGACCCGCGCACCCTGCAGGGTGAAGAGCAGCGCTGGCTGCGCGAGTACTTCGAGACGCAGGTCTACCCGGTGCTCACCCCGCTGGCGCTCGACCCGGGGCATCCCTTCCCGCACATGCGCAACAAGGACCTCCAGCTGATCGTGATGCTGGCCGGCGAGCGCGTGGGGGAGCCCGCGTTCGCATTGCTGCAGGTGCCGCCGGTGCTGCCGCGCGTGGTGGCGCTGCCCGACCTCCTGGGCGACGGAGCCGGCGACAAGGTGCAGCGCTTCGTCTTGCTCGAGCAGCTGGTGGCCCAGCACGCGGACGAGCTCTTTCGCGGCTTCCGGAGCCTCGGCGCGTGGCCCTTCCGGGTGCTGCGCAACTTCGACCTCAGCATCGACGAGGAGGAGGCCGAGGACTTGCTGGAGGTCATTACCGAGGAGGTGCGTCGGCGTGACCGCGGCAACGCCGTGATGCTGAGCGTGGCGCACGACTGCCCCGAGCAGGCCATCACCTTGCTGACCGAGGCGATGGAGCTGGACCCGGCGTTCGTGATCCCGAGCGTGGCCCCGCTCGATCTCGAAGAGCTGGTGGAGCTGGGCAAGCCGCTGCGTGGCATGAAGGAGCTGCGCGACCCGCCCGCGAACGGCGTGCTGGTGACGTCGCTGATCGACGACCCCTTCGACACCATCTCGCGCGGGGACGTGCTGCTGCATCACCCGTACGAGGCCTTCGACCCCGTGGTGGAGCTGCTGGACCGGGCCGCGCGCGATCCAGACGTGCTGGCCATCAAGCAGACGCTCTACCGCACCAGCGGAGACAGCCCCGTGGTGGCCGCCCTCGTGCGCGCCGCCGAGCAGGGCAAGCACGTGGTGGCGCTGGTGGAGATCAAGGCGCGCTTCGACGAGGAGAACAACATCCACTGGGCCGGCAAGCTGGAGGAGGCCGGCGTGCACGTGGTCTACGGCCTCGTGGGGCTCAAGACGCACTGCAAGGTGATGCTCATCGTGCGGCGCGAGAGCGGGCGCCTGCGGCGCTACGTGCACTTCGGGACGGGGAACTACAACCCGCACACCGCGCGCCTGTACACGGACCTGAGCCTCTTCACCGCGCAAGAGGCCTTCGGGGAGGACGCGACGTCGCTGTTCAACTTGCTCACGTCGTGCACGGGGCCCGAAGAGTGGAAGCGCTTGATCGTGGCGCCGCTCGGCCTGCACGAGCGCGTGCTCGGGCTGATCGCGCGCGAGTCGCAGAACGCGACCCAGGGGAAGCCGGCTCGCATCATCGCGAAGATGAACTCGCTGGTGGACCCTGAGGTGATCTTGGCCCTCTATCGCGCCTCGCAGGCCGGTGTGGAGGTGGACCTGATCGTGCGCGGCATCTGCTGCTTGCGGCCGGGCGTGCCGGGGCTCAGCGAGCGCATCCGCGTGCGCAGCATTGTGGACCGCTTCCTCGAGCACACGCGCGTCTGCTTCTTCGAGGCCGGCGGCGAGAAGGAGGTCTACGCGGGCAGCGCCGACTGGATGCCGCGCAACTTCCAGCAGCGCGTGGAGGTCATGTTCCCCATCGAGGACCCGAAGCTCAAGCAGCGTGTGATCGACCGCGTGCTCGGTCTCGGGCTGCGCGACGACACCAAGGCGCACGAGCTGCAAGCCGACGGCAGCTACAAGCGCGTGGTGGGAGAGGGCGCCTGCCGCAGCCAGACCGAGCTGCAGCGCGCCGTGCTGGAGTCGGCTCGCCGTGCCGACGCCGAGAAGCGCGAGGAGCGGCCGTTCTTCGTGCGGCCCGTGCGCATCCGGCCCACGAAGCTGGCCGTGCCGACGCCCAGCGTCCCTCCTCCGACCGCGGTGCCGAACGTGCCGGTGGCCTTGCCGGACCCCACGGCCGAGACCTCGGCGACGGGTGCGCTGGCGGCCCCGACGGACGACGCGTCGTCCACGTCGGAGTAGGCGCCGCGGTCCGCGCCGCTTGCGTCAGGTGTCGCTGCTCTTGCGCTTGCCGGCGACGTGCTCGGCGAAGCTGCCGGCCTTCGGACCCGGCGGCGGGGGCGGCGCTTCGGGCTTGTCTTCTGGCCCGTCATCGAGCGCCAGCAGGAAGCGGCCCATCAGGCCGTCGATCATCAGGTCGCGCTCGTGGGTGCCGAACTGCCCGGCGCGAAACTCGGCGAGCACGCGCTCATGGTCGGCACGGTTGGCCACGACCAACGCGCGGATGCGCTCTTGCTTCGCCCAGACGCGGTCGTGGTTCTTGGCGTAGACCGCCACCAGCGAGACCAGCGACGCGCCCGTGAGCAGCACGCCGATGGGCCCTCCGAGGAAGAGCCGCAGCAGCACGGTCACGCCGGCCACGCCTGCGGCGCCCCGCAGCGCCTTCTTGCCCACCTCGACGTCCAGCGTCTTGTCGAGGGCCACGCCCCAGGCTTCACGGGTGGCCAGCAGCAGCGCGAGGAAGGTGACCTTGCTGGCGCCGCGGCGCTCCCAGTACTGCTTGATGGCGCTCCGCAGGAACCCCTGGAACGTCGCATAGGGGGATTGGTGGCCGGGCATGTCCCGCGCATTGTAGTGGGTTTGAGGGGAAGTACACGCCGGCGCGGCTTTCTGCATGCGTTATCCTTCGGCGGAATGTCTCGCTCCAGCCGCCTTCGCCTTCGCCTCGCGTTCCTGTGGATGACCCTGCCCGTCTTCGTGTGGGCCTGCGGGGGCGGCTGTGGCGGCGGGACGCCCACCACGGGCACGACGGCCGCGGGGGAGGGCAGCGGAGCGAGCGCCGAGCTGAGCCCCGACGCGATTCCGTTGCCCACGATGCCCGACGCCCCCGCGGAAGATGCCGCGGCGCCGCGCACCCCGCCCACGCTGAACACCGTGGACGACGCCACGCGCGCGCTCGCGCAGGGGTTCTATCCGCAGGTCACCGAGCGGCTGCCCGCGCTGCAGGGCAGCGAAGCGGCCCGCGCGCTGCTGCGGGCACGGCTCCAGCTGGTGACGGGGCGCTACGACGACGCGGTGACTAGCGCACGAGAGGCGGCGCGCGACGCGAGCCTGCGCGACGAGGCCGTGATGGTGGAGGCCGAGGCGCACTTTGCGCGCGGGCGCCTCGACGACGTGGACCGCCTGCTGGGTGCGCTGCCTGCCACGAACGACCGCGCTTCGTTGTTCCTCGGGCGCTCGGCGGAGCGGCGCGGTCGCACCACGGACGCGCGCGCCTTCTACCGACGCATCATCGAGGGCTACAACGCCGAGCGCATCACCTCGAGCGACGCCGCCGGGCTCGCCTACGTGGGCAGCGCGGCCTACGCGCTGGGCGTGGTGCGCGACGCCAACACGGCGTTCCAGGAGTCCGTGGCGGCCGACCCGCAGCGCGTGGAGACGCAGCTCGAGTGGGCGCAGCTGTTCCTCGACAAGTACGACGCTGGCCACGCCGAAGAGTGCGTTCAGGACGCGCTGCGCGTGAACCCGGAGCACCCCGTGGCGCACACGCTCTATGCGCGCATCCGCCTCGAGCAGAGCTACGCGTTCGTGGAGGCGGCCCGCGACCTCGAGCGCGCGCTGGCGGTGAACCCTCACCTGGCGATGGCGCG
>CAZEAA010000194.1:9959-11310 GCA_964510015.1 uncultured Sandaracinaceae bacterium
CGACCTGGACGTGGCCACCACCGATCGCATCTTGACGGACGTGCTCACGCAGGATCCCACCGACCTCGAGGCGCTCAGCGTCCGCGCGGCGGCCCGCTTCCTGGCGGACGACAACGCCGGCTTCGAAACGGCAAAGCGCGAGGTGCTGCGCCGTCACGCCACCTACAGCCAGCTCTACACCATCATCGCGCGCTACGCGGAGTGGGAGCACCGCTACCCGGCCATCGTGGACATGGCGCGCGAGGCCATCGCCCTGAACCCGCGCGACTCGGTGGCGCAGGCCACGCTGGGGATCAACCTGATGCGCATGGGCGACGAAGACGCGGGCATGACGGCCTTGCGCGAGGCGTGGCGTCGTGACCGCTACAACGTGCAGGTGTTCAACACGCTCAACCTGTTCGAGGATGTGATCCCTCAGCAGTACGTGAGCTTCGAGCAGGCGCCGTTCCGCTTCCGCATGCACCAGGAGGAGCGTCCGGTGCTGGAGCGCTACGTCCCGCGTCACCTCGCGGCGGCCCACGCAGACATGGTGCGTCGCTACGGCTTCACGCCCGAGGGGCCGCTGGCCATGGAGATGTACGCCGACGTGCAGCACTTCTCGCTGCGCACCACCGGGCTCCCCAACCTCGGGGTGCAGGGGGTGTGCTTCGGCAAGGTGGTCACGTCCATCTCGCCGCGCGGCGGGCCGTTCAACTGGGGGCAGATCACGCACCACGAGCTGGCGCACGTCTTCCACATCCAGCTCAGCCACAACCACGTGCCGCGCTGGTTCACGGAGGGCCTCGCCGAGTACGAGACCATCATCGCGCGTCCCGAGTGGCGTCGGGAGATGGACCACGAGCTGCATGCCGCCATCGTGGCGAACCGCCTGCCGGCCATCGTGGACATGAACCGCGCGTTCACGCACGCGCGCTCGGGCGAAGAGATGATGGTGGCGTACTACGCCAGCTCGCAGATGGTGCTCTTCATCGCGGAGCGCTTCGGCTTCGAGCGGGTCCCTCGCATGCTGCGTGCGTGGGGCGAGGGGCGCACGACGGCGCAGGTCATCGAGCGGGTGCTGGGGGTGACCGCGGCCGAGCTCGACACGCAATTCCGCGCGCACACGCGCCAGCGCCTGGCGGCCCTCGACGGCCAGTTCAACGTGGACCTGTCGGCGTACACGGACCTCCCGGCGCTCGAGGCCGCGTCCACCGCGGCCCCCAACGATGCGGGTGCCGCGGCCCGGCTGGCGGCGGCGCGGCTGATCCACGGTGACGCCGAGCGCGCCAACGCGGACCTCGCGCGGGCCCTGCGCTTGGACCCGAACGAGCCCTTGGCGCTGTACCTGACGGCGCGCCTGGCGCTCGCCGAG
>CAZEAA010000195.1:0-4351 GCA_964510015.1 uncultured Sandaracinaceae bacterium
GACTGAGTGAACGTGGACTCAGAGGCCGTCCTACCAAGGTTACCCGGACCCCACACGGGGGGGGCGGCTCCCGCAGCTGCGTTCGGGTACCTCGTGTAGAACACCCCCTGTTGTCAGCCGCGTAGTCCACGCCGAAGGGCGGGGACTTTAGGAGAATCCAAGCGTAGCTTGCTGCCCTCCGCTTCAGCGGCTTCAGCGGGGGGTGCCCCAATTCGCCTTCCCAGAAGCCGATTCGGCATGCAGGTCATCATGGAGGACTTGTGACGAGTCGATAGCCGTCGCCGTCAACGACCACGACCAGGACCACGATTGGGAGGGTGACGGGCGGGCGGGGGACTTGGCGGTGGAAGCTGCTAGAAGGTGGGGCCTGCCTGTGTGGACCTCATGAGCGCTTCTTCTGACGAACCCAACGCGCAGCCTGCTCCGGGCACGCTGCAAGAGCTGTTTCCGGCGCTGGCGCGGCCCACGCCTTCGTTGCCGCTCGAGCCGCTGCACCCGCGCGTGCTCACGGTGGAGGAGCCGGAAGGCGCTTCGCTGGTGCTCACGTGCTGGCGCAACCCGGGTGGCGCGGCGGGCTTGCACGCAGGGCTGCGGCCCAAGGTGGAGGCGGCGTTGCTGGCCGAGCTGTCGCGCCCGGCGTCGGAGCTGGTGGAGCTCACGCACGAGCTGCGCTTCTTGCGCTTGGCCGTGTTCGACGAGATCAGCGGCGACGTGCCCGCTGCGCTGCGCGCGTTCGGGCTCACGCCCGTGTCGCTCGAGGCGGTGCAAGACAGCCGAGGCTGGCGCGATGCGCTGGCTCACCTGCGTGGCGAGGCCCAGCGTCTGGGCCACGTGGCGCCCGATGACCCGCTGAGCGCCTATCAAGCGGACATCCTCTTGCCCGCGCGCACGGCCGACGGCATCCGCGCGCTCGAGCTGGCGTTGCGCCTCCGATTGGGGACCGAAGTGTTCGGCACGCGCCCCGGCGCGCTCTACGCCCACTTGGCAGCGCTCACGCCGGAGTGCCTGGGCATCACCCTCACGCCCACCTGCGAGGGCCTGGCCGCGCTCGAGCACGAGCTGGGGTCGCTCACCCCCGGGCCCATTCGCTTCATCCCGCCCGCCATCTTCCAAGCCCTCTGCGACTTCGTGGCGGTCATCGCCGCGCGCGAGTTCCAGCGCCGCGTGGAGTGGGCCCCGAGCGACGCCGACGAGCTGGGCCTCAGCCCGCCGCCGCTGGTGCGCGCCCACCTCGACAACGCCTGGGTGCACATCCCCCTGGGCCTCCACCTGCTGCGCTGGTGTGTCATGCCCGTGCAGCCCGGTGAGGTGGTCCCCCCGCTGGCCGACTGGGTGCTGGACCAGTTCGGGCAGCGCTGAGGCGGCGTGCCTCTCGACCCGAAGGACCTGATCCCGGACGTGCGCGACGGGCTCACCCGCGTGGAGCGCGTGGTGCTGTACTGCCTGCATGAGACCCAGACAGAGTTTCCGGGGCGCAACGTGCCCACGGCCACGCTCTACGGCCGCGTGGTGGAGCACATCGACATCAGCGTGCCGCAGTTCCAGAAGGTGCTGACGCGGCTGGTGGGGCGGGTGTGAGCGCGCGGTGACGCGCGGACGGACCGCAGCGGGCCCGAGCAGCTCGCTGACGAGTCCACTCGGGCCCTGCGGCTTACGTACGACGGCTACGGAGCTGGGCAGCCCAGGAAGTTGTGGTTGTACCCGCTGTCGGCTCCGCGACTGATCAGGGGGTCGCCGGTCGAGGTGATCACAACGCTCATCCAGCTGGTGGTCGAAGCAGTTCGGAAGATGTCCTCCCGCAGCGCCGTGTCGAGGTGCTGAACCAGCTCGCCGTCGCTTGTCCGGGCCACCAGCCAGAAGTGACTCGCTCCGCTGATGCTCCCGTCTACGTCCAACGTACTGTTGAACGTCCCTGCGCCCACCGGTGTGGACACGGTACGAGTGCTCGTCGTGATCGCGCACGTGTTGCGGGCAGCTCCTCCCACACAGGTTAGGGTCGAGGTCAGGCGATGGAAGCGTGGTCGATTGTCCGGCCCAACGTAGGCGACGCCGACTGCGCCACCCGCGGCGTACGCCACAGTCGGATTGCTACCCGTCCCCAGCACCGCATTGGAGGTCACCACATGAGTGGCCGACACGATGGCCATGTTGACGGTGGGCGTGTTCCCGGTGACCCAGACCACCACATAGCCATTGCTCGTGCCCAAGGGCGCGATGTCCATGCCGAGCTCGGCGCGTGGTGTGCTGCCCGGGAGAGCCGCGGAAGCAGCCACAGCGCCCGAGAAGTCGACGTGAGCCACGCGAACGGTGGAGCCCGACTGGTAGACCGTCATTGCGTCTGTGCTCGAGTTGGCAGCGACTCTTGCGACCCCGCCTGCCCCACTGTCGTTGACCAACTCCACGTCTGTCGAGGCCGGGGCCCCTGCGCTCAAGCCGATCAGTCGGACGTTCACGCCTCCCCCTCCGAAACCCGAGGCAGTCACCCAGCTGCCGTCGGACAGACGCGCGATGTCTACGGAGACGACGTCGGCCGCGTCCACGCTGGCCGCGTTGGCAATGACTGTGCCGGTCGCGTCAATCCGATAGAGGCGTGCCGCGCTGTTGTAACGTTGGATCCCGATGAAGCCCGTGTTTCCGCGCGCGAGCTTTGCCGCGGAACCGATCGGCCCGGTCACCGCCGTAGCGAAGGCTCGCGCGCCCTCATCCGTAAAGCTGTCGCAGTCGTCGTTGACGGCGTTGCACGTTTCGGCGGGAGGGGTGCAGGCCGCTCCTGCGGGAGTGCCGCACATGGCAGTGCAAACACCGGTGCCCATGGTCCCGCAGGTCGTCATGCACGGCACCCCCGTGGCGCCGGCCACACACGTAAAGGTCTCGTCTGGCGCGCCGCTGCAGTCGTTGTCCCTTCCATCGCACACGTCGGCGTTGGCGGTCCAGCACACGTGGCAGGTGTCGTCGCAGTCGTTGGCGTTCGCCACGTGGTTGGCCGGCGCAGAGCAAGCGTCCGCGAACACCGAGGGGTTGCCGCGCGTGTCGCCATCCGCGTCCTCATAGAAGCGCGTGGTCACGCCCTCGTCCGCGCCGCCCGTGCAGTTGTTGTCGAACCCGTCGCAGGTCTCGGAGGCGCCGGTCCAGCAGACGTTGCACATGTCGTTGCAGTCCGTGGAGTTCGTCACGTAGCCAGCGGGCAGCGCGCAGGCCTGCCTCGTCATGCCGGGGGCCCCTCGGTTGTCCCCGTCCATGTCGCGGTAATAGGTGGTCTGCACGCCCTCGTCAGTGTTGGCGTCGCAGTCGTCATTGAGCATGTTGCACACCTCGGTGCTCGGCCCCGTGCTGCCCACACACATCACGCTGCCTCCCGTGCACGTCATCGTGCCGGCCACGCACTCGCCGACGTCCGTGCCACACGAGGCGCCACCACCGGGGTTGCCGTTGTCATCCACGCCGTCGCAGTCGTCGTCCATCCCGTTGCAGGTCTCGGTCGTCGGCCCCACCGCGCCTTCGCAGTCCCCGTACACACCCGCTGCGGTGCAGGTCTGCTCCCCCACCTCGCACACGCCCACGTCGGTGCCGCAGGGGCGCGTGGCTCCCGCCGTGCAGTCGCAGTCCTCGTCGACCATGCCGTCGCAGTTCTCGTCCTTCGCGCCGTCGCACACCTCGGCGATGGCGGGCTCCACGTCGCCCTCGCAGGCGCCGAGCACGCCGCCCACGCACAGCTGCGTGCCCGTCGAGCACTCGCCCACGTCCGTGCCGCACGAGACGGAGATGTCTTCGTCGACCTGCCCGTCGCAGTCGTTGTCTTCGTTGTCGCAGACCTCCTCGCCGCCGTTGCACACGGCGCAGGTGTCGTCGCAGTCGTCGTCGTTGTCCACGTAGCCCTCGGGCGCGGTGCACGCTGTGACGGCCTCGCCAGCGCCGACGCCGTCGTCGTCCGTGTCGGGGAAGAAGGCGGTGGGCGTGCAGGCGTCCTCGGACGTGCCCATGTCGGCCACGGGCTCGCACGTGTCGCCCACGAGCACCGTGCCAGCGGGGCAGCCGAGGTCCTCTCGGCAGCTGGGAAGGAGGAGTGACAGGCCAAGCGCGCACGCCAGCCGAGTGAGTCTACGGTCGTTCATGAAGAGGTCCCCTACTTTCGAAGTTCGAGTGATGGACTCGCGCGTTCTCGGCCGCCGAGCGCCGAGGTTGCTCGCGGCGAGCAAGATTTTCAGAAGGCGCCAGACAGCGAGACCCACGCGCCCCCGCGCGCGACGGCCACCTCGGGGGACACGCGCGCCGGGCGCAGCAGGTAGATCAGCGGCACCGTGAGCAGGGGCGCCGCCCCGCTCGCGAAGATCACGGCGCGGTCGCCCAGCTG
>CAZEAA010000195.1:4451-11248 GCA_964510015.1 uncultured Sandaracinaceae bacterium
GGCGAACGCTGGGCAGCTGCGTCGTCCTGAACCGCGCGCTCGCCGTCGCCCTCGGCCGGCTCGTCCACCTCGGTGTCGGCGACATCCGGCAGCTCGAGGCCCACCTGCACCCGCGCCTCCGGGCGCTCGAGGTCCACGCTGCGCCCCGCGCGCAAGTGCTGCACCGCGCTCGCGAACGCCGCGTCGCCCGCCCCCGTCTGCGCGGGGTCCACACGCAGCCATGCGGAGTGGGCGCCGCCCGCGGATACTCGGTCCACCCGGACCCGCCCCGGCGACTCGAGCCAGAGGAGCCACACATCATTCACGCCCAGCGCCTCCGCCAAGAGGCCCGCGTGGACCCCCGCGCGCACGCGCGCCAGCTCGGGGCTGTCGTACAGCAGTCCCAGCCCAGGCCGCGAGCGGACCGCGTGGTCGAACGTTCCATCGACGTGGACCGCGGTCTCTCCCGCCCCCACGCGGATGCGGCGGATGCGGCCGCGCTCCACCTCGTCGCACTCCACTTGCAGCCGGTACTCGCCTGCCGCGATGCCATCCATGCGGAAGGGCGTGGTGCCGAACGCGATGCCGTTGAGGCGCACTGCGCAGCCACTCGGCTCGCTCGTCACCACCAGCTGGCCGGGGGCCTCGGCGGCGATGTTCGCGTCCACCCGCGCGATGATCTCGCGGACCTCCGGCGTGTGCCGGTAGGGGCTCGGCTCCGCGCCGGGCACCAGCTGCCGACAGGCGCGCGCCTGATTCATGGCGTTCGCGTCGTCGCGCGTCTCCACGTAGGCGCGCACCATGTAGAGGCACGTGTCCAGCACCTGCCGCGCTCGCTCGGCCTCGCGGTTCAGCTCTTCTGCGGCGCCGCTCGAGAGGGCGTGGGCTTCCAGCAGGTCGGCTCGCGCGCGGTCGTAGTCGGCTCGCGCCAAGTGCCGCACGGCCGACTGCGAGCGAGCCACCCAGCGCTCGATGTCGGACGCGCTCAGGGCCACCGCGGGCGACGAGACGCGCGCCTCGAACGACGTGCTCGCGTCCTCGGCGGGCACGCTGGTCACGCCCTCGGCGGCGAGCGCTCGCACCAACGCGTCCACCCACGCACGCGGCTCGGCCAGGTCGCGCTCCGACGACGCTGGCAGGACGAGGGCCCGGGTGTTTCCGTCGTCGTCGGCGGCCGAGGCGGGCTGGGCAGCACCAACCGATGGCAGCGCCTCGAGGAGGAGGGCGAACAGAAGAGCGAACGCCCGTGGGCGATTCCCGGAGAGCTTCCTAGCACGAGCAGTCACGGGCCCACACCGTGGCTTATGTAAGTGAATGTCGCAAGGAGCGGATACGCAAGCACTTTCGGCCACATGTGTGTATTTTTCGCACCGTGAACGAACGTGGCTCGGGGGTGCATGGTGTATCGTCACCGCGTGATCTCCTCCCCCCTCATCGACGCCCGGGCGCCCGAGTTGCGCGCCCGGGACACGATTCTGCTGGATGCCCGCAGTGGCCCGGGCGCCCGCGAGCGCTACGCCGCCGAGCACCTTCGTGTGGCCCGCTTCATCGACCTCGAGACCGACCTGTCGGCGCCCACCGCGCACCCCGAAGACGGCGGTCGTCATCCACTCCCGTCCATCGCCGCGTGGTGCGCCACACTGGGTCGGCTGGGCATCGGCCCCGACGACAGCGTGGTGATCTACGACGACCAAGGCGGCGCCAACGCGGCCGCGCGCGCCTGGTGGATGCTGCGCGCCGTGGGCCACGAGCGGGTGTGGGTCCTGGACGGGGGCTTCGCCGCCGCGCGTGACGCCAACGTGCCGTGCGCTAGCCGGGAAGAAGCCTGGACCCCGAAGCCCCCCTATCCCGCCGAGGCCTATTCGCTGCCCACGGTGGACATCCACACCGTCGAGGCCTCGCAGACAAGCGGCTCACGCGTGCTGGTGGACGTGCGCAGCGCGCCGCGGTTCAACGGCGAGGTCGAGCCCATCGACCCGGTGGCGGGCCACATCCCTGGCGCGCTGAACCACCCGCTCACGCTCCACACCGGCGCCGACGGACGCTTCCTCCCACCCGAGCAGCTGCGCGCCCAGTACGAGGCGCTGCTGCAAGGCCGCCCACCCAGCGACATGGTCCTCTCCTGCGGCAGCGGGGTGACCGCCTGCCATGGCTTGCTCGTGATGGAGCACGCGGGCCTGACGGGGGCGTCGCTCTACGTGGGCAGCTTCAGCGAGTGGTGCCGCGTGCGCCCGGTGGCCACCACCGTGACCTGACGAGCCCTCGAGCGTCAGTCGAAGTTCGGCGCCCGCTTCTCCTGGAACGCCATCATCGCCTCGCGGAACTCCGGCGACACCATGCGCCGCTTGAACTCCTCGTTCTCCCGCTCGCGCGCCGCCTTCGCTTCTCCGCGCGTGGCGTGCCGCATCAACCGCTTGGTCTCGCGCACGGAAGCCGGCGGCTGCACCGCGATGGAAGCGGCCACCGTCATCACGCGCGCCATGAGCTCCGCGCGCGGCAGCGTCTCCAGCACCAGGCCCACCTCCTTGGCCTCGGGCGCCAGCATGTAGCGCGCGCTGAACAGCAGCTCGGCGGTGCGCTGATACCCAATCACGTGCGGCAGGAGGAAGCTGCTGCCGGCCTCGGGCACCACACCCAGCGTCACGAAGGGGCACTTCAGCTTGGCTTCGTTGGCCATGAAGTTGATGTCCGTGTGCAGCAGGATGGTGAGCCCGATGCCGAGGCCCAGGCCGTTCACCGCGGTGAGGATGGGCTTGCCCAGCGCCTCGAGCGCGTCCAGCAGCACCTCGAAGCCAATCACGCCAGTGGCGTTGGTCATGCTGGCCATCTCGGTGAGGTCCTGCCCCGCCGTGAAGGCGTCGCCCGCGCCGGTCAGCACGATCACGCGCACCTTCGGGTCGGCGTCCGCGTCGCGCAGCGCCTGGGCCGTGGCCAGGTAGAGCTCCTGGTTGAAGGCGTTCAGCGCGCGCGGGCGGTTGAGCGTCAGCACGCGCACGCGGCCCTCGTCGTGGGTCAGCAGGCAGCTCGCTTGGTCTTGGGCGTTGGTCATGGTGCGGTCTCAGGGGTGCGCGTCACGCGGCACCAGCGACTGGATGATGTGGCGCACGCCCAGCCCGAACTCGGTCTCTTCCACGAAGCGCGAGAGCTTGGGGGCCAGCGAAACCAGGTTCGGGAACTCGGCGATGTTCGCGGACTCGAAGCGCGAGCGCAGCTGCCGCTGGTACTCGGCGGGGTCCTTCTGCCCGCTCTCTTGCTGCTCGCGCGCCGCCACCTCGATGGCCACGGCGCCCAGCGTGAAGCTCACCAACAGGTGCAGCCCGCGGGAGCACGCGTCTGGCGAGAGGCCTGCGCCGCGCATCTGACCCAGCAGGCGCTCGGTGATGCGCAGCGACTGCAGGCCGTAGCTGGCGCTGCTCCCCAAGAGCGGCAGCACCCCCGGGTGGTGCAGCAGCGACGCGCGCATGCGTAGGAAGGTCACCTCGATCCACGCCTGCCAGCCCTCGGTGTCGTGCTCGGTGGCCTTGCCCTCGGCGATGACCAGCTCGATCAGCCCGTCCAGGATGTCGCCCTTGTTCTTGAAGTGCCGGTAGACGGCCATGGGCGTCACGTCCAGCTCGACGGCGAGCCGACGGATGGTGAGCCCCCCCAGGCCTTCCGTGTCCACGATGCGGAGCGCGTCCTCGAGGATCCGCTCACGCGAGAGTCTGGCCCGGGTGGTCATTGTGTACGGAGTATACATGCCATCGCCGAGCGGTCACGCCAGGAACAGCCAGCTCACGCACGCGATCGCACGCGCGCGGGACCGCGTGTCAGCCGCCGGTGAGGGGCGCGATGGCGGCGGCGTCCAGGTACTCGTCGAGCCTGCGGATGCGGCCGTCTTCCACGGTGGCCACCAAGCAGGCGTGCGCGCGCACTTCCACCCCGGTGGCGCTGCGACAGCACAGCACGTGCTGCTGCACGAAGCCCGTGGGGGTGGGCTGCACACGGATGTCCTCGTAGCGCAGCTCGCTCACACCGGTGGCGAGGAAGCGAATCACGCCCAGCATCTTGCGCTTGCTCAGCGTCTGGCCGCTGGTGTTCTGAAAGACCACCGCGTCGTCGTGATAGAGCGCGTCCACGGCGGCCACGTTGCCGCCCGTGATGGCGGCGATGAGGCGGTGCGCTACATCGATGCTGGTGATGCTGGCGTCACTCATCGCGTGCCCTCCCGAAGACCTTGGAGTCAGGCGGCAGCGAGCGCGTGAGCCACACGTTGCCACCCACCACCGAGCGCTTCCCGATGACGGTGTCGCCGCCCAGGATGGTGGCGCCGGCGTACACCGTGACCTCGTCTTCCAGTGTGGGGTGCCGCTTGGTCTGGCTGAGCGCCACGTCGCCGCGCGGCAGGCTGAGCGCGCCCAGCGTGACGCCCTGATACAGCTTCACGTCGTTGCCAATGATGCACGTGGCGCCGATGACCACGCCCGTGCCGTGGTCCACGAAGAAGCGCTCGCCCACCTGCGCGCCGGGGTGGATGTCCATGCCCGTGTTGGAGTGCGCGTACTCGGTGATGATGCGCGGCAGCAACGGCACGCCCGCCATGTGCAGCTCGTGGGCGATGCGGTAGGCGGTGATGGCCTCGATGCTGGGGTAGCTGAAGACCACCTCTTCCACGCTGGCCGCCGCGGGGTCGCCCTGGTACGCCGCCACGACGTCACCGTTCAGGCGTGTGCGCAGCGCGGGGATGGCTCGGACCAAGCGCAACGTGGCCTCTTCGCTCCACCTCTCCGGCTTGCCGGGGCAGCGCCCCATGCGGTGCTCGTACGTGCATGCGCGCGAGATCTGCTCCACCAGGATCTCGGTGGCCGGGTACAGCCGCTCGCTCAGGGCGTAGCGCAGGTTCCCGCGGTTCAGCGACCGCTTCGAGTAGAACCCCATGTACAGGATGGGCTTCAGGTGCTCGTAGGCCTCGATGACCTTGCGCTCGTTCGGCAGCGCCGCGCTGTCGAGGTTGTTGATCTCCTCGGGCCCGTCGTAGCTGGCGACGATGTCGTCGAGCGCGGTCGACAGCTCCTCGTGCCGCGTGATGTCGATACTCATGAATTGGAAGGTCGCACGGGCGCGCCGGAGGCGCCATGGCGCATGCAAGCTCAGCGCAGCGCCTTGGCCATCCGGGCCCAGCGCCGCGCCCCGGTGTCGCTGTTCAGCATCCCGCTGATCTGCCGGAGCGTCTGCGACCCGCTCTGCGCATCGAAGAAGTCCGCAGGCAGCGGCCGGCCCCACTGCTGGAGCGCCCCCCGGTTGAACTCGCCCTCGCGCGGCACGATCTCCGCGTTGAACAGGTCCCCGTCCGACACGTGCCCCAGGACGGCCCCGTGCGGGTCGCGCCAGTAGTCGAACAGCGCGCTGCCGGCTTCGTGGCGGCCGGGGCCCCACACGTGCTTGGCGCCCACGCTGTAGAGGTGCTCGCTGCCCACGGCGATGTCGTCGAAGTCCAGCACCTCGAAGGCGGCGGACAGGAGCCGCGCGCGCGGGCCCTCGAAGAGGGCGATGACGTGGTGGTCCACCGGGGTGCGGCCCAGGTCCACGCGCAGGTAGGCGGCGGTGGGGTGCGCGCTGCGCTGGCCAATGACCAGGTAGTCCGAAGCGATGAGCCCGAAGGTCTGCATGAACCAGCCGATCTCGTGCTCCACGTCGGGCGCCTGCCAGGCCACGCTGGCGAGGCGCTCCACTTGGGCTGGCCCGCGGTCACGGCGCTGCGGGCTGTTCACACGGTGGCGCTGGCGCACGCGGTTGGTGCTCAGGGCCGCGCGGGTCTGCAGCGGCTCCAGCTCACGCGCGCCGTGCACCACGTGCACCGACAGGCCCGAGGGCGAGCGCATGCGCACCCGCTCACCGCCGCCCGCTTCGTCGCTGTGCTCCACTTGGCTCGACCCGGCCACGCGCGTGAGCACGTCCAGGTCTTCGCGCTGCGCCGCCTGGAACACCACGCCGCCAAAGCGTGGGGTGGGCGCGCGCCGCACGGCTACCAAGTGGTGGGCCGACGAGCTGCCGCGGAAGTAGTCGCCGTGCACGTCTTGGGCGCTGCGCTTGAGTCCAAAATCCAGCAAGAAGTGACGCATGTCGTCGAGCTGCGGCCGCTCGAGGATGATGTGCGACAGGCCCGTCACCTTCATGAGGGGCGAGCGAGCGCGACCGCGCGCGAAGATGTCTTCGGAGGCCGTGGACGACGCAGACGTGGGGGCGGGCGGAGGAACGCTCGAGCTCATGTCGGCGATGATACGACGGCTGGGGTCTCCACAGGGAAGAAGCGGCCCGTCGACGTGGCCAGCACCTTGCCCTCGTGCGCGATGCTGCAGTCGATGACGCAGTACTTGGGGTGGGTCTGGTCCGTGATCCACGCCCGCACCGTGAGCGGCAGCCCCAAGTGGGTGGGGCGCTCGTAGCGGATGTTCAGGGAGCCCGTCACGAAGATGCGGCCCAGCAAGAAGTAGCCCGCTGCGCAGGAGTACTCGTCCAGCATGAGCGCGAGCACGCCGCCGTGTACCGCGCCCGGGCCACCGCGGAAGTGGTCGGCCGGCTGATACTGGCCCGTGACCACGCTGCCCTCGCGGCGGAACACCAGGTGCAGGCCCACCGGATTGCTGGGCGAGCAGCCCACGCAGCCGGTGTCGAAGGGGAAGCGCAGGTCCACGCCCTCGGGGGGCAGCTGATATGCGGGCGCAGCGAAGGTCATGGGGGGTTCTCCAGCTCGAGGGCGGGGGACGCGGGCGACAAGGCGCGCACCTCGGTGATGCGCATGCCCCGGTGCAGGAGCGCCATGGCGCCGAACGTGAGCA
>CAZEAA010000196.1:0-10081 GCA_964510015.1 uncultured Sandaracinaceae bacterium
GGCAGCTTGGACCCGGCCTGCATCTCGAGGAAGCCGCGCGGCAGGTGCACGGCGTCGGGGATGTACCCCTGGCGCCACTCATCCTTCTCGCGCACGTCCACGAGGGTGATCTTCTCACCCGCCTGAATGCGGGTGTTCAGGTCTTCGAGGCTGACCTGCTTGATCTGGCCCTTGGTCTCCTGCAGGAGATCCGCGTACGTCTTCGCCATTGTCGCTCTGCTCCGTTCCGAGTCGATTGGCGGCCAGTATGAAGGGCCGCGTCGCTCCGTCAACGTTCTGTTCGTGGGGGCAGAGTCGACTCCTCGAGACACACGTTACGAGCCGAGTTCAGCAGGCCATCGCGTGGGCACAGCTGACGTAGCCTTCCTCGAAGGCGTAGCCCCGCAGCTGCTCGCGCAGCGCGCGCCGGCCACGGTGGAGCCGCGACATGATCGTGCCGATGGGGCAGCCCAGCAGCTCCGCCGCCTCCTGGTACGACCGCTCCTCCACGTCCACCAGCTCGACGGCGCTCCGGAACTCCGGGCGGATGGTCTCGAGCGCGGCGCGCACCTCGTCACCGAGCGCGTCCTTGGCAGACACCGTCGGGTCCTGCACCGGCTCCTCCTGGCTCGGGAGCACCTGCGCCTCGAAGGCCACGCGGTCCATGATCTCGCGCTCGCGGCGACGGCGGCGGTAGCCCGTGATGAACGTGTTCATCAGGATGCGGTGCATCCAAGCGCGCGCGTTGGTGCCCTTCTGGAAGCGGTGCCAGAACACCCAAGCGCGCGCGAGCGTGTCCTGCAGCAGGTCGTCCGCCTCGGTCCGCGAGCGGGTCAGGCGCACCGCCGTGCCGTAGAGCTCGGGCACGTGGGGGCGGATGGACGCGTCGTAGTCGGACCGGTCGATGTTCTCGACAACCTGGATGGCCGTGGTGGTGTTGGACATGCCGCCACGTAGAGCAAGGGCGATGCCAGCGCGGCCGGACAGCGATAAGTCCGCGAAATCAAACGGGGCGGCCCCCGGAGTCGCCGTCCCCTCACGCTCGTCACGCGCCAGCTTGTCCACTCTCGCCCACGGCGGCGTGTCAGCTTGTCAGCTGTTCAGGTATCGGCGAGGACCCGCGGAATGGCGTGAGCCAGCTCGGACGCCAGCAATCCGCGGTCGCCCGGTGCCGCGCGCTCGCCGGCCAGCGCGTGCAGCAGCACGCCCGCCGAAGCCGCGTCGAGCGGCGGGATGCCAGCCGCCAGCAGCGCGCCGATCAGGCCGGCCAAGACGTCCCCGGTGCCGCCAGTGCCCATCGCGGGGGTGCCGTGCGGGCAGACACGCAGCCCGTGGCCGGCGCCAGCCACCAAGCTCCCCTCGCCTTTGAGCACCACCACCTGCCCGCTCCGCTCGGCCAGCTCGCGGACGGCGGCGTAGCGCCCCGCCTGCACGTCGCGGGTGTCAGTGCCCAAGAGACGCGACGCCTCGCCCGGGTGCGGCGTGAGCACCCGCGGTCCGGCCGCCGTGCGCAGGCCCGTGAGCCCACCGGGGGCCTCGGCCAGCAGCGTGAGCGCGTCGGCGTCCAGCACCGCAGGGACGGCCAACGTGGGCAACACCTGGGTGACCAGCGCCCGCGCCGCCGGCGAGAAGCCGAATCCCGGCCCCACCACCAGGGCGCGCTTCTCGGCCAGCAGACGGCGCATCGCTTCGGGGTCCTCCGCGCCGGGGAGCGCAGCCGTCATCATCTCCACGGCCTTCTGCTCGAGCACGGCACGCCCACTCTCGGGGGCCACGAGCGTCACGAGGCCCGCGCCGCCGCGCAGCGCCCCGAGCCCCGCGAGGAAGGCCGCCCCTGTCTTGCCCTGGTCGCCGCCCACCACGGCCACGTGCCCCGCGCTGCCCTTGTGCGCGTCGGAGGCCCGCGCGGGAATGAGGGCGCGGAGGTCGCTGCGCTCGAGCACGGCGTCCACCGCGCTGCGCCCCACGGGCACCCCGATGTCGGCCACCCAGACTCGCCCCGCATGCGTCTGGCCAGGGCGCTGCACGAGACCGCGCTTGTGCGCACCGAACGTGATCGTGGTGACCGCGCGCACCGCGGCGCCGAGCACCGCGCCCGTGTCCGCGTCCACGCCGCTCGGCAGGTCGAGCGCCACCTTCGGAGCCGCCGCGTCGTTCATGGCGTGGATGACGCCCGCCCAGGTGGTCACCTCACGCGTCAGGCCCGTGCCGAACACGCCGTCCACGATCAACGAAGCCGCCCGCAGCGCCTCGCCGAGCTCAGCCACCTGCTCGGGCGCGAGGACGCGCGTGCAGACGCCAAGCGGGGCGAGCACGTCCCAGTTGATGCGCGCGTCGCCCGCCAGCTGGCCCACGTCGCCCTGCGGCACCACCAGGACCGCCGTGGGCGCGTGACCGATGCGATGCAGATGACGCGCCAGCACCCACGCGTCGCCGCCGTTCTGGCCCGGGCCACCCACCAGCACCACGCGCTCCAGCAGGCCCGCGTGCTCGCGCACGACGACGTCGAAGGCCCCGCGGCCCGCGTTCTCCATGAGCACCACCCCCGGCACACCGAGGGTCTCGATGGCGTGCCGGTCGGCGTCACGAGCTGCAGCGCGGGTCAGCAGCGGGAGCATGGGGTCACCGCGGGCGCGGGCGCGGCCGTGGGCGCGGGGTGCTCACCACGGGAGGCGGTTGATTGGTGGGGTGCTGCGGTCCGAGGCTCGGCCGCAGCGCATCGAGCTCCTGCTGCGAGGTGGCCGCGCCAGCGGTGTCGCCGGCTGCGGTGCGCGCGGCGGTCAGCAACATCAGCGCCTGGGCCGTGCGCGCGTGCGCGGTCCCGTGCAGCCGCACGCTCACCTCGTGGGCCGCTGTGCAGGTGGCGAGGGTGTCGGCTTCCCGCGGGGCGAGCCGCACGCGGCGGGCGCAGTCGGCGATGACGGCCGCGGACGCGACGGCGTCATCAGCGCGGTTGGCGGAGTCGACGCCCGGGTAGCTCGCCCGCACGTTCGCGAAGGTCACGTCGTTCTGCTCGAGCGTGGTGCCGCCGCGCGAGAGCGCCTCGAGCGCGTACGCGAACGCGCCCGGACAGCTGCTCGCGGACAGCGGGCCCACGCACGTGCCGCGCGCGGCCTCGAACGACGCGTCCCAACGCCCCAGCGTGCCGAGCACCTGCGCGCGCGCCGCGCCGAACTGGGTCACGTCGGCGTCGCCCCACGAGCGTCCTTCGAGCTCCGCGAGCGCCTGCTCCCCGCGACCCAGCTGCGCTTCGGCCACCGAGTAGCAAGCGAACGCGGGATACGAGAGGTCGGCGCAGGTCTGCCCCTGGTCCGCCGCCATGGTGGCCGCGGTGCGCGCCTCCTCGGCGAAGCCCCACGCCAGGTGGTGCTCGCACAGCGTGGCGGCCAGCCCGCACATGCCCATGAACACGTCGGGGCGCATGTAGTACTCCACCGTGTCCGCGTGGGCGCGGTCCCCCGCGATGCTGGTGGTGAGCAGGTTCACGGCGTCTTGGTACCTGCCGAGCGAGACGTAGGCGCCAGAGAGCGCGATCAAGCCTCGCTTGCGCGTGTCACGGTCGTCCAGCCCCTGGATGCGCTCCACGTTGGGCTCGAGCGTGAGCAGGATGTCGGCCGGGGTCTGGTAGGTGGACGTGTCGATGTGGCTGATCAGCTCCCACGGCGACTCGATGCCCACGTCGGAGATGGCCGGCGCGATCTCCGAGCTGGAGCGGCGCGCATACGCGATGAGCGAGCTGACGCGCGTGTCGCTGGCCCGGGCCACCACTTCGTAGCCGTCCGAGTGATCGTCCACGTGCACGGCCCGCAGTGCGGCGGTCAGCACCTCACGCGGCTCGTCGGGGATGTCGTAGACCTGCACCGCGGCGTTCGCGATCTCGAGGTACATGCGCAGCAGCTCCCGCCACATGATGGAGCGGTTCTCGTCGGAGATGACCACGCGGCTGCGGAAGTCGTAGCCACCCTCGTTGTGCGAGATGCGGATCGTGGACGACTCCATGCCGCGCATAGTGATCTTGGAGACCTCGAGGAACAGCACGATGGTCTGGTTGATCATGTCCTCCATGGCCGCCGCGAAGTCACCGAACTCGGGCATGCCTTCGCCGTCCACGGTCTCGGTCTGGCCCGCCGCCACGGCGGCCTCGCGCGCAGCCTCTTCCTGGCGGCGCCGCTCGCGAGCCTCGTCCAGCTCGGCGCGCGCGCGCTCCCCATGCTGCTCCACCCAGGCGGCGTAGCCCGGCGCGGCATAGTCGGCGACGTAGCTGAAGATCGGCGCGGCCTCGCCAGGCCCCGCGGCCGCCAGCATCCCCAGCACGTCCGAGGGCGGACCGCTCGCTTGCGTGAGCAGCGAGTCCAGCACCGGCTCGAGCGTCACCACGCAGATGCGGTCCCGACGCAGCATGGCCACGCCGTTCAGCACGCCCAGCTGATACCCGCGCACCTCGCGCCGCGCCTGACCCTCGAGCGCCTCGTCGCACAGCGCCGCGGCCTGGCCCTCGATGACGGCCACCGCGCGCGGCAGCTTGCCGTGGAGGCTCTGCGCCACGGGCACCCACGCGGGCGGCGTCACGTACTCGGCCTCGGGATCGGGCTCGGGATAGCTCGGGGCATCGATGAACCCGCCCATCACCGCCACCATGCGGTCCGTGTCGCGGAAGTAGCGCTGCGTCTCCTCGGGCGCGCCGCTAGCGGTCATGGACTCTTCGAGCGCCTGCCAGTGCGGCGTGGCCCGCAGCGCGCGCATGTCCACGCGCAGCCCCAGGAACGCGTCGTTGGGCATGAGCTCGAGGAGGGCGTGCTCTTCGTCGGGCAGGCGTGGCCGTGTGGTGCCGCCGGAAGCACAGCTGGCGCCGAACGCACCCAGCACCAGACAGCTCACCACCCCGACAGCCGAACTTCGCTTCATCATTTGGATTTGTCGCTCCTGCTGCAGACGTCGTCGCAGCGAGTGGGTGTTATCGCACCCGGCGGCGCCGCGCTCAATGATCCTCGTGCGCTCCTCCGAACATCCTGCGTGTCTGATATGTTCGGCGTGCATGCCCCCCCTCACCCTGCGCGACCCCGAGACGTACGACCAATGGGTCCTGCGCGTCCGTGGAGCCGCGGATGCCGACGAAATCGAGGCGTTTCGTAGGGATTCCGCCTCCGATGTATTCGACGCCGAGCTGCTCCAGGAGCACACCACCCTGCTGCAGCGGGCACGCGAAAAGCGCCGCGCCGCCGAGCTCACGAAGCTGCTGCAAGAGGCCCTGTACCGGCACGTGGGGGAGCTGGCCGACGCCCGCCTCTACGAGCAGACGCCGCTCGGCACGAAGTACGTAGTGGAGCGCTTCTACGAGGAGTGCCTGCTGGCCATCGAGTACCTCGCGAAGCCCGACGAGACCGGCCTCTCCCCCGACGACACCCTCGCTCGCTTCGAGCGCGCGGCGCACGGCTTCGGCCGCTCGGCCCTGCTGCTCTCGGGCGGCGCCAGCCTGGGCTTCTTCCACATCGGCGTCATGAAGGCGCTGTTCGAGCACGACCTGCTCCCCGACGTGCTGTCCGGGGCGTCGATGGGCGCGATGGTGGCGTGCGGGATCGCGTCCCGCACCGACGCCGAGCTGCGCGACCTGTTCACGGACTGGAGCCTGCTGCGCACGGACGCGCTGCTGCGCAAGCCCGCGGGGGACGCGCTGCGCGACCGAGCCGTCTACGACCCCGGCCGCCTCGCGGAGGTCATCCGCCACAACAACGGCGACTACACCTTCGCGCAAGCCTTCGAGCGGAGCGGCCGCGCCGTGAACGTGAGCATCTCGCCCACGCGCACGCGCCAGAAGCCGCGCGTGCTGAACCACCTCACCACCCCGGACGTCACCCTCTTGAGCGCCGCCGTCGCCTCGAGCTCGGTGCCGGGCGCGTTCCCTCCCGCGCTCTTGATGGAGCGCCAGCTGGACGGCCGCGACGTCCCCTACATGCCGAGCGAGCGGTGGATCGACGGGTCGTTCAAGGGTGACCTGCCCATGCGGCGCATCAGCCGCCTGCACAACGTGAACCACTTCATCGTCAGCCAGGTGAACCCGCACGTGGCCCCGGTGCGGCGCGTCACGCGGCGGCGTGGCGTGATGCCGTTCGTGGCGGGCATGGCGGCCAGCACGCTGCGCGTCCAGCTCACGCACCAGCTGCACATGGCGCGCAGCATCGCCCAGCACACCCCGCTGCATCGGCCCCTGGATTTGGCGCACTCACTCGCGGACCAGAGCTACAGCGGCGACATCGACATCCACCCGCGGCTGCGTGCCGGGGCGCTGCTGCGGACGTTCTCCAACATCACCCGCAGCGAGCTGGACATGCACATCTTGGAGGGCGAGCGCGCCGTGTGGCCGCTGCTGGCGCGGATCCGCGACCAGACGTGTGTGTCGCGCGCGCTGGACAAGGCCATTCGTGAGCTGAAGGCGCGGGAGGCGAATGGCTCGCTGCCGAGCAAGCCGTTGATCTAGCTACGAGAGACGACAGGACGCCCCGTCAACGTAGTCGTAGTCGTCGACGTGGTCGGCCCGCTTCCTCGGGACGGAAGCAGAGAGCCCCCGAGAGCTTCGCTCTCGAGGGCTCCTGCAATCGCGAACTCTCGCTTACTTCAGCAGCGAAGCCAGCGTCGTCCCCATGTCCGACGGGGTCGGCGCGACCTTCACGCCAGCCGCCTCGAGGGCCTCGATCTTTGCGTCCGCGGTGCCCTTGCCGCCCGAGATGATGGCGCCGGCGTGGCCCATGCGCTTGCCGGGGGGAGCCGTGCGGCCCGCGATGAAGCCGGCCACGGGCTTGCTGAAGTTCTCCTTGATCCAGGCCGCCGCGAGCTCTTCCGCGTTGCCGCCGATCTCGCCGATCAGGATGATGGCGTCGGTGTCCTTGTCCTCTTCGAACATCTTCAGGATGTCGATGAAGTCGGTGCCCGCGATGGGGTCGCCGCCGACGCCGACCGCGGTGGACTGACCGATGCCGAGCGCCGTGAGCTGACCCACGGCCTCATAGGTGAGCGTGCCCGACTTGGACACGACGCCGATGCGGCCCTTCTTGTGGATGTGGCCCGGCATGATGCCGATCTTGCACTCGTCCGGCGTGATGACGCCCGGGCAGTTCGGTCCGATTAGGCGGGTGGCCTTCTGACCGTCGAGCACGCGACGCACCTTGAGCATGTCCATGACGGGGATGCCCTCGGTGATGCAGATGGCGAGCGGGAGCTCGGCCTCCACGCACTCGAGGATGGAGTCCGCCGCGAACGGAGGGGGCACGAAGATGCAGCTGGCGTTGGCGCCGGTGGCCGCGATGGCCTGCTCCACCGTGTCGAACACGGGCACGCCCAGGATGGTGGTGCCGCCGCGGCCGGGGGTCACGCCGCCCACCACGTTGGTTCCGTACTTGATGCACTGCTCGGTGTGGAACTGGCCGGTCTTGCCGGTGATCCCCTGAACGATCAGCTTGGTGTCTTTGTTGACGAGGATACTCATGGTTCAGGCGCCCTTTGCCAGCTCGACGATCTTCTGCGCGCCCTCCGCCATGGTGTCGGCGGCGACGATGCGAAGGCCCGAGTTATTGAGGATTTCCTTGCCCTGCTCGACGTTGGTGCCGGCCAAGCGAACGACGAGCGGGACCTTCAGGCCCAGCTCCTTGCTGGCCGCGACCACGCCGTTGGCGATGACGTCGCAGCGCATGATGCCGCCGAAGATGTTCACGAAGATGCCCTGCACGCTGGGCGACTGCAGGATGATCTTGAACGCCTTGGTGACCGACTCCTGGCTGGCGCCGCCGCCCACGTCCAGGAAGTTGGCCGGCTCGCCGCCGAAGTGCTTGATGGTGTCCATGGTGGACATGGCCAAGCCGGCGCCGTTGACCAAGCAGCCGATGTTGCCGTCCAGCTGGATGTAGCTGAGGCCGGCCTCGCCCGCCTCGGTCTCCGTGGGCGCCTCTTCGCTGAGGTCGCGAACGGAGTCCCAGTAGGCCTCGTGGCGGAAGCTCGCGTTGCCGTCGAAGTTCACCTTGGCGTCCAGCGCCAGCACCTGCTCGTCCTGCGTGAGGATGAGCGGGTTGATCTCGGCGATGGAGCAGTCCTCGGCCACGAAGCACTTGGCCAGGTTGACCAGGAGGGTGTGGAAGTTCTTCTGCTCGGTCTTGGTGAGGCCCAGCGCGAAGGCGAGCTTGCGGACGTGGTGGTCCTGCAGGCCGGCGTCCGCGTGGAAGTACACCATGTGGATCTTCTCGGGGGTGTTGTGGGCCACCTCCTCGATGTCCATGCCGCCCTCGGTGGACGCCATGATCGCGACCTTGCGCGTCTCGCGGTCCACGACCATCGCGAGGTAGAGCTCGCTCTTGATGGCGAGGCCCTGCTCCACGAGCAGGCGCTGAACCTTCTTGCCCTCGGGGCCCGTCTGCGGCGTGACCAGCACCTTGCCGAAGATGTCGTGAGCCGCGGCGGTGGCCGCCTCGATGCCCTTGCACACCTTGACGCCGCCGGCCTTGCCGCGACCGCCAGCGTGGATCTGCGCCTTCACGACGACGACCTGGCTACCGGTGTCGGCGATCAGCTTCTTGGCGGCCTCGACGGCCTCCTCCGGCGACATGCAGGGGATGCCCTGCGGCACCGGGATGCCGTACTTTCGGTACAGCTCCTTCGCCTGATACTCGTGGATGTTCATTCGCTCTGACTTTCAGTTGGCCCTCGAAGGGGCATCGAAATCGGGAATCGTTGGCAGGAAGCTGCCGGACGATGGAACATGTTCTAGGTCCGCGCCAGCGCGGGCGGGCGAGCATATCACCGATTCGTGAACTGGAAGGGCGGATGTCCCCACTTCAGCGTCGCGCGACCGCCGCACCGCGGCAGTTCGGCGTGGCCTCTGCCACCCTGACGCGGCGCAACAATGACGCAGTGCGTAACGCGTTACGCGTCAATTGCGCAACCCGCTGTGCACTTTTGTAAGCGTTGCACCTACTCGGGCGGCCCTCGGGAGCGCTTCCGTGTGTCATCGCGTCCACGGTGCCCCGCTTTCGGGACCCACGAAATCACGATGTTTTCGCTTGGGCGCTGAACGATAGGCCAGCCGGTGTGCAGCCGGAAACATATCGAATTGCTCGTGAATTTTGTGTGTCACATCAAAACAGCAAAAAGTGTCACAGTTCTGTAAACATCCGTAATCGCAATGCTAATCCACGTATCACGGAACGTGTTACAGGAGTTGGCACGGGGAGTGCTTTAGACCCCAGTGCGGCACACTTCGCCGCCTAGCCCAATCGGAGGGCCCAAAACGTGACCCACACGATGTATCTCAACCACTTCGGCACCCCCAATCGCAGCTTCATCGACATCGCCACCCGCGTGGTCCCCGACACTTCGGTCGGCTCCTGGACCCGCGAACCGGTGGTGGCCGTCGAGACCGACAAGCAGCCCTTCCCCTCGGACGACGCGTGGCGTCGTGCAGAGAAGCAGGACCTGCTCGCGACCGCTGCGTTCACGCTGACGCTCTTCGTCAGCGCCGTGGCTGCCGTCATCCTCTGACCCACGCGTGAGCGTGTCCACCCCGGGCGCCCCGCTTCGGCCTTCACCGGCCGGGGCGGGGGGTTCGCTTTCAGGGCCCCAGCATCTCGAAGCGCAGGTCGAAGCGCGCCAGGTACTTGCGCAGGCGGTCCGCGTCGTTGCTCGAGGCCTTCTTGGTGCGCGACACCGCGAACAGCACGCGCCCCGCATCCGAGAGAGAGCGGCTGCGTTGGCAGACGCGCACCACCTCTTCGAGCTGCACCCGGTCGAAGGGGTCGAGGTCCGCCCGCTGCTCGGCAGAGAGCACCGTCTCCAACACGCTGACCTCCGGGCGCTGGAGCGACGGCCGATGCCACGCCTGCTCGAGGCGCGCGAGCTCGTCGTCCACGTGAGTGACGTCGATGCGCCCCGCCGAGGCGAGCGTGCTCATGCGCAGCACGGCCGCGTTGAGGTCGCGGAAGTTGCCCCGGAACGTGGCGCGCGGCGAGGCCGCGAAGGCCAGGAAGCGCGCACGAGCCTCCGCGTTCATGGTGACCTGCGTACCGAGACGCTCGCTCGCGCGCCCCAGCTCGTAGTCGAGGTTCGGCTCGATGTCTTCGCG
>CAZEAA010000196.1:10091-10849 GCA_964510015.1 uncultured Sandaracinaceae bacterium
AGGTCCAGAGCTGAATGCGCGCCAGCAGGTCTTCACGGAAGCGCCCGGCCACGACGGCGGCGCCGAGATCTTGGTTGGTCCCCGCGATCAGCTCGAAGTCCGAGCGGGTCTCCTTGTCCGTGCCCACTGGCAGGAAGCGCTTCTCCTCGATGGCGCGCAGCAGCATGGCCTGCTCGTCGAGGCCCAGCTCGCCGATCTCGTCGAGGAACAGGGTGCCGCCGTCCGCCGCGCGCAAGAGGCCCTTGCGGTCCGAGGCCGCGCCGGTGAACGCGCCCTTCACGTGACCGAAGAGCGCGCTCATGGCGCCATCGCCCCGCAGCGTGGCGCAGTTCACCTCCACGAGCGGCCCCTTCACAAGTCCGCGCGACTTGCGCAGCTCGAAGATGCGCGCCGCGAGCTGGCTCTTGCCCGCGCCCGTGGGACCCGTGAGCAGGATGGGCTCGCGCGAGCGCAGCGCCACGCGCTCGATGCCCTCGATCAGCCGGTTGAAGGCGGCGTTGCGCGTCTTGATGCCCGACTTGAGGAAGTCGAGGCTCTCGGTGCGCTCCTCGTGGAAGCGCTTCGCCAAGCGGTCGTAGCGCGAGAGGTCCAGGTCGATGACGCGGTAGGTGCCTGCCGGGTCGCCGTCTTCCAAGTCGCTGCCACGCGTGTTGGGCGACGTCTGCACCAGCTTGGCCGGAAAGTGCCGGGACTCGGTCAGCAGGAACCAGCAGATCTGCATGACGTGAGTGCCCGTGGTGATGTGCACCAGGTACTCC
>CAZEAA010000197.1:0-10846 GCA_964510015.1 uncultured Sandaracinaceae bacterium
CCTCGGGGTTGATGGCCCCGATGTCCCACGAGTCGAGGTACGCGCGGTAGCGAAGCTGGAAGGTGGTGCGCGTGGCCGCCACGTGCGCCTTGAGCCGGCCCGTCAGCGTGTGGCGGATGCGCGTCCCGGGGTGCTGCTCGCCCACCGCGGCGCCGGCCACCATCACGCGGCGGTAGGCGTTGGCGAGGAAGCCGTTCAGGTAGACGAAGTCGTAGCCGAACTCGGCGATGAGCCAGCGCCGCAGCACCTGGTCCCAGCCGAAGGAGAGCGTCAGCGCGTCGAAGTTCTCGTCGAACTGCCCGAGGATGGTGCCGGGGTTGCTGGGCGGCGGCGGCCCGCGAAAGTTCTGGCGTACCTCGTCGTGCAGGTACCCGAGCGTGAAGTGCAGCGTGGTGCTGCGCTCGTTGAGGAACAGCGAGCCGCCCACGTTGCCCGAGATGGACGTGTAGTCGGGCTCGCGGCTGAAGTGCGCGCCGGTGCGCCACTGCAGCGCGTTGTCGCCCAGCGCGAGCTCGCGCCCCACCCCCAGCGTGATGTCGTGGCGTGTCTCGTTGAAGCTCACGTCCACGGTGGTGCCTGCCGCTTGGCTGGCGCTGGTGATGGTGTCCACCAGGTAGTTCACGCTCAGGTCGGTGCCGTTCGGGGACGTGAGCTGCACGGCCAGCTCGGGCGCTACCACGCGCGTACTGGTCTCCCAGTAGTAGTTGCCCAGCAGGCTGAAGCGCCCCGACCAGCGTCCGTCCACTTCGTCGGCGTGCGACACCCCGCGCGCACAGCACAGCGGCAAGGCCGCGAGCCCGAACACCAGCCACTTGAGCCACCTGGCCCGCGAAGCGGGCCACTCGAGCCAGCTGACCCGCGAGGCGCGACGAGGCTTGGCCGTGCGCATCCTCAGTTGCACCCGCAGCCGCCGCCGGTGGAGCCGTGGCCGCCCGCCGCGCCCTCGCGGGCGTCGTACACGTGCGAGCGGAAGCGCTCTTCTTCGGCTTCGGTCTCGGACTCCATGCCGGGCGCGGTGAGCTGCTCGCGCTGGTAGGGCGGCACGTGCGCGCAGCCCCCCACACAGGCTGCGAAGGCCAGCAGGAGAGCCAGCGGGAGGCGCACGAGCGCGAGGCGGCTACGCGCGATGACGAGGTGAGCGAGGTTCACGGACCGTCGTCATGCAACAGCGCGGCGAGCGGCGTCAAGATCGCGCGCGCGGTGCGCTTCAGCCAGGGGTGCTCTTCGAGGGCCTCGGCCGCCTGCGGCCCCACCTCGTAGTAGGCCGAGACCAGGGCGCGACCGAGCGCGTTGGTCATCAGGTGGCGGTCCCGGAAGCGCCGGAACGTGCCCACTTCGCTCGCCAGCGGCGAGCCGTACGCCGCCGTGGCCACGAAGCACGGCGACACCGTGGTGAACGTGATCGCGGTGGTCGTGACCTCGGTCGTCGCGATCTCCCCCAGCACCCCGCAGCTCACCGCCTGGATGCCGATGTAGTGCGTGGTCTGCGGCACCAGGTGGCCCAGCTCGAAGGTCCACTCTTCCCCCTCCGCGGGGCAGCCCCCCTCGCAGATGTCGAGCCCCTCTTCCGCGAGCGTGGCGCGCCGCGCCGGGATGCCCGCGTCGAAGCTGGCTTGGTCCACGATCGGCTCGCGGCTCACCCGCACGTGGTAGGCCACCACGTCGCGCGGAAACGCGGGCGGCGTGAAGTGCAGCGTGGCCCACTGGTGGCTGTGCTTGATGTCCTCGTCCGGCTCGGCCCGCAGGCCCTGCACCGCCGGCGGCACCAGCGGCTGGTCGCACATGCCCACGCACATGCCTGCCTCGCCACAGACGAAGCCCTGCGCACACTCGTCGTCGCGCTCACAGCCCGTCATGCACTCGTCCGGCGGGTCGGGCTGGTCGCAGATGTTGGTGGCCATCACCTCCACGCTGAAGCGACTCATGCCCGCGCCCGGGCTCAGCAGGCGGTCCGCGCCGCTGCCCGGCGCCGCGCTGGGGTCGTCCGAGATGGTGCCGTCCATCGTGCGCAGCATCCCGTCTTCGCCGTGCAGCGCGCCGTAACCGATGGGCTCGGGGGTGCCGAACGTGCCTGGCATCAACATGTTGAAGCCCACCCGATAGACCACCGAGGGCTGGCCGCGGTAGGGGTAGCCGTAGCTGATGGCCCAGTAGTCCCAGAGACCGCTGTTCGGCGTGGGGTAGCTCTGGTCGTCGAAGTGGTCGTTGTAGTCGCCCTCCACGTTGACCTCGAGATAGGCGTTGTAGGCGCCGCTCGGCCAGGACTCGGGCACCGCGAACTGAATGGTCTGCATCACGCCGGCCGCCGGGGTGGCCATCGAGATCGCGTCCAGCTCGGGCATGACGGCCAGCGCGTCGGCGCGGAAGTTCTGCGAGTCCGGGTGGTCGTTGCCCCCGAGGCCGTCGGTGTCGCGGCGCGGCGGATAGAGTGACGCGGTGTCGAGCGGCCGCATGTCCTCCATGCTGCCGGACACGAAGGGCTCGCCGTAGCTCGCCTGCATGTCGGCGTTCGTCACGTAGCGGCCCTTGTCGCTGTTGAAGAGGCTGGCGCAGCTCACCGCGTCGAGCGCGTCACGCGACGTGGTCGCCGTGTTGAACGACAGGCAGAAGTACTCGTCACGGCTCTGGTCGTTGGACGTACGCGACGCGTAGCCCTCGCTCAGGCGGTTCTGGAAGATGACCCGCCGGAAGGTGCTCGCGCCCGGCGCCGCCGCACGGCGATGCGCCCAGTAAGGCAGCACGCCCTCGCGACGGCCATAGGGCCAGTGGAAGCCGCTGTTCATCTGCGTGGCGCCCGGTCGGTTGCCGATGCCGCGGCGCGCCACGGCCTCGGTCAGGCGCAGCGTGCCCATGAACGTGCCGTCCTCGCGCTCCACCCACAGCACCAGCTGCGCGCGGGCGGTGGGGCGGAAGCGGAACGTGAGGATGCGCTGCTGCGCCAAGGTGGTCCCGCTCGAACCCAGCACAGCGAACATCACGAGGAGCGCGACCAGTCGAAGTCGGGCCCGGCCACAGGGGGAACTCATCGCGGCCAGCATATCAGGCCCGCCAGAAGATCGCCCACCAGCGTATACGGACAAGCATGTGCGGGCCTCGGGACCCCCTGATCGCACGTTCACCATGCGCCTCTCGAGACGAGATGGACGGTGGCGCGGGCGAAGGTCACGGACCGTCGTCACGCAACAGCGCGGCGAGCGGCGTCAGGATCGCGCGCGCGGTGCTCTTCAGCCAGGGGTGCTCTTCGAGGGCCTCGGCCGCCTGCGGCCCCACCTCGTAGTAGGCCGAGACCAGGGCGCGACCGAGCGCGTTGGTCATCAGGTGGCGGTCCCGGAAGCGCCGGAACGTGCCCACTTCGCTCGCCAGCGGCGAGCCGTACGCCGCCGTGGCCACGAAGCACGGCGACACCGTGGTGAACGTGATCGCGGTGGTCGTGACCTCGGTCGTCGCGATCTCCCCCAGCACCCCGCAGCTCACCGCCTGGATGCCGATGTAGTGCGTGGTCTGCGGCACCAGGTGGCCCAGCTCGAAGGTCCACTCTTCCCCCTCCGCGGGGCAGCCCCCCTCGCAGATGTCGAGCCCCTCTTCCGCGAGCGTGGCGCGCCGCGCCGGGATGCCCGCGTCGAAGCTGGCTTGGTCCACGATCGGCTCGCGGCTCACCCGCACGTGGTAGGCCACCACGTCGCGCGGAAACGCGGGCGGCGTGAAGTGCAGCGTGGCCCACTGGTGGCTGTGCTTGATGTCCTCGTCCGGCTCGGCCCGCAGGCCCTGCACCGCCGGCGGCACCAGCGGCTGGTCGCACATGCCCACGCACATGCCTGCCTCGCCGCAGACGAACCCGAAGGCGCAGTCGTCTTCGCCCTCGCACACCACCGTGCACTCGGGGTGCGGATCGGGTGGAGCACAGACGTCGGTGGCCATTACCTCCACGCTGAAGCGCTGCTCTCCCGCGCCGAGCGACAGGAGGCGGTCTGCTCCACTGCCCGGCGCCGCGCCGGGGTCGTCCGTGATGGTGCCGTCCATCGTGCGCAGCGCCCCGTCTTCGCCGTGCAGCGCGCCGTAGCCGATGGGCGTCTGCGTGCTTGCCGTGTTGGGCATCAACGTGTTGAAGGTCACGGCGTACACCACCGACGGCTGCCCTCGGTACGGGTAGCCGTAGCCGATGGCCCAGATGTCCCAGCGGGAGCTGTCGGGCGTGGGGTAGACCTCGTCGTCGTAGTTCGCGTTGTAGTCGCCCTCCGTGTTGACCTCGAGGTAGGCCGTGTACCGGCCGAGCGGCCACGATGGCGGCACCACGAATTGCACGGTCTGGGCGACGCCTTCCGCCGGGGTGGCCATCGAGATGGCGTCGAGCTCGGGCATCGCGAGCAGCGCGTCGGCGCGGAAATTCTGCGCGTCCGGGTGGTCGTTGCCGCCAAGGCCTTCCACGTCGCGCCGCGGGGGGTAGAGCGAGAAGCGATCGAGCGGACGCATGCTCTCGACGTCCCCTGTCACGAACGGCTCGGCATAGCCCAGGGTCACGTCGGAGCTCGTCACGTAGCGACCCTTGTCGCTGTTGAACGCGTTCATGCTGGCGCACGCCACCGCGTCGAGGGCGTCCCGCGCGGTGGAGGCCGTGTTGAACGACAGGCAGAAGTACTCGTCGCGGCTCTGATCGTTGGACGTGCGCGACGCGTAGCCCTCGCTCAGGCGGTTCTGGAAGATGACTCGCTGGAAGCGCCGCGCGCCCGGCGTCTCGACGCGAGCGTGGGCCCACACCGGGAGCACACCCTCGCGTCGCCCGTAGGGCCAGTGGAACCCGCTGTTCATCTGCGTGGCGCCCGGTCGGTTGCCGATGCCGCGCCGCGCCACCGCTTCGGTCAGGCGCAGCGTCCCCATGAACGTGCCGTCCTCGCGCTCCACCCACAGCACCAGCTGAGCGCGCGCGGTGGGACGAAACCGGAACGTGAGGATGCGCTGGGCCGAGGCCGTCCCGAAGGGCAGCAGCGCGGCGAACGTCAGCAAGAGCGCGACCAGTCCACGTCGACGCCGGATAGAGGCGGGTCCCATCGCGCATGAATCTATCAGCAGCGCGGGACGAGCGCTCGAAAGGTCGCACCGTGCGCGCTCGCCTACCTCGGCACATAGTTGCCTACATGGTGACTGCAGACCTGGACGACCGCCCATGGATCCCCGCGCTCGAGGGCCTCGCCGAGGCGCTGGGCGACGCGCAGCCGCTGCGTGCGCGCGGCCGCGTCAGCTCGCTGGTGGGGCTGGGGCTCGAGGCCCGCGTCCCCGGGGTGCGCCTCGGCGAGCTGGTGGAGGTGCGCCGTCTGCATGGCGAGCCGCTGCTGGCCGAGGTGGTGGGGTTCCACGGGGCCGACGCCACGCTGATGCCCTTGGGTCGCACCGAGGGGGTCAGCCCCGAAGACGAGGTGGTGGCGCTGGGGAGACCGCTGCAAGTGACGTGCGGGGACGGACTGCTCGGCCGCGTGCTCGACGGCCTCGGCCGCCCCATCGATGGGCTCGGGCCGGTGAGCGGCACGCCACGCTCGGTGTACCAGCGCTCCCCCGACCCGCTGACGCGACCGCGCATCACGCGCGCCGTCAGCACCGGTGTGCGCGCCATCGACGCGCTGCTCACGCTGGGTGAGGGGCAGCGCGTGGGCCTCTTCGCGGGCAGCGGCGTGGGCAAGAGCACGCTCCTCGGGCAGATCGCGCGGCAGGCCGACGCGGACGTGTTCGTGGCCTGCCTGATCGGCGAGCGTGGCCGCGAGGTGAGGGAGTTCCTCGAAGATGCGCTCGGCAGCGAGGGCCGGCGTCGCGGCGTGGTGGTCTGCGCCACGAGCGACGCGCCGGCGCTGGTACGGCTGAAGAGCGCGCACGTGGCCACCGCCATCGCCGAGCACTTCCGCGACCAGGGCAAGCGCGTGCTGCTGATGATGGACAGCGTCACGCGCTTCGCCCGCGCCGGACGCGAGGTGGGTCTCGCCGCGGGCGAGCCTCCCGCGCGCCGTGGCTACCCGCCCAGCGTGTTCGCGGCCCTGCCCGAGCTGCTCGAGCGCGCGGGCACGAGTGAGCGGGGCTCCATCACCGGGCTCTACACCGTGCTGGTCGAGGGCTCCGACATGGAGGAGCCGGTGGCCGACGAGGTGCGCGGCATCTTGGACGGTCACATCGTCTTGGACCGGCGGCTCGGCGCGCGCGGACGCTGGCCCGCCATCGACGTGCTCGGGAGCCTCTCGCGCGTGATGCCCGCCATCACCAGCGAGGCCCAGCGCGACCAGGCCAACGCGCTGCGCACGCACCTCGCGGCGTTCGAAGAAAAGCGTGACCTGGTGCTGCTCGGCGCCTACAAGGCGGGCTCGGACCCTGCGCTGGACGCGGCCATCGCGCGCATGCCGGCCATCGAGGCGTTCCTGCGGCAGCGACCCGAGACGCGCGCCGACGCGAACGAGACGTGGCAGGTGCTGGGCGAGGCGCTCCGCGGCCGCTGAGCCGCGCCCCACCATCCCAAACCTTGAACCGTGCCGGGCGCCGTGCGACAAATGATCTGGCCACAGCGCGCACGTCGCCAGGGAGGGCTCATGATCGGCTTCAGCGAGAGAGCACGGACATTGGGGATGGTGGTGGCGCTGTGCGTGGGCTGCGGAGACGCCGGAGACCTCCGCAGCAGCCTGCTCGCGGCCGAATGCGGTCGCTTGTTTCACTGCGCGGGGAGCACCAACCAAACGGCCAACGACCGCCTCTGGTACGCGTCGGAAGACGGATGCGTCGACGCGAGCGAGGGGTTCGACCTCTACGAGGAGAACCAGTTCTTCGTCGAAGCGGGCACCGTCGTCGTCGATTACGCG
The DNA here is from genome assembly GCA_964510015.1 of uncultured Sandaracinaceae bacterium. Taxonomy (GTDB): domain Bacteria; phylum Myxococcota_A; class Polyangia; order Polyangiales; family Houyiibacteriaceae; genus JADJJE01. The sequence continues at coordinate 6,831 of CAZEAA010000197.1, forward strand.
GCGGCCGACCGATGCCTGGCGGCGCAACGCGCGACCTGCAGCCCGACCGTGGCGGAGATTCAGGCATGCGGCGCCATCTTCGTGGGCCAAGTGGCTGCGGGCGGCGAGTGCCAGCGCGACGTGGAGTGCGCGAGCGGCCTGTGCACGGGCCACGGATCGGAGCAGTGCGGCACCTGCGGCCGGTTGGTCGCGACGGGCGACGAGTGCGTGATGTTCGTGGATGCCTGCGAGGACGGGCCGAACGGTGAGTGGGGCGCGTGCAGCGGTGGAATCTGCCTCCTGAACGGAGACGGCTACCCGACGGAAGACGCGGGCATCGGCGCGGAGTGCGACTACTACCAGCTCTGCAAAGCCGGGCTCTTCTGCGAGAACGGCACCTGCGCGGCGTGGCGCTCGCTGGGCGAGGCGTGCAACCTCCTGTTGGACTCGTGTGGTCGCGGCACCATCTGTCGCCCGAACGCCGACGACCCGACTGCGGGGTCCTGTGTCGCCGTGCGCATCGAGTACCGTCCGGGCGCGCCGTGCGGCGCGCTCGCCGACGAGGTGGTGCTCTGCAACGCCGCGGACCTCTACTGCGACTACGTGGGCACGGGCGCCTGCCAGCGGTTGGACGTCGACCGCCCTCTCGGCGAGATCTGCGACCGGACCTCGCAGTGCGCGGAGGGGCTCACGTGCCTCGGGGGCACTTGCTTCGGCGAGCTGTTGCCGGAGGGCTCCGCGTGCGAAGTCAACGCGCAGTGCGCGAACGGGAGCTGCGCGTGGTTGGGAGAACTCGGCACCATCTGTGGACCCCAGCCGACCTGCCCGTGAGCGCCGCTCGGGTGGCGAGCCTCATGAGACCTTGAACCGGGCTGGGCGCTATGCAAAAAGAGGGCACAGCGCATCGTTTGTCTTGAGCGACGAGGGGAGCGGCACGCTGTTGTGGACAGACACACTTTAGGACGGACGGCGCTTGGACGCCGCTTAGGAGGGCTCGTGGTCAGCTTCAATTTCAAGGCACTGCTACTCGGGACTGCCGCTGCGACGTTCGTCGTGGGCTGTGGTGAGTCTGGGGATCTCAACAGCGACGTGGTCGCAGCGGAGTGCCGCCAGCTGTTCCGCTGCGGGGGTAGTGCCGACGACACGGTGGGGGAACGCCTCTACTACGGGACAGAGGCCAATTGTGTCGCTGAGGAGTCCGAAGGCTTCGACATCGCCGACGAGTACCGGCAGTACATCGAGGCAGGGACTGTGGTCGTCGACCATGGCGCCGTAGACCGTTGCGTCGCCGCAGTGCGGGCCACGTGCACCAACACGGCGGCGGCCGACCAAGCGTGCCGTGACATCTTCGTGGGCCAGGTGGCCGACGGGGGTGGCTGCACGGTCGATGTCGAGTGCGCGAGCAAGCGATGCAGCGCGGTCCGCTTTGACGAGTGCGGTACCTGCGAGGCCTTGATTCCCCAGGGCGGCGAGTGCGACTGGTTCGACGAGGACGCGTGCGCACCGGGACCAAACGGCGAACGCCCCACGTGCAACGGCGGGACGTGTGGCGTTGGCGAGGAACTGCCGACCGCGGACGCCGAGCTCGGCAGGGACTGCAGCTACGAGCAGCGCTGTGAGCCGGGCCTGTACTGCCAGGAAGGCACCTGCGCGCGCTGGCGCGAGTTGGGCGAGTCGTGTAGCCCATACGATGACTCGTGCGGTCGCGGCACGTACTGCCTCGAGGACGAAGACGACGAGGACCAGGGCATCTGCGTGCCGGTGCGCATGGAGTCGGGTCCCGGTGAGGACTGCGGCATTCTCGCCGACGAAGTTGTGGTCTGCGATCGTCAAGCGGGTCTGTACTGCAACGATGGAGGTGAGGGCGTCTGCGCGTTCTTCGACCGGGACCGCGAAGAGGGCGACTACTGCAGTGAGTCGCTAGACTGCGTAGAGGGCCTCACGTGCCTCGGCTTTCGGTGCTTGGCAGAGCCCCTCATCGACGGGTCGGAATGCACGAACGATCGCCAGTGCCAGAGCGGGAACTGTGTGCAGCAGCTCGAGTCGCCCTTCGGGCAGCTGTGTGAGCCCGCGCTGACCTGTCCGTGAGCGCCGCGCGGTCAGCGGGCTGCACCCCACGGTGTCGCCCGTCGATCTGCCCCGTTTGCGCAGTCGTTCGCGCCGGCTAGCGGCGCGTGGCCTTCAGTCGAGCAGGCCGCGTAGCTTGTCGAGGAAGCCCGCTTGCTGCGGGTGCGTGTCCACGCCCAGCTCCTCGGCCAGCTCTTGGATCAGCTTGCGCTGCTTGCGCGAGATGTTCTCGGGCACCTCGACGATCACGCGCACCAGCTGGTCGCCCTTGCCGGCGCCGCCGTAGACCGGGATGCCCTTGCCGCGCAGGCGGAAGGAGCGGCCCGACTGCGTGCCCGGCGGGATCTTCATGGCCACGCGCCCCTCGATGGTGGGCACGTCGATCTGCGCGCCCAGCACGGCCTGCGGGAAGCTGATGGGCACCTCCAGCAGCACGTCCGCGCCTTCCCGCGCGAAGAGCGGATGCGCCTTCACGTGGACGGTGACGTGCAGGTCGCCTGCGCCACCGGCGGCCACCTCGCCCGAGCCGCGCAGCGTGCGCACCGCGCCGTCTTGGACGCCGGCCGGGATGCGCACCAGCATGTCTTCCTGGCGCAGCTTGGTGCCCGACCCGCTGCACGTGCGGCAGGGCGACTGGATGCGCTTGCCGGTGCCACGACACGCGGTGCAGGGGCGCGCCATGGCGAAGAAGCCGCGCTGCTGGCGGGTCTTGCCGGTGCCCGTGCAGGTCTCGCAGACGTCCACCTTGGTGCCGGGCTCCGCGCCCACGCCGTCGCACGCGGTGCAGGGCCCGGGGCGCTCCACGCGGATGGTCTTCTCGGTGCCGAGGGCCGCTTCCACGAACTCGATGGTCAGGTCGTAGGTGAGGTCGCGCCCGCCCGTGCGGCGCCCCGCGCGCCCGCCGAAGACGTCGCCGAACAGGCCCTGCAGCAGGTCGGCCACCGAGCCGAAGTCCGCCTGGTCGAAGCCACCCGGCCCCTGGCTCTCGAACGCGCCGTGCCCCATGCGGTCGTAGCGCTTGCGCTTCGTCTCGTCGCTCAGGACGGTGTAGGCCTCGGTGGCCTCCTTGAACTTGTCCTCGGCGCTCGGGTCGTCCGGGTTGCGATCCGGATGGAACTGCATCGCCAGCTGGCGGTACGCGCGCTTCATGGTCGCGGCGTCGGCATCACGTGGGACTCCCAGGACTTCGTAGTAATCGCGCTTGGCCACTGCCGGCGGATGATACGGGCAGCGCTTCGTGCTGGCGAGCCGGACCGCATGCCCGGGCGCGAATGGGGGAAGCCGGCTACCCTGCGGCCCATGACCAGCGACCCGACCGAGCTCGTGTACACGGTGCCCGCGAGCGCGGAGGGGCTGCGCCTCGATCACTTCCTGGTGCAGCACGTGCCGCACATGACGCGGGCCCTCGCCACCGAGCTGACGGGCGCGGGAGGGGTGCGCGTGAACGGCCGCCGCGCGAAGAAGGGGGACCGCCTGCCGAGCGGCGCGGAGGTGCGCCTCGAGCGCCTGCCCGAAGCCGCCGACTTCAGCCCCGAGCCGAACGCCGACCTGCCGCTGGACGTGCTCTTCGAGGACGAGCACCTGGTGGTGGTGAACAAGCCGCGCGGCCTGCCCACGCACCCCCTCGTGCGCGAGGAGCGCGAGACGCTGGCCCAGGCCATGCTGCACCGCTACCCCGAGATGGCTGGCGTGGGCTACGCGCTGCGCGAGCCCGGCATCCTCCACCGACTCGACACGGACACCAGCGGCGTGCTGGTGGCGGCGCGCAGCACGGCCGCCTTCGAGGCGCTGCGGGCATCGCAGCGCGCGGGGCGTTGGACCAAGGAGTATCTGGCCTACTGCGAGGGCCTGCCGCGCACGCCGGATCGCATCGAGGCGGCGCTGGGGCCCGACCCCGACGACCCGCGCCGCATGCGCGTGCAGGAGGCTCGCGACGCCGACGGTTTCGATGGGCCGGTCCATACGGTCCT
>CAZEAA010000198.1:0-10819 GCA_964510015.1 uncultured Sandaracinaceae bacterium
GTGCACCTCCTGCAGCGGGGCTGGCCGCTGGCGCCAGGCTATCCCCGCGAGTCCATCAGCGAGCTGGATGCAGCGGCCAGCATTGGCGCCGCTCCGGGTGTGTTCTTGATTCCGCAGTCCGAGGGGGCAGGGTGGGTGGCCTGCCCGGAGGGGTACCGGTGATGCTCGGAGGCAAGCGGAGGCATGGCGGACACGGAGCAGCTTGAACGTGTGATCGGGCTCGCGTGGGTCGTGGCCCTTCCGGTCACGGTGTTGTGGACTCTCTGGGCGATGCATCGGCACCCCAGCCAACGAAAGGCGCTCGCGGGCTTGCTGCTCGTGGCGCTGCCCGGGCTGCTCATCGGCGTCGAACTCGCGGTGCGGCTGGGCATCTTGGCCTACCTGGAACGTCCGTTATTCATCGGCGCGTACGGCTTGGTTGGGACGCGAGCTGCGAGCACGTGTCCCTCACGCGGACGGTGAACATGTCGCCCGTGACCGCCGCGCGTTGCTTGGTGGACACCACGCGGGACGAAGAGTGCCAACGCTAGAGCGGCCTGGAGCCGGGTCGCGAGCTGGACTGACGCACCCAACCCACCAGCACCTTCAGGACCGAGCCTGACGACTCCGCGCGCATCAACCAGTCGAATCTGCCCATGGAGCGTTCTACGCCACGCGGTGTAGGACGTCTGGTACGTTGGGCCCATGGTGCAGAGAGCCATCATGGTGGGGGTTGTGGCCACGTTGCTCATGTCGGCTGGATGGCTCCCCGGTGTGGGTCAGGCGCGACGGCGGCCACCTGATGGGATTCCGCGCCTCCGGCAGCTGGTGCGCGACACATCTCGCGAGGCGCCGGAGGTCGCGGCACGGCTTGCGCAGGTGGACATATCCTTTCCTCACGGCGAGTACCTGGACACCGGCTTTGGGTACGGGTTCGGTGCACTCCACCCCATCACGGGTCGCGCCGTGTGCGACCCGGAGACTGCTGGCGTGATCGCGGCAGGCCTTGCGGTGCGGCGCTTGGCGCCATCCATCCTCACGGCCATCGGTGAGCCTGACGCAGCCGCTGCGGCAAGCGCGCTCCCGCCTTTCGAGCACGGCTCCGAAGCGCCGGCGAATGCCTCGCTGTTCATGGACCTCGCTCGGCGCGTTTCGCCTGGGCCCACTTCCGTCACCCGCAGCCGCCTGCGCACCACGCTGCGGGAGCTCGGTTGGTCACTGCGCAAGCTGGGGCGCAGTCACACGGCGCCCGAGACAAGGGTGATCCTCCATGTCGCCGAGACCGCTGGCGTGGCGGTACTCACCGACCCGGTGCGCGCACCGGACCTGGTGGTTGCACTGGTGACCGACGTGGCGGCCGCCGTCCGAGCTGCCGAAGCGGATGTCCACACCGCGAGGCAGCGGTGCGTAGGCGTGGTGCACCCGGGCAACCCTATAGTCACGGCGGACGAGTAGTGGCTTCTCGTCCAGCCGCTCCCCGGGCGATGACGCCAAAGCCGGGCCTCAGTGCAGTTGCCCCGCTCCCGCGCCATCCCACACTCGGTGCTCCACCTTCTCAGGACCGCCTTCTTCCACAACCGTGCCCTCGGGCGCGCCCAGCTCGCGCATCACGCGAAGGATGCAGGCCAGCCCGCGGTCGCGGTCGGTCACATCCACGTCGATCCCGCAGAACACGATGGACCCGTCGGCACCCAGCTGCGTGCCGCCGCCGCTGACGCTGCCGAGCCCCTCGGCCGCGAGCGCCTCGTCGAGCGGGTCTTCGTAGAGCCGGCCGCGGTCGATGGGGCCGATGGCTGCGGGGATGCGCACATAGAAGAACTGCCCGCCACGCGTGCTCTGGGTTGGGGCCAACGCCATCAGCATGTGCCGCGCGTCGATGGGAGCGCCCACCGCCAGTCCATCGTCGGCGTTCCAGAGCGACTCGCCCCACTCACCGGCGATCAGGTCTTCATACTCCTCAGGGCGGAGCAGGGTCCCGCCCAGGTCGATCCACCCGTCCATGAAGTAGAAGCGCCTTGGAGACCGCGCCGCCTCGAGGCGCCGATTCACGGCGCGGGCGAGCCAGCAGCGCGAACGCCGCCACCATCAACAAGACACCAACCGATGTTTCCATGCACCTCTCCGAACCACGTGGAGGACCGTCCCCGTTCGGACGAGAGGATACACCGCATGCGTGGGCGCAGGTGCGTGGCCTGCTGGGAAGGGCGCTGCTGGAACAGAGCCGGCCTCAGCTGCGCCCTCGAGGAATGCCCAGCGCGGCGACCCATTCCGGCGTTGCCGTATCGAGTACGGTGAGCACACCGTTCCGTGCCACCGCCGCTTGAACCGGAGGCGCCCCATGGCGGCTCGTGTCGAAGCAGCGGACCACGTCGAATGTCTCGATGGCGTGCTGGAGGTTCGCCAGGCTCGCGGCGTACGCGGTTCGCACGATCTCTTCACGGGCCCCGTGACCACCGCCGGTCGAGCGGGCGCGCACACGTTCGAACGCGATCTCCGGGGAACTCGTACACAGGAAGTACATGACGGTCTCGAACCCAACTCGACGTGCTTCGCGAGCTTGCTCGACGGCGCGCAGGGTCCGAAGCGTGGTCTCCACGGTGAACGAACGCTTCGCTGCGATGTGGGCGGCGATGAACGCCTCGCACTCACGCCCCACGCGTGCGCGGAGCGCTGGGGTGATGCCCACGTAGGATCCCGTCAGCGCCGCACAGCGGTCGTCGATGTTGAACGCGTCCACGCGGAACGAGTGTCCGGGGAGCGCGGTGGTCTTTCCGCTGCCGGGCGGGCCGGCGACTACCGACATGCGAGGGCGCACTGCGATGGCTCAGCCAGTGACGACCGTGGTCTGCGAGTCGGGCCGCATGTCGCGCGGCAGCTCCTGTGTGAGCACCTTGCCGTTTTCGTCGATGATGCCCATTGCAGTGAGGCGCTCTACGGCAGCGCGTACGCGCTCTCCAGCACCCGAGAGCACCAGTGCCAGCTGCTCCTCCTCGGACAGCTCGTCCACAGGTGAAACCGCGTCGCTCGCGGCCTGCGACGCATGCGCACCTGGGATGCTCGACGGGCCGCTGGACATGGCCGAAGTCTATCCGTCGTCGGGCCGTGCGTCGAGAGCACCTCGCGCCCGCCTCCCAGCGGTCAAGTTGCAGATAAGTCGTCTTAGGTTGTGTCTGTGGCGTTTATGTCCCAGCCTCTCCCTAACAAGGTCCCCGGATGACCACCGCTCCCCACACACTGGAAGACCGGATTCGCCGCATGACGCCAGTCGGCGCGCCGCCCGAGCAACACGCGCAGGTCGCCGCACTGTCGAGGGCACTCGAGCGGATGCACCCTTCCACGCAACAGGCGCCCGAGTGTCGGCTCGTGGGTCCGCAGGGCGAGAGCACCGCCATTCCCGAAGCGGTCTTTCACGTCCTCACGCGCGTGGTCGAGGTGCTGGCGCGCGGCGATTCGATCACCGTCGTGCCCACGGGCCGCGAGCTGACGACCCAGCAGGCAGCGGACCTTCTCAACGTCTCGCGGCAGTACTTGGTGCGGCTGCTGGACGAGGGTCGCATCGCCTGCCGCAAGACCGGGAAGCACCGGCGAGTGCGGGTCGAGGACCTGCTGGACTTCAAGGCGAAGCGCGACAAGGACCGGCGCGCCGGCCTCCGCGAACTCTCGCAGCTGACGCAGGACTTCGGGGGGTACGACGCCGAGCTGAAGTAGTCGCGGGCGGGCTCTAGCCTCATGGCGCCCGCGCCCATGGTCGTCGTGGTCCACGCCAACGTCCTGTTCCCGCTCACGCTCCGGGACACCATGCTCCGCGCCGCCGCTGCGGGCTTCTATCAGCTTCGCTGGAGCGCCCAGATTCTCGATGAAGTGGAACGCAACCTCGTCGCGGACGAGTTCCTCTGCCACCTGTTCAACCTGCAACCCGACGCCTTCACGGAGCTACTGCGTGAGCAGGCGAGCGATCTGGTGAGGCGGCCCGTGACGTTCGATGAACTGCTGGAGCGACTCGGACGTGTGGTGCCCGACCTCACGTCACGAGTACGTCGGCACCGCAGCGCCGTCCGGTGAGGACGGGAATGCCCGTCCGCGGCGCGCGTGTTGAGGCACCATCAAGCGATGCCTGACGCACCCCGAGGGACCTGCTTTCTCCGGCGCCAGCGGGTGGCCTCTGCGTGGGGCTGCGCCTTTCTGGTGTGGGCAGGCTGCGGGGCGCCACCCAACTCAGCCGTGAGCGTCACTGCGCCCGAGCCAGCGCGATCGCCGGGTCCCCTCGCCGCCCCACCCAGCAACACGTCGCCGCCGGTGACCGAACTGACGGTCGCGCCGAGCGATGCGTGGCTCGATGACGTGCGCGCATGGTTAGCGCAGCAGCCCACCCTCCGAGCAAGCTGGAAACATGAACCGTGTCTGAACCAACCTTACCATCCCGGCCGGCGCTACACGAACTCGTCGCGCATGCACCCGTCGCGCTGCTCCACTTGGCGACGTTCGAACCGCCTGAGTAGGCGGTCGCCATCGTGGCGTCGCTGCTCACCGACCGCCGCTGGGCGGCCGTGACCGCGCGGTTCATGCATGCGCCATCTACTTCATTCATGAGCTCACTCATGTGCTCCAAGGGATCCAAGCGAAGCGCTACGTGACGGCTCTGCGCGCAGCTGCGAGCGAACACACTCTGGGTCACCTGGATCTCGAGGCAGACCACCGCGCGGCGCAGGTCGTGTCTGCCGCGCTCGGGGTCGACCTCGTCGAGCCGAAGGAACTCGAAGGCCAGCTGATCCACCAGGTCCCCGCGACGTTCCACCACACGAGCACCTTCCGTTTGTGAGCGACGGAAGTGGCAAGGCGGTGGCGGAGCTGCGGAAAGGCTCGAGCTGCATGCCTCGCTACGGCTGGACCGCAGGTGTCACGTACCGGGTGACCACTTCCCAACCGGAGTCCCGAAGTGTGACGAGCACGGCCTCGCGGTTCTCGAGGTACACCACGTACACGCCGTGTGCGTGGTCAACGGTGGCGGCGACGCGCGTCACCCCCGGCGGCAAGGGGTGCGCGTCCACCACTTCGCGCCAGCGGTTTCCCGCGAGCTGCGCCACCCTCACGAAGCGCCGCTCGGTACCGATGGCGCAGTCCGTCCACACCACGCGCGGCGGCGCCGCGGCCACCGCGAGCAAGTCGCCCCAGCATCGCGTCGTGGCGATGGGATGGCCCAGAGGTCGAAACGGGCGGGTCCCCGATGTCCCGAACACGTAGAGGGGCCGTCCGCGCATCCCCAAGACCGCGGCGACGACGGACGGGCCAGCGCTCGCCACCTTGAATTGGAGATACCGCTCAAAGCTCTCCTCGAGGATCTCCGTCGTCGCGCTCGCCTGAATGGTGCCGTCGGAGCGCAAGCGGTGGAGTTGGAGCTCGGCGTCCCCCTGGCCCCCGCGACTCGTCACCGTCACCACGGCACGGCCGTCGTTCGTGAGCATCGGCCACCGCCAGTCGCTCACCGTCGCCGCTCGGGCGAGGTAAGAGTGAAGTGGTTCTCCGTTCTCGCCCGGCCAGTCCACGCGCATGCCTCCGGGGGTGTTTCGGGTCACGAGCGTGGTCCCACGTTCGTTGTGCATCCCGTCGGCGAACTGCCCGTTCTCGGGTGGTTCTCGCTGCGGCTGGATCACTCCACCGTCGACTGGGTAGGCCGCGCCTTGGCGCAACAGCATGCCCGGCCGCGTGGCGAAGTCCCGCGGTTCACCCTCGAGACCGTTCGCGCGCACCAGTGTGAAGTGCTGGTTCTCCCACGTGAGCAGGGACATCCGCGAGCGACGCCCCGCGGGTTCGGGTGCCCACAGCTGGAGGCCCGTTCGCACCGACATCAGGCTCAACGCCCAACCGGAAAGCCCGTCGCGCTCGGTGTCCTGCTCGACCATGGGCATGGCGGTGCCGGGAAACGTGGCTGGCCACTCCACCGTGCCACCCACCGAGACGAACCACCCACGCAGGGCACCTCCCACGGCCATCACCAGCTCCGAGCCATCGGCCATGTCGTCGTTGTCGGCGGTCCGCCACCGCGGCACCATCGCACGCATGCACGCGCGTCCGCCGTGCTCCTCGGACATGATCCACTCGATGCGCGGAGACGCGGGACCCTCCACGGCGCCTTCGGGTTCGCCCCACTGACTCGCGAAGAGGTTGCTCTCGGGGAGAGCCGCGCCCTGACAGGGACCCTCCGGTGCCCGCGGAAGAGCGATCTCTCGTTCGGTCCCATCGATGACGTAGAGGCGCGCGAGACCGTCGCTCGTGCGAACGGCCAAGCCCAGCTCCCCTCCTTGCCACGCGAGAGCCTCGTCGAGACGGTAGGGCAGCCCTCGCAGGGCTCGCAGGGCGATGACCTCGCCGTCGGGGCCGAGGTGTACCAGCCATCGCAGGCCGTCGACGAACACGTAGATGCCCAAGCCACCGTCCGGCAGCGGCAGTGGCCAACGAGCCTGGTCCCAGGCGTCGGGATCGAACCTCGGAAACTGCGTGGTGTGACGGCTGCTGCGCCCGTCGCTCCGGATGATCCAGAGGTCCTCGAACGGAGCTCCGCTGGACGGCACCGAGAGCACCACGAAGCTCTCGGTCATCGCGAGGACCTCGTAGTCATCGATTGGCGACGTCGCCGAAGCGCCCACGGGGTGCGCGGCTGTGGTCACCACGTGAAAGGGTGAGCCGTCCGGCGTGACACCACGCCATGCGAAGTCGCGGGTGTGATCCGGTCTGCGGAAGTTCGTCTCGACGATGCCCCCGACGACGGGCTCCACCCAGGTCTTCGCGTGGCGCGGCGGAGACTCGCGCAGCGCCGGCAGCGTGTTCGATGGTGCGAGCGTTGCGCGCGCGGGGCCTGTGAGCTGCCAGCGGGGCCGGCTGGGCCAGCGCGGGGCTTGGGCCTCGAAGGGGTCGGCGGCGAGGGACTCGCGGTCGAGTCCGAGTCGGGTGGAGAGCCCGGGCTCGAGCCAATACAGGTCTCCGAGCCGACACACCTCGGCGGAGCAGCTGAGATCCCCACTCGCGTCCATGGGGATGGGCACGGGGTCCCAGGTCTCGCCACCGTTGGCCGTGGTCCAAGCCCCGTCTTCAGCCAAGAGCACACCGTGGTGCGCATCGGCGAAGGCCGTGTCGCCCTCCGCCGGAAGGGGCAGCGCGCGCAGTGGCCCCGTCAGCGGCCCGGACAGGAGCCGCTCGCCCGCCTCGGTGCTCAACGCGCCCAACACGGAGGCTCCGTCCGGGATGATGTCGGAGGCGGAGTCCACCTCGGAGTGGCAGTCGCCGTCACCCACCGACGGGTCATGGGGTACGTCGCCCTCGACGGGGACGGGGATGGCCTCGAGCTCGCCTGTCTGGCGCAAGTCGAAGCGCACCATCAGGTGGTCGCCGCACACCTCTGCGGGACACCCGTCGCCACCCACGAGGAGCTGACCCGACCCCAGCGCGACGACCTCTGCGCACGCGGTACCGAGCGGGAGCCGCACGGTGTGCGGCCCCGAGGCATCCGTGAAGCACGCGCTGCGACCCTTTTCATCGGACACTTCGTCTGCCCGGCAGACGCGACCGAGCGCGAGGGACTCCATACCGTCATGGCTGCTGAGCACCAAGCCGTAGTGGCCTTCCACCAACACCTGCGTCGTCAGATCGGGACTCACGTGCACCAATGCGACGTTGCCGTCTCGGTCTCCTCGTGCGAGCCAGCCATGCGTCAGAGGCCTCCCCTCGTAGACCCTCATCGACCCCGGCGGCACGACGAGACTCCGTCGCACGAGCTGGTGCAGGAGGGAAGGAACCAGGTCGGGGAGGGTGGCCCCTCGATGCTGCCCGAATCGGCGCACCTGCTCGGTGAGCCATGCGCGCTCCACGCCCTCGCGGAACTCTCGGTCCATGGGCAGCCCGCGGAGGGAAGCTTCGTCGACCAGCGCCCCGAAGCGTTCCGGCAGGGTGGCGCGGTCCAAGGATCCGGCCGCCCTGGGTGCGAGGGAGGGCTGCACTGCGGGAGTCCACGGTTGGCCTGCCTCGCGGAGGTGCACCACCCCAGGCTCCGCGAGCAAGATGCCCATCGTGGTGTCGTCATCGGGTGACTGGGCCGTGAACGCCGCGTCGTAGATCCGGGCGGGAAACCGTATTGGAGTGAACCCGGAGCCGGACCACTCGAGCAGCGTTCCGTCCACAGCGAGGCGAGCCGGTATGTGCCAAGGCCTTCCCAGCGCGCGCGTCGGCAGCGCTTGCGGGAGCTCGCGTAGCGCGCCAGTGAACCCGCGCGAGACGAAGACGTGACCCTGGTAGTCGTCGAAGACCCAGCTGTCGCCCGATCGTCCCGTCAGCCAGAGCTCGCCGGTGCTGCCCCACGCGATGTCGGTCCAGCTTCCGTCGCTCACGCACGCGCGGGTGCTGTTCGAGGTGATGCAGTAGTCCGGGCTCGGGCCGGGCGTGGAGATGGTGGTGATCTCGGTCGACCAGTCCGGCGCGCGCACGAACACCCACGGACGGGGTTCTGGCGTGGCCCCGGCGCTGGGCGCCAGGGTCTCCACGCGTCGAGTCGGTGTCGCAGGCGGACCGCAGCCGCACGCGCTCGCCGCGACGAGCAACACCGCGGCCCACACGCACTGCGGTACTGTGTTGGTCACCACGGAGGCCGGCTCCTCACGCGCCAACGCTACCATGCGACGGGCGGGTCCGACACCAAGACGGCGCGAGTGTTCCGCGCGACCTGTGCTAGCGTGTGTCGTACCAATCGAGGCGAGGGACAGCATGGCGTTCAAGGTCCAGAGGTGGGGGATGATGGCGGTCGCGATGCTGACCGGGTGCTACCAGGCGCACGGGGTACCCGGCGAACCCGGAGAACCCGAACCCGAGCTCGTGAGCGTGAGCGTGATGGCGCAGACGGGTGGACTTCCCCCGGTGCCTGCGCCCGGCGCCCGCGTGGTGGTGGAGGACTGCACCACGGGCGAGCTGATGGATGCGGTGACGGGAGACGATGGCCTCGCCGAGTTCGAGCTGGGCGAGTCCACGTGCTGGAACGTCACGGCGGTGATCGACGGGTCGGCGCGCAGCGTCCTGGGTGCGCCGGTGCCGCTGCCCGGCCCCATCGTCTTCCCACTCGCGGTGCCGCCGCCCACGGACGACGGAGGCTTCGTCATCGATCCACCCGGGGCAGGTCCGCCCCGCAACGCCAGCGTCGAAGTGCTCCTTCGGGTGGGCGGTGTCTACAACATGGTGAACCCGCACTACCACATGGAGGGGCACGTCTACGTGACCTCCCCGTCGGGGGCCGCGCGTCGCGTGGGTCCGAACCGTGACCACACGAACACGGACTCGACCTCACCCGCGGGGCTTGTGGTCCGAGCCGACTACACCTGGACGGAGGACCCGAACGCGGAGCCGTGGATGTACCCCATGGCCGGAGGCCAGAGCGGCTACTTCGACCTGCTGCCGGCGTGCTCCACCCGGCGCGTGACGTGGGGCCGCGTCCGCGTGGTGGACGGCGTGACGCACCGCACCGAGATCCCGCCCGTGACCACTCGGCAGGTGAGCGGGACCTCGCTCGACACGTTGGTCATCGACTTCGGTGGCGCGGGGCATCGCAGCTTCGTCGCGCTGCGCGTGGCGGGGGATGACGGCTTCGAGTGGACCATCGAACCGTTCCAGACCGGCGTGGCGCACTTCGAGGGGCTGCCTGCGCTCCCCGAAGGCGTCGCCGAGAGCGTTGGCCTCCGGGAGCGCAGTGTCTATGTGCGCTTCGGGGCTACGGCCCCCACGGCGGCGCAGTTCGACCCCACGGACGTGTCGCAGCGCACGGTGCCCTGGCTCATCCACGAAGGCTTCGTCATCGGGCAGGTGTCCGACTTCGAGCCCGGCCTGGCGGAGTGCGAGCAGGTGCCCTGAGGTCGGGCTCCGCTGAGCGTCTGCGAGGCCTTCTGCTACAGTGGTCCCCGATGGCAAAGATGGGACGGTCGAGGGCGCTCTGTGCAGGCCTCATACAGTGGACGCTGATGCTCGCCTCGCTCACAGGCTGCGGGGGCGGAGGCGGGACGGCCGAGCCCGGTGACGACGCCGGCATGATGACCTTGGACGGCGGCCCGCTCGACGACGCCGGACCACGCATGGACGGCGGCCCCGTGGTGCCTCCCTACGCGCCAACGCCCCTTCAGTGTTCGGGGACGGCCTCCAGCTGCCGTGACGCCAGTGGCAGTCGCACGGCTTGCGAGGGCATTCAGGGATGCGACTACGGCTACTGCGAGTACCGGACCCTCGCTTGCTACGGGTCGGCCTCCCCGTATCAGTGTGAAAGCGGCTGCGAGTGGGACTACAGCCTCGAGTACTGCCGCCGCAGCAGTCGCGGTTGCGAGCGATCGAGCGAAGACAGCTGCACGAGCCTCGGGGCGTGCCAGTGGAGCCGCGCTGTCTCCATCTTCGGGAGCGTCCCGTGCCAAGGAACCGCCACCGCGTGCTCCGCGCTCAGTCAGGGTGCCTGCACGTCGCAGCCCGGCTGTTCCCTGGGCTGTCCCGCCGGCCGCAGCGAGTGCTCCGGCGCGTGCGTGGACAACTCGCGCGACGACAACCACTGCGGCGAGTGCGGCAACGCGTGCGGCGCCGACGCCTCGTGTGTGAGCGGGACGTGCGAGTGCGACGACCCGACCTTCACGCGCGACCTGTGCGGCGTGTGCGACGCCGACCCCAGCAACGACTGCGTGCGCGACTGCGCCGGGGTGCCCGGCGGCAACGCCGTCACGGACGACTGCGGCACGTGCGACGCGAACGCCAGCAACGACTGCGACTGCGCGGGCGTCCCCGGTGGCGCCAACGTGGTGGACATGTGCGGCACCTGCGACGCCATCAC
>CAZEAA010000199.1:0-10719 GCA_964510015.1 uncultured Sandaracinaceae bacterium
CAGTCCGCTTGCCAGACCCGCCCTTCCCCGCGTAGGTTCCCCCCGTGTCGCTGCTTCACCTAGAGAACGTCGAGAAGCGCTACGGCGAGGTGCGCGCTCTCAAGAGCCTGTCGCTCACGCTGGAGCCCGGTCGCATCGGCCTGCTGGGCCCCAATGGCGCGGGCAAGAGCACGTTCCTGAAGACACTGCTCGGCCTCTTGCAGCCCACGCATGGCACGGTCCGCGTGCTGGGCATGGACCCGTCGCGTGAAGAGCTGAAGCTGCGCGCGCTGATCGGCTACATGCCCGAGGGCGACGCCGTCTTCCCGGAGATGAACGCGCTGCACTACACGGTGCTCGCGGGCGAGCTGTGCGGCCTGCCGCACGCCGAGGCCACGGGCCGCGCCCACCAGATCCTTCACTACGTGGGCCTCGGCGAAGCGCGCTATCGCCCGCTCGGCTCGTTCTCCACCGGCATGAAGCAGCGCGCGCGCCTGGCGCAGGCGCTCGTGGGTGACCCCAAGCTGCTGCTGCTGGACGAGCCCACCAGCGGTCTCGATCCGCGTGGCCGCGACGAGATGCTGGCGCTCATCCTGGACATCCCCCAGCGCACGGGCGCGAGCGTGATCTTGTCCACCCACATCCTCCCCGACGTGGAGAAGACCTGCGACCAGGTGGTGGTCATGACGCAGGGCGAGGTGCTCTTCGCGGGCGAGCTCGAAGAGCTGCTGCGCACCGACCACAGCGTCTACGAGGTGCGCGTGAAGGGCGACCCCGACGTGGTGCGCCGCGCGCTCGAGATGGAGCGCTGCGTGGTGCAGAAGGACGGCGCTGCCCTGCGGGTGCGGCTCCCGGAAGGCGTGGGCACCGAGGCCATCCTGCGCGCGGCACGCGAAGCGAAGCAGGCGGTCCGCCACATGGCGCCCTTCAAGATGACGCTCGAGCGCGCCTTCCTCGACAAGGCCGCGAAGCGCGAAGACGCCGAGACGGCCTCGGCAGAATAGCCCAGTGAGCGTCCTCTTCTGCCCGTTCTGTGAGGAGTCGTTCGAGGGCCTCACCCACTGCCCCGAGCACGAGCTCGAGCTGGTGGGCTTCGACAAGCTGAAGAGCCGCCTCGACGAGGACGTGCAGCGCGAGCGGGCGTCCGAGGAGAAGCCCATCGACGCCCTGCACCCGGGCTACATGCGCGGCCCGGTGGCGCTCGGGGCGGTGACCACCTTCGTGGGCTTCTTCCTTCCGTTCATCGAGTTCCAGCTCGGCGACCAGCTCGCCACCGCCTCCGCCTACACCTTCGCGCTCGAGCGCGCGCTCAACCTGTGGACCCCGCTCGGAGTCGCCATCGCTCAGCTCATGGTGCTGGCCATGCGGCGCACCCCCAGCGCCATGCAGAGCGCGCGGCTCACCATCCCGCTCTTGTCGTGCGTGGGCGCGGCGTCCATCGCGTACACGGCGCAGCGGGTCTTCACGCAGGTGGACCTCGTGGGCCGCGCCGGAGAAGCCGCGTCCGCCCAGCTGCTGGTGGGCGCGTTCCTGATGATCGCGGGGCTCGCGTTCAGCGGCGTCACCGGCCTGCGCTTCGGCATCCCCGGGCGGGACGCCGTCGACTCCGAGTAGCCGCGACCCGCCGCAGGCGCAAAAAACAACCCGTTCAGGACACCAGGTTGGTGCGGTCTTCGCCCCGCGGCCCCGTCACGGCGTGGCTCAGCGCGATGACCTCCACCAGCAGCGCCCGGTAGACGTGGTCCAGCTCGTCCAGCGCCACCTCGCCCTCGGCCTGCTCGATGGCCTCTTCCACGTGGTGCTGCACGAAGTCCAGCACCGCCGGCTGACCCATGGCCACCACGTCGTCGCTGTCGAGCGTCTCGGTGGGGTCGTTCGCGCGCAGCTCCTCGTCCACGCTCAGCGTCTCGAGGGCCAGCTGCAGCGAGCGCTCGTCCACCTCCTCGAGGCGCGTGGGGAAGGCCTCGCGGAAGGCCATGTACACGGTGATGACCAAGAAGTACCCGAGCGACTGCACCAGCTCGTCGTGGCCGTCGGCCAGCTGCTCGGCCAGCCAGTCGCTCAGCGCGGGCTGCCGCCGGTCGAGCTCCGCATAGCCGCGGTCCAGCACGCCCTGCAGGTCGTCCTCGTGGGCGTCGAGCTGCGCCTCCACCAGCTGGACGAAGTGCTCGTCCACCACCGCGTGGCGCGGCACGGGCCGGAGGGCCGCTTTCCGAAGGAACATCTCGGGCGATCTAGCAGGCCGCGACTGCTTGACCAGACGACGGGTACTCGCAGCTGGTACCGTGTGCCCGCATGGCCGACGACGCGCGCACGGAAGAGGAGCCACCCCTCGCCCCTCTCGAGCCGCCTCCCGAGGAGCTCACCGCGCAGCCGCCGGCGTCCCAGCGAGAGCGGCGCATCGCGGTGGTCGTGGTGGCGCTGACCACGCTGGCCGGAGGCGTGGGCACCGCGCTGTCGCCGTATCTGCTCGTGCACCACCCCGTCTGGCTGATCGCGCTGAGCCCCGACATGCGGCACATCGTCCTCGGCGCGGCCTCCATCGACCTCGAGACCATGCTGATGGTGTGCGTGCCGCGTCGCATCTTCGGGATGTACACCGCCTGGGCGTTGGGAGCGGCCTACGGCGCCGCCGCCCTGGGCTTCATCGAGGGGCGCTACCCACGCGTCCTGCGCGCCGTGCGCTTCATCGAGCGCACGTTCGTCAAGACGGGCCCGATGCTGCTGCTGGTGTGGCCCACCTACACGCTCAGCCTGATCGCGGGCGTGGTGCGTACAAAGTTCTGGCGCTTCCTGCTCGCCACCTGCTTCGGGCAGTTCTTCTACACGCTGGCCAGCTACTACTTCGGCACCGAGATCGCGGAGTTCACCGACGCGTTCTTGGTCTGGCTGAGCGCACACTTGCTCGAGACCACCGCGGTGTGTGTGGCCCTGGTGGGGGTCCAGGTGGTGCTGCGCATGCGGAGGAACGCCAGGAAGAGGGCGGCTCAATAAATGTTGAGGTCCATTCTCGGCGAAGCGGGCCGTCGCTAGCGTCGCCCCATGAACACCCGCGACACCTCCTCCTCCCCGTTCCTCCACCTGCTCCTGCGCACCGCCGGCGCACTCTTGGCGGTCAGCGCCTCGGCCGGACTTCCCGGATGCGGCGACGGGGGCCTCGGCGGCGTCAACGAGGCCGCCACGCGCGCTTGCGAAGCGGCCTGCGACGCCACCATGGCCGCGTGCCCTGCGGCCGACGACGAGACCTGCCGCTCGCTGTGTGACGCCTACGGCATCACGGTGGACAGAGGCTCGTCGTGCGAGACGGCCTTCCTCGCCTGGCAGGCGTGCGTGGAGAACCAGACCTACGAGTGCACCACGTTCGACGGCACCACGTACGCGGTGCCTGCAGACCTGGACGCTTGCGATGCGGAGTCCGCCGCTCACGACCAGGCCTGCTACTAACGCCGCGGCTCGCCGCGACGCCGCGCTCAGCCCGCCTGGCGCTTGGGCTTGGCAGCCTTGGGCGCGGCCTTCTGCGCACCCGGAGGCGCCCAGCGACGCACGCGCACCTGCGGGTCGCGATTGTCGGGCTTGCTGGCGTTGCGCTCGAAGTGGTCGGCCACGTTGGCGTGCACGTCCACGGCGCTGCTGCGCTGCTGTACGCGGATCTCGCCGATGTCCTGGCTGGTCACGTCGCCCTTGCGGCAGAGGATGGCGAGCAGGCGGCGCACGTCGGCGCCCTTCTCCTCGCCCCAGCTGACCTGGAACGTCACGAAGGCCTGGCCGGGACCCGCCGCCGCGTTCGCCGCACGAGGCCGCGCGGGAGCGGCGTTGTGGGCAGGGGCCGAAGCCGCAGCACGCTCACGGGCCGGCGCCGCGCCACGCTCGCGCATGCCCACGTTCGCCACGCTGGGCCGCGAGGCGTTCGGGTCACGGTACGGCGTCACCTCGCGCGGCGCGCACGGGCCGGCAAAGTCCATGCGGGTGAGCAGGGCGGACCCCACCTCGCGAGCCTCGCGTCCGTCGAGCAGCAGCTCGGCCAGGCGCTTGCGGCTCATGGTCGGCCCGTCCTTGGCCGCGCTCTGGTCACGCTCGATGGTCTCCGTCACGGAGACGAAGAGGCGCTGCTGCGCGGCGGCCAGCACGTCCTCGGCGGAGGGCACGTCCTGGAAGCGCGCCTTCACGCGCGCCGAGCGGAAGAGCATCTCGGCCCGAGCGCGCGCGCGCGGCGGCACGAAGAGGATGTTGCGGCCCTGACGCCCGGCCCGGCCGGTGCGCCCGCTGCGGTGCGTGTAGATGTCGGCGTTGGTGGGCGGGTCCACCTGGATGACCAGCGCGATGTCCTGCACGTCGAGGCCGCGCGCGGCCACGTCGGTGGCCACCAGCAGCCGGCACGAGCCGGCGCGGAACAGGTCGAAGGTGCCGGTGCGCTCACGCTGCGTCATGTCGCCGTGCAGCGCGCGGGCCGAGAAGCCGTTCTCGCACAGGGCGTTGGCCAGCCCCTCGGTGTCGGCGCGCGTGCGCACGAAGATCAGCGTCTTGTCGTCGGGCGCCGCCAGCAGCGTGTTGATGATGGCGTCCAGCTCACGGCCGGGCTGAATCCACATGCCCACGTGATCGATGTCGGTGTTGGCGCTGCCGAGGCTGGTGCCCTCGACCACCAGCGGGTTGCGCTGGAGGCGCGCCGCCAGGCGCTGCACGGCGGGCGGGAACGTGGCCGACACCAAGTGCGTGGTGCGCTCGGCCGGCGCGTGGCCGAGGATGGCGTGGAGCTCCTCCTCGAAGTCCATGTCCAGCATCTGGTCGGCCTCGTCCAGGACCACCGCGCTCATGTTGGCGAGCGAGAGGCTGCCGTGCCGCAAGTGATCCAGCAGGCGGCCGGGCGTGCCCACCACGACGGCCGGCTCGCCACTAAGGCCACGACGCTCCTCGAGCGGGTTGGTGCCACCGGTCACCGCGACCACGCGAGCGTTGAGCGGCTCGTACAGCCAGGTCATCTCGCGACCCAGCTGCTGCGCCAGCTCGCGGGTTGGCGCGATGACCAGCACGCACGGCGAGGCGGTGCGGGAGCCGGTGCGCTGATGAGCCGCCACCTGGTCGGCGACGGCCAGGCCCACGGCCACGGTCTTGCCGGAGCCGGTCTGCGACGAGATGCGCAGGTCGCGCCCCACGGCGTCGGCTGCGACCACGGCGGCCTGCACCACGGTCAGCGCGTCGAAGCCGCGCGCACGGAGAGTTTCGCCGAGCCCCAGCGGGGCGGCGGAGAGGTCATTTTCTAGGGTCATTTTCCGGATCTCGTTGGCGCCAATATCGCAGGCGACCAAACGGCAGGCAGCCAACGAGAAGGGCGAATGGGGGCCGAGTTACGTCGTCGCCCGAGGGCGGAGGACGGGGTCGGCGCTTTAGGCGCACCGACGCTCGGTCCGGCTATATGGAGGCAAACGCGCCCGGCGTCCAGTCCTCGGGTCTGATACCGTGCGCGCCGTGCCCATCGTCTTCACGCTGTCGGCTGGCGAACGCCTCCCTTTGCTCACGGAAACCTTCCGCCGCGACGCCGCGAGCATGGCCCTCGAGCCACTGCGCGCGCACGTCCTCCACATGGGCCACGAGTTCATCGACGCGTCGGTTCAAGGCTTGGTGCTGGGCCTGATCACGGACGGTGTCGGGGTCAGCGCCTTCACCGAGTCGCTCATGCGCGGCCTCGCGTCACTGGTAGAGAGCGTCGGCAGCAAGCTGGTGGACCAGGTGCTGAAGAAGGCCCCGCAGAACGTGCTGATGGAAGCGGGCTCGTTCTTCGCCTCGCGCGTCACGCGGCTCCCCGGCCTCGAGCAACCGGCGATCGCCGTGCCCATGACCGCCGCCAACGAGGCCGCCATCGCAAAGGCCATCGACACCGTCGAGCGTGAGGCCCTGATCCGCGCGATGGACAGCGTGGTGGACGACAGCCTGAATTACCTCTTCGATGCCGCCTTCCTGGTCATCCCGGTGGGGCCCCTGATGCGCCGCGCCGTGGAGGCCGGAGGCAGCGCCATCCGCTCGGGCGGCAAGAGCTCGTCGGCGCGGTCGATCCGCAAGGCGAGCGATGCGGAGCTAAAGGATCTAGCCGCGTTCTTGGTCCGCCGCCGCCAAGAAGCGCCGTAAATCCGCGTACATCCAGCGGTTTCTTCAGAGTTGTCACTCCGTGACAATCTCCGTCGATTTCGCGACCAAGTGGCCCTGACATCGTGATAGCGTCGCCGCCAAGCACATGACGTGGCCTCGCCTTCGCGTTTTGCTCCTCGCCCTGGTCCTCGCAGCGCCTGCCCTGGCGCCAGAGGTCGCGCACGCGACCCCGCAGGATCTGATGGGCTTCGGGGGGCGCAGTCCGGGTCTGGGCATGACTGGAGCGTCCTACTCGGACGGCTTCGAGTCGGCCTACACCAACCCCGCCGGTCTCGGCCGCAACCAGCGCATGGAGCTGATGGTGGGCGCGACGGGCGGCATGTTCCGCCTGCAGCTCGACAACCGAGACTACCCCCTCGACGCGTCGCAGGGCATGACCATCGGGTTCCAGCTGCCGCTGCCGTTCGGTGGCCCGCTCGAAGACGTGCTCACGCTCGGCGCCGGGTTCTTCACGCCGTTCAACACCATCCTGCGGAACGACGTGCGCTTCGCCGAGGTCCCGCAGTGGACCGTCATCGACCGCGCGCAGGTGGTGGCCCTCCAGATCGGCTTCGGCATCGGGCTCGAGCGCTGGGTCCCCGGTCTACGCCTCGGTGTGGGCATCTCCGGGCTCGCGCAGAACTCGGGCACGCTGGACGTCCTCCTGGACGAGACCAACCAGTTCGTCTCGCTCACCGAGGTGCAGCTGCTGGCCGACTTCAGCCCCATCGCGGGCGTGCAGTACTACCGCGACAACTTCGCGCTGGGCATCACGTACCGCTCGGAGCTCGTGTCGGCCATCAACCTCGACATCGAGGTGCGCAACCTGCCCATCTCGCTGCCTCTGCTCGGAATCGACGCTTACGCCCACTACGACCCGCACAACATCTCGGTGGAGGGCTCGTGGAAGCCCAACCCGAAGCTGATGTTGGTGCTGAACCTCACGTGGCGGCACTGGTCGGCGTATCCGGGCCCGGCAGGCGCCACCACGGACCGCAGCAACTTCCCGCCGGCCATGAACCTGCGCGACACCGTCTCCCCGCGCATCGGCGTCGAGTACACCACCACCACCGACCGCCTGGCGCTCACGGCGCGCGGTGGCTTCCTCTTCGAGCCGACGGCCACGCCGCCCGCCGCGATGGCCGCCGTGCGCGACTACACCGGCGCCCCGCTGCTGGACATGGACGGCAACGTGGTCATGCAGCCGCAGCGTCGCCTCGACAACAACCGCTTCATCGTCACCGCGGGCTTCGGGCTCGAGTGGAAGACCAACAACGAGCCCGTCTTCCGCCTGGACGTCTTCGGCCAGCTTCACGCGCTGCAGGGGCGCACGCACCGCGTGCCCGTCGCCGGTGGCACCAACAACATGGAGACCGGCGGCTACATGCTGGTCCTCGGTGGAACGACAGGTCTCGCATGGTGAAGCGCATCCATCTCGCGGGCTGTGCCCTCGCCATCGCGCTGCTGCTGGGCATCACGGGTCGCGCCGGCGCTACTCCGGGCGACACGCTCGGCTTCGGCACGCGCAACATCAACCTCGGCGGCGCCGTCACGGCCGACGTCGAGGACGTGGGCAGCAACTACTACAACCCGGCCGGCATCGTGCGGGGCGAGGGCCTGCGGCTCTCGGTCAGCTACGTCTCGGTCAGCTCGCTGCTCGAGATCAACGACGAGGACAGCAACGTCGAGCGCATGAGCGGCCTGACCATCGGCATCGTCGCGCCGCTGCAGATTGGTGACTTCCGCTTCGGCTTCGGCCTCGGCGTGCACCTCCCGGATCAGCGCTTGAGCCGCACGCGCTCCACCATCCAGACGCGTCCGCGCTGGGAGCGCTACGACACGCGGCCCCACAAGGTCTTCCTCTCCACCAACATCGCCTTCCGGCCCATCGACTGGCTGCTCCTCGGTGTGGGCATCACCTTCCAGTCGCCGTCGGACCTCGAGCTGCTCATCGACGGCGACGCCAACCTCTTCCGCGTGGACAGCACGCGTCTTCGCCACCAGTTCGGCGGCGACCTGACGAGCACGCGCTACCCACAGGCCGGTGTGCAGTTCATCGCGTCCGAGGCCCTCTCGCTGGGCATCTCGTGGCGCGGCGCGCTCACCCTGCGCAACCAGCTCACCGCGGTGGTGGAGGGCAACGTGGTGGTCGGGAGCGTGCGTGCGCCGCTCGAGTTCAGGCTCGACAGCAACAGCGTCAGCACCTACATGCCGCAGCAGCTCACGCTGGCCTTCGCGGCCAAGCCCGTGGAGCGCCTGCGCGTCAGCATGGACCTCACGTGGATGGACTGGTCCAAGCACCCCAGCTTGATCCCGACCGAGGCCATCACGCTCGAGATCGACCTCTCCCAGCTGCCCGTCATGCTGGACATCCCCGACGAGATCGGGGGCCGCTCGCCCATCCCCTTGAACCTGCGGGACACGCTGGTGCCGCGCGTGGGCGTGGAGTTCGATGCGTTCCAGAACTCGGCCACGCTGGTCCAGACGCGCTTCGGCTACGTGTACGAGGGCACGCCCTTCCCGGTGCAGCGCGGGGCCACCAACTTCGTGGACTCGGACCGGCACACGTTCTCGCTCGGCGCGGGCGTGCGTCTCTCGAACCTGCGTCCCACCATCCCGGGCCACCTGCAGCTGGACGCCTACTTCCAGTACGCCTATCTGCCCACCCGCAACCATCAGAAAGACAGCCTCGTGGACCCCGTGGGTGACTACACGGCCGGCGGCCAACAGTGGGGCGTCGGCGCAAGCCTCGAGGTGGTGTTCGAATGACCCGCATGAACTTCACTCGGCGAGCGTCGCGGCTCGCGCTCGTGGTGGTGGCCCTGCTGACCGGCTGTGCCGCGCTCGGCAAGGAGACGCCCTTCTCGGATCCCGTCAGCACCAGCGGCGTGGGGCCCTTCCGCCGGCTCGCTCCAGAGGAGACGCGCTTCCTCGGACGCGCCATCGAACTCGGCAACGTGGGCGTGGACCGTGCGTCGTTCGCGGGCGGCTCGCTCTTCTACGGAGCGGCCGCACCCATCGACCCGCTGCCCGAGCGCAATCCCGAGTTGCCGGCGCGTGATCTCGACCCCGGCCAGTTCGAGCCGATGCGCATCTTCCGCAGCAGCACCGAGACCATGTTCGGCTTCGACGTGGGCAGCGAGATCCTCGCCGCGAGCGAGCCGTGGGAAGGTGGCTACGTCTCCCAGCCATGGGCCCTCGAGATGGCCGACGGGTCCGTGCGCCTCTACTACGCGGCGGCGGGCGGCATCGGCGTCGCGGTGGCACCCAGCGCTGGCGGCACCTTCACGCGCCACGGCGACGGACTCGTGCTGGCGAACGACCTCGGCATCCAGGAGGCGGGCCTGCGCTCCCCTGCGGTCACCCAGCTCGACGGGACCTACTATCTCTACGCAGATGACGGGACCCAGATCTGGGTGGCCACCTCGGTGGACGGCCTCGCGTTCACGCTGCTGGACACCAACGCCGAGACCGCTTCCGTGGACGCGCTGGTCATCCCGCCACGCGCCGACGAAGACGATCTCGAGGAGCGCGCCTACGTGAGCCCCGCCGCCACGGTCGCCACCTCGCCGACGGGTCGCACCACCCTGCGGCTCTACGTGGAGGCGCAGCAGGTGGCCGAGGACGGCAGCGACGACGACGACCGCATCATCCTGGCGCTCGGCAGCCTGGACGGCGTGACCTTCGAGCGCGCACGCTTGCCGGCGCACGAGGGGCCCG
This sequence comes from uncultured Sandaracinaceae bacterium, assembly GCA_964510015.1. Classification (GTDB taxonomy): domain Bacteria; phylum Myxococcota_A; class Polyangia; order Polyangiales; family Houyiibacteriaceae; genus JADJJE01. The sequence continues at coordinate 9,823 of CAZEAA010000199.1, forward strand.
ACGCCCCCGGCCAGCCCACGCTGCGCCCCTACCAGGACGGCGTGAGCGAGACCCTCATGTACATGACCGTCTCACGAGGAATGACGCCACAGCTCCGAGCCGTGGTATTGGCAGTGGATCCGGGGCGTGCGAGCTTCGTGCCGCCGGAGATGTCGGAGACCACGCCTTGACCACCGAGCTGTTGGACACCCGCGAGAGCGACGAAGATCCCCAGGGCCTGCGCGAGCGCAAGAAGGTCCAGACGCGCGAGGCGTTGGTCAACGCCGCTCGGGATCTGTTCTTGGAGCGGGGCTTCGACAGCGTGACGGTGGACGAGATCGCGGCGGTGGCCAACGTGTCACGGCGCACCTTCTTCCGGTACTTCGCCACCAAAGAAGCGGCGGCGTTCCCCAACCGCGACCTGTGGCTCGAGCAGTTCAACGGCCTCACGGCACAGCGCGGCGACGAGCCCGCCTACCAGACCGTGCGGCGCGCCATCCTGGCCATGGCCAGCGCGTTCATGCAGAACCGCGACGCGATGGTGGCGCAGCACCGCATCGCGAACGGCGCCACCTCGCTCATCGCCTATCAGCGCGACGTGGACCGCGTGTGGGCCGACGTCATCGCCGACACCCTGCGGGCCGAGCACGGCGGCCGCGAGTCCCGCTTGATCGGGGCCGCCATGATGGGCGTCATTCGCGCCACGCTGGACGAGTGGTTCGCGCAGGGAGCCCTGGGCGACCTCTTGGACATGGGCACCATGGCGCTCGAGCTGGTGGAGCGCGGCGTTCTCAGCACGGGGCCGAAGGGCGGGTAGTCCAAAGCCCGGGACCACCTCGCGTCGACGTGGTCGTGGGCGTGGACGTCTATCGACTGGTCACAAGTCCGACGGGAAGACTTCGATGGCGAAGCGCCGAG